>NZ_JBHZBH010000027.1:0-125588 GCF_042754765.1 Nonomuraea sp. NPDC059194 | reverse complement strand
GCGACACCAAGCCCGAGCCCGCTGGTTCCACCGGCGCGCCCGCCTCACTACCGCATACGCCCAGCTCAACTAACGAATGGCGGCTGCCGTACTAGGTGAGTTAAGCCGTGCTCGACGCTCATGGCTATAGGGCAGGGTCATTCAAGGCACCCACACTGACCGGGCTCCCTCGAGCGGAAACGACGTTGATACATAGCGGCCTGACGTCACGCAGCGACGACGCCCAACCACCTCATTCTCTACGCATCGACCGTGACTTGGTGAAGGCGGGTGTCGGCTCTACATCCATCGAATGGCTCGACTCGCCAAGCGGGCCACGGTCGGGGAGCGCGAGGGGCAGCGCCCCTCGCCGGGGGTTCGGGGGCCTGCCCCCGAGGAAACACAGCCCGAGCCCAAAGGCGCGAAGCGCCCCATGGGCGAGGCCCGAGCTTTTGAAGGTGGGGGTTCGGGGGGCCACGCCCCCCGATGTCACAGCCCGAGCCCCACGCGCGAAGCGCGCCAAGGCGAGGACCATGCCGTTATGGGTGGAGCCTAGGAGATTCGAACTCCTGACATCCTGCTTGCAAAGCAGGCGCTCTGCCAACTGAGCTAAGGCCCCTGAAACGCTGTCTGACCTGCACATCGCCAGTCTGGTCGGACAGCCTCGGCTGTACACCGTAGCAACAGCATACGGGCTCTCGCCACCCGACGTGCCTCCCACGCTTCCACCGCCCCCATGGGCAGCCGTGTCGCCACTCGGGCGGCGGCACGGCTGCTCCGGGACGAACGGCTCGCGAACGGTCCGCGAACGGCCTGCGTAGTGCCCGCGCATGGCCCGCCGAATGGCCCAGTGCCAGGGAGCGGCAACCGGCCGGCTACCTGAAGATCATCTCGAGCGTGTCGTGGATGAGGCCGGTCCGTGGGGTGTCAGACCATGTCTGGGGCGCGGGCGGTACCTCGGGCGCGGGCGGTACCTCGGGCGCGGGCGGTACTTGGGGTGCTGGCCTCCTCACCTTGGGTGCGGGCCTTACCTTGGGTGCGGGCCGCGGTTGGAGGGCGGGCTGTGCCGGGGGCAGGAGCTGTGCCTGGGGCGCCCAGAGAGGCGCGGCCTGGGGCGCCCAGAGAGGTGCGGCCTGCGTGCGGGATGAGGGCTGGGCGGAGTCCTCGCTGCAGGAAACGCCGATGATCGCGCCAGGGTAACCGCCGGCGTACCCGGAAGCACTTCTCCCCGGCGGAACCCTGCAGATGTAGCCGGGCTCCCGCTCGCCGCCGTTCGCGACGATCCTGAACTCGGTGCCGATCTCTCCCTCGGTGGGCGCTCCGTCGTGCGACTCGCACCACACGCCCATGACGGCGGAGGCGGCCGCATCCTTCTCGAGGTCGTGGCACGCGTAGGAGGGCGTGGGGCCCGCGTGGGCGGGTACGGCGAAAAGGCAGGCGCCACCGGCGGTAAGCAGGGCAAGGGCGTGCGAAAGACGCATGGAGTACCTCTCACAGGATAAGTCCGTCGCCACGCGACTTACCCGACTACGGAGAGTGACTAACCGCGATCTTGCGCTCGCCGCCGAGGATCAGTTCGGGGAACTCGGCCAGCGAGTCGAGAATGTGCGTGGCGCCGCCCTTCAGCAGGCGGTCTCTGCTGTGGACGCCGGTCATGACCCCCGCGACCATCGAGGCGCCGGCGCGCCGTCCGGCGAGCATGTCGTTCTCGGAGTCGCCGACGACGGCTACCTGGCGTACGTCCTCGACGCTCAGCCTGAGCACCGCGTGAAGCACCATGTCGGGCCATGGACGGCCGCGGCCCGCGTCTTCGGGGCTGATGGCCAGGTCGATCTTGTCGTGCCAGCCGAGCACGCCAAGGACCCTGCTCAGGGTGGTACGGCTGAAGCCGGTGATCAGCGCGATGTGCACCCCTGAGCCCCTGAGCTTGTCGAGGGACTCGACGACTCCAGGCACGGGAACGAGACCTGCCCGCTCGATGGCACCCTCGTAGGAGCGCTCGAACGTCAGGTTGGCGGCCTGCGCCTGGGCCTCGTTGCCGGGGAAGATCCCGCGGAAGACATCGATCTTGGGGCACCCGCGGGACCGGTGCACGTGGACCATGGCCCGCGCGTACGCACCGGTCCCTGGGACGATGCCCTGGGTGGCGATCGCCTCGGCGAAAGCTCGTTCGACCGTGGCGATGTCGCCGATCGTGGTGCCGGCGAGGTCGAGACAGACCAGCTTGATGGGGCCGGACTCGGTCATACCCTCGTCGCCACGATCGTTAGTTCTCGCTGCCGGTCGCCTCGGTCCAAAGATCGAGCTCGGCGCGGTCGGCCTGCACCTTACGCCAGATCAGCAGCCCCCCGAGGGCGAGCAGCGCCAGAACGAGCAGCTTCTTCACGGTGTGACCCCACTTCTTCGACGGTCTCACCTGCCGGGGTGAGACAACGCCCGGTTGCAACGGTTGCAAGGCAGCCTAGCAAGGCTTCGCGATGCTCCCCCGGGTGCGGACCTATCCAGTTCTACCCAATCTTCCGATACGACGTCGCCAACGGCGAGGCGGATCGGCTTCGCGTCCCATCTTGGACACCTCTTTGCAAACCCCTAGGGGGTATGTTACGTTCTCCGCCGTTCAGAGATACCCATTGGGGGTATCAGAGCCGGAAGGGAACGACCATGTCGCAATCACGGAGGTGGTGGGCGCTCGTCGTGCTCGCCGCCGCGCAGTTCATGGTGATCATGGATACGTCGATCATCGGCGTCGCCCTCCCCGAGATGCAGCGCGACCTCGGGTTCACTCAGGGCGGACTGCAGTGGGTGTTCAACGCCTACGTCGTCGCGTTCGGCGGGCTGCTGCTGCTCGGCGGACGCCTGTCGGACCTGTTCGGCGCCCGCAAAATCTTCTCGACCGGCTGGGTGATCCTGACGGCAGGCTCGGTCGTGGCCGCCGCCGCGGGCACCGCATGGGTGGAGATCCTCGGCCGCGCCATCCAGGGCGTCGGCGGGGCGCTGATCGCGCCCGCCGCGATGACGTTGCTGATGATGCTGTTCGGCGGCAACCCTCGCGAGCTGGGCAAGGCCATGGCCCTGTACGGCGCGGCGGCCCCGGCGGGCGGCACGGCGGGCGTGTTCCTCGGCGGCGTGATCACCGAGTGGCTCAGCTGGCCGTGGGTGTTCATCGTGTACATCCCGATCGGCCTGATCACGCTGGCCGCCATCCCCGCGCTGCTGCCGGCGACGGAGGGCAAGCGCGGCTCGGTGGACGTGCTCGGCGCGGTCACCGTCACGGGCGGCATCGCCCTGGCCGTCTACGCGATCGTCCAGGCCGCGGAGCGCGCGCCGCTGATCGAGGCGGCCGCCGCGATCGTGCTGCTCGCGGTGTTCCTGATCAGGCAGCGCAGCGCCCGTGAGCCGCTCATGCCGCTGAAGATCTGGCGCACGCCCGGTCTCGCCCCCGCGAACCTGGCCATGGCGCTGCTCGGCGCCGCGTGGATCCCGATGTGGTACTTCCTGAACCTGTTCCTGCAGCAGGACCTCGGCTATGGCGCCTTCGCCAGCGGGGCCGCGCTGCTGCCGATGACGATCGCCGTGATGATCTTCATGATCGGGATCACCGCGCGGCTGCTGGGCCGGTTCGGCGCCAAGCCGTTGATCGTGCTCGGCCTGGGTGTGCTGGCGGTCGGGACGGCCGCTCTGGCCTTCAGCGGGTCGGCGTTCCTGCCCGCGAGCCTGGTGGCGGCGGTCGGCATGTCGCTGGCGTACATCCCGGCGATGATGTCGGCGCTGTCGGGGGTGGCGCCGGAGGAGAGCGGGCTGGCGTCGGGCATCGTCAACACCACCTACAACGTGGGGTCGGCGCTGGGCCTGGCGGTCATGACCGCGATCGCCACGTCGCGCGAGGACGGCTTCGACGCCGCCTTCGTCGGCGCGGGGGCGGTGGCCGCGGTGGGCGCCCTGCTCACGCTGGCGCTCATGCGCCGCCCCGCGCGGGCTCCGCAGGAGCCCGCGGGTGTGTGACCGTCCGAGCCACTGTCATCGTCCGTACGGCAGGCCGGCCCCCGCGCCACCCCGAGCACGGGGCCGGCCTCTGTCGAGGGATACGCCTCACCGAGCGCACGGGGCCGGGCACCCCAACGGAAGGCCCCAAAGCCCAAGCACCCCAACGGCTTGAGGAAGCCCAAAAGCCCCAAGGCGCAGCCCCCAAGCCCCAAGGCCAACATCCTGAGGCGATCCCAAGGGCCAGGCCAGTCGAAAAGCAGCAGCCGGAAACCCAGGCCCGTGGAATACCCTAGGGGGGTACGGTGTTATACTCGGTGAAGAGGGAGGCGAGGACCATGGCTGGATACACCGGCACCAAGCAAGACCACCTCCGGCGCCTGCGCCGGATCGAGGGCCAGGCCAGAGGCCTGCAGCGGATGGTCGAGGACGACAAGTACTGCATCGACATCCTCACCCAGGTGTCGGCCGCCACGAGCGCGCTCCAGTCCTTCGCCATCTCCCTCCTGGAGGAGCATCTCGCCCACTGCGTCGCGGAGGCCACCTTGAAGGGCGGCCCCGAGGCCGAGGCGAAGGTCAAGGAAGCCACCGACGCGATCGCGCGACTCGTCCGATCCTGACCGAGACCCGTATCCGAAGAAGACCGCAGAAAACACAGTGACAGGGAGATATGACATGAGCACCGCCACCTACACCGTCAAGGGCATGACCTGCGGCCACTGCGTCAGCTCGGTGAAGGAAGAGGTCGGCGAGGTCGCGGGCGTGACGGGTGTCGAGGTGGACCTGGCGACAGGGCTGCTGACCGTCGAGAGCGCCGCCCCCGTCGAGGAGTCCCAGATCGTCGCCGCCGTCGAGGCGGCCGGATACGAAGTGGCGCATCAGTCATGAACACCCCCACCAAGCTCGGCGCCTACGTCCTGGGCCTTGCCGTCGTCTTCGGCGCGGCCCTGGGCGTGGGCAGCGCGGTAGGCGAGGTCGGCACGCCCCCCAAGGCGACCACCCACACCGAGTCGGCCGCCCACGGCGAAACGACAGCAACGACAGGCCACACCGAGACCGCAGACCGCGGGACCACAAGCACCGGGACCACGGCCACCGAACCCGGGGGCCAGGAAGAAGCCGCAGGCCACGAAGACGGCGGCCACTCCACCAGCGCCACCGCCACCGCCACTGCTGCCAAGAGTGAGGATACCCCCGGGGGGCTCCAGGTGTCCGAGAACGGCTACACGTTCACCCCGGCCACCAACACGCTCAAGGCCGGGGAGCCGACCGACTTCAGCTTCACCGTCACGGGCCCTGACGGCAAGCCGGTCACCGCCTTCGACGTCCAGCACGAGAAGAAGGTCCACTTCATCGTCGTCTCCCGCGACCTGAACACCTTCCAGCACCTCCACCCCGAGGAGGGCGCCGACGGCGTCTGGACGGTCAAGCTCACCCTCCCCGAGGCGGGCGTCTACCGGGCCTACGCCGACATCCTCCCCACCGGGGCCAGCGCGATGACGCTCGGCACCGACCTGTTCGCCGCCGGCGAGTTCGCGCCGAAGCCGCTCCCCGCGGTCAGCCGTACCGCCGAGGTCGACGGGTACACCGTGACCCTCGCGGGTGACCTGGTGCCGGGGAAGTCCAGCAAGCTGACGCTGTCGGTCGCCAAGGACGGCAAGCCCGTCACCGACGTGCAGCCCTACCTCGGCGCGCTAGGCCACCTGGTGGCGCTGCGCGCGGGCGACCTCGCCTACCTCCACGTGCACCCGGAGGAGAACAGCCTCACCTTCCACGCCGAGGTGCCCAGCAGGGGCGACTATCGTCTGTTCCTCGACTTCAAGCATCAGGACAAGGTCCGCACGGCCGCGTTCACCGTCAAGGCCACCGACGCGACCGCGACACCGAGCGCCACCCCCAGCACTGCACCCAGCACCGCACCGAGCACCACCCCCAGCACCCACCCCGCCGAGCCCCACGGCCACTAGAGGCAGCCGGAAGGAGAAGCTGATGGCCACCGAGACAGCCGTCGAACTCTCGATCGGCGGCATGACCTGCGCCTCCTGCGCCAACAGGATCGAGCGCAAGCTCAACAAGATGGAGGGCGTGACCGCCACGGTCAACTACGCCACCGAGAAGGCGAAGGTCACCTTCCCCGCAGGAGTGGACCCGCAGCAGCTGATCGCCACCGTCGAGTCGGCGGGATACACCGCCGAACTCCCCCAGGCGAAGGCCGAGGGGCAGCAGGCGGAGGAGGTCGACGAGCTGAGGCCGCTGCGCAACCGGCTGATCACCTCCGTGGTCCTGGCCGTGCCGGTGATCGCGATGGCGATGATCCCGCCGCTGCAGTTCACGTTCTGGCAGTGGCTGTCGCTGACGCTGGCCGCACCGGTCGTGACCTACGCGGGCTGGCCGTTCCACAAGGCCGCCTGGACGAACCTGCGCCACGGCGCGGCCACCATGGACACGCTGGTCTCCATCGGCACGCTGGCGGCCTTCGCGTGGTCGGTGTGGGCGCTGTTCCTCGGTACGGCCGGCACGCCCGGCATGACGCACCCGTTCGACTTCACGATCGCCAGGACCGACGGCTCGGGCAACATCTACCTCGAGGCCGCGGCGGGCGTGACCGCGTTCATCCTGGCCGGCCGCTACTTCGAGGCCAGGTCGAAGCGCAAGGCGGGCGCCGCGCTACGGGCGCTGCTGGAGCTGGGCGCCAAGGACGTGGAGCTGGTCGACGGGCGGCGCGTCCCGGCCGAGCGGCTCAAGGTCGGCGACCGCTTCGTCGTCCGGCCGGGCGAGAAGATCGCCACGGACGGTGTGATCGAGGAGGGTTCGAGCGCGGTCGACGCCTCGATGCTGACCGGCGAGTCCGTGCCCGTCGAGGTGCGGCCCGGCGACCGCGTCGTCGGCGCGACGGTCAACGCGGGCGGCCGGTTGGTCGTCAGGGCGGAGAAGGTGGGCGCCGACACCCAGCTGGCCCAGATGGCCAAGCTGGTGGAGGACGCGCAGACCGGCAAGGCCGAGGTCCAGCGGCTGGCCGACCGGATCTCCGGCATCTTCGTCCCGATCGTGATCGCCCTGGCGCTCGGCACGCTCGGCTTCTGGCTGGGCACCGGCGGCGGCGCGGGCGCGGCCTTCACCGCGGCGGTCGCCGTACTGATCATCGCCTGCCCGTGCGCGCTGGGTCTGGCCACGCCGACCGCGCTGCTGGTGGGCACGGGCAGGGGCGCGCAGCTGGGCATCCTGATCAAGGGCCCCGAGGTGCTCGAGTCGACCAGGAAGATCGACACGGTCGTCCTGGACAAGACCGGCACGGTCACCGAGGGCAAGATGACGCTGACCGCCGTCCACCTGGCCGAGGGCGAGGACCGCGAGGAGGTGCTGCGGCTGGCGGGAGCGCTGGAGCACGCCTCCGAGCACCCGATCGCCCAGGCGATCGCCAGGGCCGCGCAGTCCGACGCGACGGTGGAGGACTTCGCCAACGTCGAGGGGCTGGGCGTCCAGGGCGTCGTCGACGGGCACGCCGTGCTCGTCGGCCGCCCGAGGCTGCTGGCCGAGTGGTCGCAGCACCTTCCCGAGGAGCTGACCGAGGCGTTGGAGCGGGAGCAGGAGGCCGGCCGTACCGCAGTGGCGGTCGGCTGGGACGGCAAGGCGCGCGCGGTCCTCGTCGTGGCCGACGTCGTCAAGCCGACCTCCAAGGAGGCGATCCAGCAGCTGCGGGCGCTGGGCCTGACCCCTGTGCTGCTCACCGGCGACAACGAGAAGGTCGCCAGGACGGTGGCGGCGGAGGTGGGCATCGACGAGGTGATCGCCGACGTCCTGCCCGCCGACAAGGTCGACGTGGTCAAGCGGCTGCAGTCAGAGGGCAAGTCGGTGGCCATGGTGGGTGACGGCGTCAACGACGCCGCCGCGCTCGCCCAGGCCGACCTGGGCCTGGCGATGGGCACCGGCACGGACGCGGCGATCGAGGCCTCCGACCTCACGCTGGTCCGCGGCGACCTGCGGGTGACCGCCGACGCGATCAGGCTCTCGCGCAGGACGCTCGCCACGATCAAGGGCAACTTGTTCTGGGCCTTCGCCTACAACGTGGCGGCGCTCCCGCTAGCCGCGCTCGGGCTGCTCAACCCGATGATCGCCGGTGCCGCGATGGCCTTCTCCAGTGTCTTCGTCGTCACCAACAGCCTGCGTCTTCGCGGCTTCAAGTAGTCCGTTGCGTGAATCTCAGTGATTCTCACACCGAGACCCTTCCTGCTTCATCGACCGCTGCCAACACCGGAGAGTGAGGTCTTACGTGGTCTCCACGAGGCGTTTCTCCTCTCCGGGGAACTTCCCGGCGAGGGTTCCGATGTCAAGCAGCCCGGTCGGCGAGCATCGCGGCGAGGAGGTTTCCCGCCGCGTTCTCTTCCCGGTCATGCAACACGCCGCAACCCGGACACACCCAGCTCCGGTCAGCCAGGACGAGTCCCCGGTTGATCCGGCCGCAGTCCCCGCACGTCTTCGACGAGGGGAACCAGCGGCCGGCCTTCCACACGGTCGAGCCGTACCAGTCGGCCTTGTAGCCGAGCTGGCGGACGAACTCGCCGAACCCGGCGTCGGAGATGGCGCGGGCCAGCCTGCGGTTCTTGACCATCCCTCGCACGTTGAGGGTTTCCACAGCGATGGCGGACTTGGTTCTCGTCAGCCTGGTGGTGGTCTTGTGCAAGAAATCCCTGCGCCGGTCGGCCACCCGAAGGTGCAGCTGTCCGACACGCTTGCGGGCCTTGGCTCGGTTCTTGGAGCCTTCGGCGGTCCGTGCGAGCTTGCGGTTTGCCCGCTTCAAGGCGCGCTGCGCGGCCTTGAGCGGCTTCGGCGCCTCGATCTCCTCAATGGTGCCGTCGCTGTTCTTGATGACAGCGAACGTCTTCAGGCCCAGGTCGATCCCGCATTCCGGGGCGTCGGCGTCGACCTGACGGCGCTTGTTGATCTCGTCCCGGTCCACTTCGACCTGGAAGGAGATCCACCAGCGTCCGGCCTGTTCCCGGATCGCGGCGCCGAGTATCCGGGCCTCGCCTCGGGCCAGGCGGTCAACCAGCCAGGACATGTCCTCCCGGGTCGCAACCTCCCCGATCGCGGGCAGCCGGACGGTGCGGGCGTCCAGTGGCTTGGCACGGTCGGCGTCGTAGCGGAAGCGGGAACCGTGCTTACGCTTGCGCCACCTTGGGAAGCCCATGCGCGGGCCTTTGCGCTCGCCCTTCTTCGAGGCGAGGTAGTTGGCGAACCCTGCCGCCCGCACCCGGCAGGCTTCCTTGGGGACACGGGAAGACATCCTGTTCTCGCCGAACCACAGGAACTGCTCCGGATGGGCGGCGCGCCATTCCTTCTCCAGCGCCGGGGCCGACCACGGCACGGAGGTCAGGCCGTCGCCGGTGATGCCGTAGGACTCCTCCGCCTTACGCTGCGCCCACATCTTGCGCACGATCTCCAGGCAGAAGTTCTCCACCACCCGAGACAACCCAGCGTGGCGGCCCATGAGGACAACCTGCTCGGCGTCGGGGGCCAACTCGAACCGGACACCCTGCCTGTGGCGAGTCACGCAGCGTCCCGCGCGGCCTGAAGCGCGGCGCGTGCCCTGCGTCCGGCTGAGCGGCGGCCGTACAGGCGGGCACAAAACGAGGTGAGCACCTCGGCCATGTCCCCGCCCGAGGTCATCGTCCACCTCCACCGCTCGGTGGCCCGTTGGAGCGCCAGATATCGGCCGGTGACGGTCTTGACCACGAGGACCGGCATCTTGGCATCCCGCGCCGCGGCCGGTTGTAGTGCACACCGTTCCGCCGCGTCGACTCGGAAAGCTTCACCCACTGATAGTCCCAGACGACAGCTCATTAACGCCTGTGATTCGGCTATCAGGAACCACCTCACAGCGGACGGCCGGCGTCATCGCTGTCGTGGGTCACCTCCCACGACGCGCTGGGCTCGCTGATGTTCGGCCCGATCGGACTACTGGTGGCCGGGCCCGTCGCCGTCGCGATCGGGTCCGCGCCCGCGCTGCTGGGCTGCGCGGCGCTCATCGTCGCCGTCGCCCTGGCCGCGCTGCGGTCACCGGGCGTGCGCGGTGTGCTCGCCCGGTGCCCCACCCCTAGAGCAGGGCCGCGAGCGCGTCGGCGGATTCGGGGTGGGCGGCCAGCAGGCTCGCGACCTCGCCGTACCCCGCCCCATCGCCCGCACCCGCAGCCGCGTCACCCGCCTGCCGCCACTCGCCCGAGCAGCCGAGCACCGCGGCGACGGCGTCCGTGGCCGCGGGGTGCGCGGCCAGCAGGTCGCTGACCGGGCCCGCCACGAGGGGCACCGACGCCGACGGAGCCGGTACGGCCTGCGCCGACCACGGCGGCACCCACGCGTCGACCGCGGCCAGCGTGCCGGGGAAGGTACGGCCCGCCTCGCGCACCAGCGCGGGCACCAGCTCAGGAGCCTCCTTGCGCAGGGCGCCGATCAGCTGCGGCAGCCAGGGCAGCAGCACGTCGTCGGGCAGCCGTCCGAACGCGTTGGACAGCACCTCGACCACGAAGGACGTCAGCACGGGAGCCGACTCCAGCGCCTGCACGAAACCGGAGACGTAGAGCGGCACCGACGGCACGACCAGCGGGTTGTCCAGCAGGTCGTCGGTCAGCGCCCGCAGCCCCGCCATCGACAGCAGGCCGAGCTGGAACTTCGCCGTCCACAGCAGCGCCACCTTGGCCGGAGCCTCGGGATGCGACTGCTGCACCGCCAGCTCCAGCTGCGCCCTGTCGCAGCCCAGCGACAGCGCCAGGCTCTCCATGGAGAACAGGAACCCGAGCATCGCGCCGACCTGCCTGACGCCCGACTCCTCGTCGACGAAGGCGGTGGGCAGCAGCGTGCAGTAGTGCGCGTAACCCGCGGTCACGAACGCCTCGCACCAGGCGGGCAGGCCGTGGCCCGCCGACCGGTAGTAGGCCAGCAGCCGCCTGATCCTGCGCAGCACCTCCGGCGCGTCGTCGACGGTCCGCTCGGCCGACAGCAGCTCCACCGCCCGCGCGCCGAGCTCGTCGGTGAACCTGCGGCTGCCCAGGAACAGGATGGAGTCCTCGACCGCGGCGAGCACCTTGGCGGCGGTCGCCTTCTGGTCCCACGCGGCCGTGCGCAGCCGCTGCTCCAGCACCTGTTCGACGGTCACGCCCTCGTAGCCGAGCTCGATCAGGTCGCGCTGGTGCTTGCCCAGCCACAGGTCCCAGCTCTCCTGGAAGGAGCGCTCGCCCAGCACGCGCGAGCCCATGATGGGCTTGACCGCGCCCTCCGGCAGCAGATAGCGCAGCATCCACAGCAGGTCGGAGCACGGCACCAGCTCGGGGTTGGCGTCGAGGTTCAGCAGCGCCCTGGACATGGTGCGCTTCTGCAGGTCGAGCCCGAGCGGGGCGAGCCGGTCGAGGATGTCGCGGGCCAGCGGCGGCAGCGAGTCGTAGCCGACCTGGCCGATCCTGTCGCCGCCGAGCATGATCTCGCACAGCCGCCGCACGTCGCGCCTGCCCGGCACGACGTCCTTCTCGATGCAGGTGACGGCCGCGTCCTGGAAGTCGTACGGCGTGGGCCGCTTCCTGTTGCGCATGCCGGCCAGCAGGATCGACGTCTCGTACACGGCGATGGCGTCGGCGGTGCTGGACTGGTAGCCGTTGCGGCGGGCCAGCCGTACGATGTCGACGCACCAGCCGAGCAGCTCGGCCTCGTCGAAGCCGTCGAGCGAGGGCGGCTGCTTCAGGAAGCCCGACAGCCGGTCGGCGACCGGCTGGGGCGCGGCGGGCGGCTTGGCCCGGCCCTTGCGCTTGCTGCCAAGCTGGAACGGTGTGACGCCGGTGCGCTTGAGCGACTTGTCCCAGGTCGCGGCGGCGATCGACACCGAGCCCGGCGCGAGGCCGAACTGCTGCTCGATCTGCGAGTGGCTGGACGGGATGAGCCCGTAGAGCCATCGGGTCTCGGTGCGCGGGCTGATGTCGAGGTGCTCGCCCATCACGGGGCTGGCGGCGTGGAAGGCCCCGCAGACGTACAGGCAGGTCGAGGGGTCGGCGCCGGTGGCCGCCAGGTGCTCGCGCATGCGGGTCCACATGTAGCGCTCGCGGTTCTCGTCGACCGAGGTGCCGTCGGGACGCAGCCGCCGGAACAGGCTGCCGATCAGCACCATGACCTGCCGGTAGGTGTCGTAGTCCGCGCCGGTCAGCGGCTGCTCGACGTACTGGTCCCACCACTCCGACCAGTGCCGCACCTTGCCGTGGTGCAGCAGGTGCTCCTCCAGTTCGGCGAAGCGGGGGCGCAGGTCGCCGATCTCGACGCCCACGGTGTCGACCGTCTTGTTCTTGTCGTCCCGCTCGCGCGGCTCCCACTGGAAGACGTGGTCGACCGAGCGGTCGACGAGCACGATCTCGACGCCGGGCGTCTCGAGCGCGTAGGCGATCGCCTGGTACTCGGCCGACGCCTCGGTGATGGGCGCGATCACGCTCAGCGGCGACCACTCGGCCGGGAAGCCGTCGATCTCGGTGGCGAAGGCCTGCAACGCCACCGGCAGGCGGCAGTTGACCAGCTCGTCGAGCACGGGCCGCAGGTCTTCGCACAGCTCCAGGTAGATGACCTTGGGCTGCTTCTCCCTGAGCCTGCGCACCATCGCCAGCCCTGAGGCCGGCGAGTGGTGGCAGACGGGGAAGATCTCCAGCTCCTCGGCCAGGGCCCGTTCGACGTCGTCGACCATTCCCGGCAGGATGCCGTCTCCCGCGAAGGCCTTCCCCGAGAAGGCCTCGGCCGCCGCGGCGAGCTGGTCGCGCAGCGGGTCGAAGGGTCCGCTCATGAGAGCGTGGCGATCGCCTGACGACCGCCTTCCAGGAACTCGGGCCACTCGCCGCCGTCCTTCTTGCTGCGCGGCTCGACGACCCCGTGCAAGTACTTGTTGAGGATGGCCAGGTCCTCGGGGCTGCGCCTGGCCAGCGAGGTGACCAGCGAGCCGGCGAGCGTCTGGGCCCGCAGCTCGCGGTCGCCGAAGAAGTTGCTGTGCAGGATGGCGTCCTCCAGCACGCCGATCTGCTCCGCCGTGGACAGCGCCGACTCCAGCTTCTGGTCGTCGCTGGTGGCCGAGGCGGCGGCGGCGCGCAGGTCGGCGAAGCTCTGCAGCAGGATGTCCAGCAGCGTGGGCGGCACCTCCAGCTCGATCTGGTGCCTGCGCAGCAGCTCCGTCGTGCGGAAGCGGACGATCTCCGCCTCGCTGTTCTTGTTGGTCACGACGGGGATGCGGACGAAGTTGAAGCGGCGCTTCAGCGCGGAGGACAGGTCGTTGACGCCCCTGTCGCGGCTGTTGGCCGTGGCGATGATCGAGAAGCCGGGCTGGGCGAAGACGATGTTGTCGCTGTTGCCGTCGTCGGGGAGCTCAGGGATGGAGACGTACTTCTCCGACAGGATCGAGATGAGCGCGTCCTGGACGTCGCTGGTGGACCTGGTCAGCTCCTCGAAGCGGCCGATCACGCCCTGCTCCATCGCCGTCATGATCGGCGAGGGGATCATCGACTCGCGGGACTGGCCCTTGGCGATGACCATGGAGACGTTCCACGAGTACTTGATGTGGTCCTCGGTGGTGCCGGCCGTACCCTGCACGACCAGGGTGGAGTTACGGCAGACGGCGGCGGCCAGCAGTTCGGCCAGCCAGCTCTTGCCGGTGCCGGGGTCGCCGATCAGCAGCAGACCGCGGTCGGAGGCCAGCGTGACGATGGCGCGTTCGACGAAGCTGCGGTCGCCGAACCACTTCTGCGGGATCTCACGGTCGAGGCCGTCGGAGCGCTCGGAGCCGAGCACGAAGATCCGCACCATGCGGGGGCTGAGCCGCCACGAGAACGGCTTGGGGCCTTTGTCGATCGACTCCAGGTAGTCGAGCTCTTCGGCGTACTTGGTTTCAGCGGGGGCGCGCAGCAACAAAATCTCCTAGGCGAGAAAGCTCTTGAGCTCGAACACAAGTTTGCGGATATGTCCGGAAATAACCGGAGTGCCCAGGTCCTTGAGCTTCTGGCGGAACCAGGGGTCCACGCTCGCTTGACCCGAGCTGTTCACCGAACCGACGGGGATGAACTTGACCCCCGAGCGGTGGATCGCCTCGAAGTCGGTGATCAGCGACCGGTTGTCGTAGAAGTCGGAGATCCACACCATGACGGTGTTGCGCGGATCGGTGATCTTCGGCCTGGCCAGGGCCATCGCGACCGTCCCGTTGGTGCCGCCGCCCAGCGTCGTGCGCAGCAGCACCTCGAAGGGGTCGTTCACCCACGGCGTCAGGTCGAGCGCGCGGGTGTCGTAGGCGACCAGGTGGACGTCCACCTTCGGCAGCCCGGCGAAGATCGAGGCGAGGATCGTGCAGTTGACCATCGCGTCGACCATCGAGCCCGACTGGTCGACCACCACGATCATCTTCGCGGGTGTCGTCCTCTTGGCCGTGTGCTTGTAGAACAGGCGGTCGACGTACAGCCGCTCGTCGTCCGGGCTCCAGTTGGTGAGGTTCTTCCAGATCGTGCGCTCGATGTCGAGGTTGCGGAAGACGCGCTTGGGCGGCACCGACCTGTCGATCGTGCCCGTGCTGGTCTTCTCGACCTGGGTGCGCAGCACCTGCGCCACCTCGTCGACGAACCTGCGGATCAGCGCCTTGGCGTTGGCGAGCGCGACCCCCGACAGGTTGGCCTTGTCGCGCAGCAGCTGCTCGATGAGCGACATGCTCGGCGTGAGCTGCTTGGCCAGGTTGGGGTCGTTCAGCACCTCCCTGAGGTGCATGCGCTTGACCAGGTCGGCTTCGATCTGGCCGAGCTGGCCCGCCTCGTCGCCGATCACCTGCTGGTAGCAGGCCGCGTCCTTCTTCCACGAGGCGAGCTGGGTGGCGGTGACCGTACCGGAGCCGGTGTTGAAGACGTTGAGCAGCAGCTTGCTGACCAGGGCCGCCTTGCGGACGCTGTCCAGGTCGTGGAGGTTGTCGAGCTGGTCGCGCAGCTCGGGGAAGCGCTGCACGAGGTTGTCGATCGAGATCGACGGGTCGAGCAGCGCGGTGGGCAGCCCGAGGTCGTCCACGATGGCGACGCTCGACGACTCGAGCGAGGGCTGCTCCTCGGGCTCGAACACCCTCGCGAGCAGCCGCCAGTAGAGGACCTGCCTTCTGTTCTCGTCGCTCATTTGCGCAGCAGCCGTCCCGCTCGTTCCCTGAGCACGGTCACGGCGTCGCCCGCCTTGACGGCCTTGGGGCTGAGCGCCAGCTCGGCGTTGTGCGGGAACTTCTTGCCCTTCTGCACCGCGAGCGGCTGCAGGATCCAGCGCCCGCCGTCCCAGCGCATGAGCCCGACGCACGCCGTGGCGCCCGCGGCCAGCTCGGCGGTGACCGGTCCGGCGGTGGTCACGCCCTCGATGACGTAGTCGGTGAGATTGCCCTCGACCAGCACCGGCTCGGCGATGCGCACGGGATGCCGCTCCAGCGGCGCCACACCGGGCGCGACCGCCTCCGGCAGCACCACCCTGGCCGTCACGAACGGGTCGGCGACCTCCCCCAGGGTGACCCTGTCCTCCTGCCACACCAGGTCGCCGCCGCTCAGCAGCGTCAGGTCCCTGACCTCGACGGCACGCTGCTCGGCCAGCGCCTTCAGCAGCATCGGGTACCCGCTGAGCAGCGGCCAGAGCGCGAGCCCGACGATCGTGTCGACCTTGGCGACGACCACGCTGGTGCGTACCAGCAGGTTGCGCCCCTGCGTCTCGAGCACCCCGTGGACCTGCACCTGTACGGCGGTGCCGTGCTCCTGCACCTCGACGCCGAGGATCAGCAGCCGCCCCGACACCTCCTCGGCCGCGGCCTCGGGCCAGCCGCCCTGCGACAGCAGCAGGGCCCGCGACCACAGGTCGGCCCACCGCCGCGCGGGCACGCGATCCATCGCCGCGACGGGAGAGGAGGCGCTCAGCTCGGCGGCCAGCCCGTCGAGCAGGACGGCCAGGCGGCGCGTGGCGGAATCGCCGAGCAGGCCCTCGACGAGCTGGGAGGAGGCGGAGACCAGGTCGTGGTCGACACCGCGCCATCCGGTGATCGCCAGCTCGCTCAGCCACGACCGGCAGCTCTCGTTCGCCTTCGAGGCGCCCTCGCCGGCGACATAAGGGGCGCGCGTACGGCCCAGCGCGGTGTCGAGCTGGTCGAGCAGCGCGTCGTGGACCGCGCCGAGCAGCGCGGACCTGCCGCCTGCCAGCGCCGCCAGGTGCTCCTCGGCGACGGAGCCGGCGGCGATCTTCTCACTCGCCTCGGCCACGCGCGGGCCGATCGGCGTCGTGGCGAGCGCGCCCGCCAGCGCCTTCAGCCGCTCTCCTCCTGACCGCGCGAGCCCGTGCGTCAGGGCCTCGTCGAGCCCGGTCACGACCTCGAGGGTCTCTTCGACTCCCTGCGGGGGAGCGTCCAGTCGCATCAACGGAACCAATGCATCTCGGGGACGGGCGTGACGGACTCCGGCACTTCCAGGTAGGCCAGGTGGCGCAGGAAGCGGCTGAAGACCATGGCCGCCGGAGCGGGCTCGTGCTGGCCGTCCAGCTTGTTGATCAGGCGCTCACCCTCGGCGACCTCGACGCGCAGGTATCTGGCGACCCGGTCGAGGCCGTACTGCACGATCGCCTCGTCGACGAGTGCGTTCAGGTGCTTGCAGGGCGAGCCGTAGAGGCCGCCGCAAGGGCGGTTGTTGTTGGTGCTGCAGTTGAAGTGGTGGGTCGTCGCCGCGATCGACGAGACGTACACCCGCGCGATGTCGGACCCGCTCGACACCACGCCCTGCAGCCGCCCGTCCGCCAGTTCGACGAAGGGCACCTTGGCTAGTTTGCGCGGTTGGACGGGCGGAACCACTCGTACCGCGCTGCGTTCTTCCCACGCGGGACTGTCCGCGTTCACGACCTCGACCTCCGGCCTTGTCGGCTTGTGGGCGATCAGTGATCCGAGAACCTACCCCATCCGTCCGACATTTCCGGACAAGATCACAAAAGCGGTAATGCTACTCTAGAACATGAGAGATATGGAAAGCGCTTCTGTGCGAGCCGGAGAATCGCTTCTCGACCTCGCGGCGCTGAGAGCCGACACGCCGGGGTGCGAGAAGGTCGTCCACTTCAACAACGCCGGCTGCGGCCTGCTGGCCCGCCCCGTCCTCCAGGCCATGCTGGACCACCTGCACCTGGAGGCGACGATCGGCGGCTACGAGGCGTCGGCCGCCATGGCCGAGCAGGTCCGCGACTTCTACGCGGCCATCGCCGACCTCATCGGCTGCCGCCCGGAGAACATCGCCTTCGCCGGAAGCGCCACGCACGCCTACACCAAGGCGCTGTCGGCGATCCCCTTCGTTGCAGACGACGTCATCCTCACCACCCGCAACGACTTCATCTCCAACCAGATCGCCTTCATGGCGCTGCGCAGGCGCTTCGGCGTCACGGTCGTGCACGCCCCCGACCACGCCGACGGCAGCGGCGTCGATGTCGAGGCGATGGCCGCGCTCATGCGGCAGCACCGTCCCAGGCTGGTGGCCGTCACCCACGTGCCCACCAACTCCGGTCTCGTCCAGCCGATCGCCGAGATCGGCCGCCACTGCCGCGAGCTCGGCCTGCTCTACCTCGTCGACGCCTGCCAGTCGGTCGGCCAGTACCCGATCGACGTCGAGGAGATCGGCTGCGACGTGCTCACCGCCACCTGCCGCAAGTTCCTGCGCGGGCCGCGCGGCTCGGGCTTCCTCTACGTCTCTGACCGGGTCCTGCGCGAGGGCTACGAGCCGCTGTTCATCGACATGTACGGCGCGCGCTGGGTCGAGGCCGACCGCTACCAGCCGGTCGACACCGCCGCCCGCTTCGAGGAATGGGAGTTCCCGTACTCCACCCTGCTCGGGTGCGCGGCCGCCGCCCGCTACGCGCTGGCCGTCGGCCTCGAACCCATCTCCCTGCGCACGCCCACCCTCGGCGCGCGGCTGCGCGAACGCCTGGCCGCCATCCCCGGCGTCCGCACCCTCGACGGCGGGCCGAGCCCCGCCGCGCTGGTCACCTTCGAGATCAAGGGGTGGCGGCCGCAGCCGTTCAAGCAGGCGATGGACGCGCGCGGCATCAACTCGGCGCTCAGCTTCCGCGAGTTCGCCCAGTACGACTTCGTGGACAAGGACGTCGAGTGGGCGCTGCGCCTGTCGCCCCACTACTACAACACCGAGGAGGAGGTCGACACCGTGGCGGCGGCGGTCGCCGAGCTGGCTCACTCCGGTTTCAGCACGGCTCTGACGTAGTACAGCAGGGGCGGCAGCGTGCCCCTGGCGTCGATGTCGAAGCCCGCCTGGGGGATCAGCTCGTCGAGCAGTTCCTCCGGCCGGTGCACCACGCCGTGGCGCGCGCAGAACCTGGCGACCAGGTCGCCGAGGCGGCCGGTCGGCGGGCGGAACTCGACGATGAGCAGCCTGCCGCCCGGCCGCAGCACCCTTGCCATCTCCCGTACGGCCTCGCCGCGCGCGTCGACGGGCATGTGGTGCACGGCCAGGCTGGAGACGACGATGTCGAAGGAGGCGTCGGGCAGATCGAGCGCCTGGCCCTCGCCCACCACGTAGGAGCAGTTGCCGGGCGCGCGCTCCATGGCGTACCCGATCATCTGCGGCGACGGGTCGACGCCCGTCACCTGACCGGTGGGGCCGATCAGCGGGGAGAGGATCCGGCTCAGGTAGCCGGTGCCGCAGCCGACGTCCAGCACCCTGTCGCCCGGACGAGCGCCCGACAGCGCCCCGATCCGCGTGAAGATCTCCCTGCGCCGCCCCAGGAAGGCGACGGACGACAGCAGCTCGTAGGAACGGGGGTGGTCGATCGTTCCCCCTGCGTGGGCGTGCTTCAGCATATGGACTCCCCGTCATCCCAGTAGTGGGGCCGCGGTCCGGCCCAACCTCATGAGGTCCCTTCCCCCGGACTGGCGCAGCAGCAGCATGGCCGCGTCATCGTGCAGCGGGGCGGCGACGTGCGCGACCAGGTCGAGGCGCAGCGCCTCGAGCGCCGCCTCCGGGTTGTCGTTCTTCAGCAGGAAGGCCCGCTCGGCCAGCGGGTAGAACCTGCCCTCGGGGTCGCGCGCCTCGATGACCCCGTCGGTGTAGAGCAGCATCTGGTCGCCAGGGCGGAACCGGATCCGGTGCGGCACGGGGCCCTCGACGTCGAGCGTCCCCATGCCGAGCGGCGGCGCGGTCTCCTCGGGTTCGGCGAAGCTGACCCGGCCGTCGGCGTGCAGGATCAGCGGCGCCGGATGACCGTAGTTCAGCAGCGTCATCGCGCCCACACCCGTGGCCTCCAGCAGGACGGCGGTGACGAAGTCCTCGCCTTCGAGCCGCCTGTTGAGCGCCTTCTCCAGCCGGCTGCTGACCCCCAGCAGGTCGGGCTCGTCATGGGCGGCCTCACGGAAGACCGACAGCACCAGGGCCGCGGTGTCCACCGCCTCCAGGCCCTTGCCCTGCACGTCGCCGACGATGACCCTGACGCCCGCCGACCCCGTCACGACGTCGTACAGATCGCCGCCGATGTGCGCGTCGGCCGCGGCCGAGGTGTAGGAGACCGCGATGCGCAGGTGTCCCGCCCGGCGTGGCACCGGACGCATCAGCACCCGCTGCGCCACCTCGGCCACCGAGCGCACGTTGGCCAGTTCGCGTTCGCGCCGCTGCCTGCCCACCGTGGCGACCAGGCTCGCCGCGGTGACACCCGTGATGACCAGCAGGCTCTGGAAGCTCTGGCGGGTTCCGATGAGGTCGTCGTAGGCGCCCAGCACCAGGGAGAGCATCAGCGCGATCGCGCCGATGACCGCGGTGCGCCTGACGGTTCCCACGAGGCTGGCGAAGGCGGGGCCGAGCGCCAGCAGCGAAAGGAAGCCGAGCTCGGTGCCCGGCATCAGCTCGACCGCCGTCACCATCGCGATCATGACGTACGGCAGCGCGGCCATGATCAGGTGTGCTGTGCGATTGCTCGCCGCACCTTCCCCTGGTCCTGCCATTCCGCGCCTCCCGAACCCCTGGCCACCCTCCACTCAACCGCCGACCGTTGCAACAAGCGACAAAGAGAGCGGAAAGCCCACCGCGTATCAAGCAGGAACTACCCGGTCAGAATGGCGATACGCCGGTGTCGATTTCCGACGCCGCCCCCGTTGAGGCAGGGGCGGCGCCGGGTCGGGTCGGGTTACTGCTGGGTTACCTTGACGTCGTCGACGCCCGCCTCCACCAGGCTCGCCCCCGAGGCGTCGGCCGCCTCGAACACCACGCGCACGGTCTGCCCCGCGAACGCCGAGATGTCCGCGGTGGACGCCCCCCACCCGCCGTCACGGTCCGAAGCGGCTCCGAGCTGCTGGAACACCGTGCTGGTCGTGTCGCCCACGATCTTCACCCGGAAGAAGTCGGCGTTGGAGGCGTTGCTGCCGTGCGCCAGGTACCACGAGAACGACAGCCGCAGCACGCCGCTGGACGGCATCGTGACCGGAGGCGACTGGATCGAGGTGACGCCCCCGTCGATGTCGTAAGCGCCCGCGCTCGAGCCCGCCAGCCGTCCGGTGACCAGGTCGTTGACGCCGCTGACCGTGGTGCCGACCTGCTTGGTCCCGCTGGAGGTGGTGGCCTGCGGGTCACCGCGCTCCCAGAGGCCGGTGGTGGCGGTGTCGGTGCCGTTCGGGTTGGCGGTCCAGCCCGTGTCCGTCTCGAAGTCGTCGGACCACACGGTCACCGGGGGTACGGCCGTGGCGATCGTCCACACGGCGTAGGCCACCGCGTCGGCGTTGCGGTCCAGCGCCGTGTCGTTGATGTTCGCCGTGGTGTCGCACGAGCGGTGGTAGCAGGGATCGAAGGCCTGCCCCGCCGTACCGCCCCACAGCTGGGCCTGGGAGCTGGACTTGATGCCCTCGGCGCCGGTGAAGGTGCCGCCGGCGGGGATGCCGCGGGAGATGAACGGCCCGTAGTCCGAGCGGCCGTCGAAGTCGGTGCCTCTGGTGGGCACGCCGATCGAGGCGAAGTAGTCCTGCAGCGTCCGCTCCAGCTCGGCCGAGCCCGTCGGACCAGGGCCAGAGCCGACGCCGTCGGAGTTGTCGCCGTCGTAGACGAAGTAGCCGGCGTTGGACGAGCCGACCATGTCGAAGTTCAGGTACCCCTTGATCTTGGCTCGGTCGGCGGTCGACAGGTTGGTGACGTAGTGCTGCGAGCCGCGCAGCCCGAGCTCCTCGGCGCCCCACCAGGCGAACCGCAGGTGCTTGGCCGGCTGTAACGCCTGCCGCGACACCTCAAGCGCCGCCTCCAGGATCGAGGCGCTGCCCGAGCCGTTGTCGTTGATGCCGGGGCCCGCCGTCACGCTGTCGAGGTGCGCGCCGACCATGAGGATGTCGTCGGGGTTGCCGCCCGGCCAGTCGGCGATGACGTTGTAGCCGGTCGCCCCGTTGTAGGTGAACGACTGCAGGACGGTCTGGAACCCGGCCGCGTCGAGCTGGGCCTTGACGTAGTTGGCCGAGGCCAGGTAGCCGGGCCGGCCGTGGGCGCGGTTGCCGCCGTTGCTGGAGGCGATGGACTGCAGCTGGCTGAGGTGGGCCTTCACGTTGGCCAGCGAGAGGTTCGGCGGCGCCAGCCGTACGGCCTGGGCCGAGGTGAGGGAGGCGGCTGAGGCGGGCGAGGTGAGAGGAGCGGCGGCCAGCGCGAGCGCGGCGGCCACGACCAGGATGCGGGATTTCATCGGTTCCTCCGTGGGGGGCGGACAGAGGGTGCGATGGAGGAAGGGCGGTCCTGTGGGAGACCGCCCTTCCCCACGGGCGAGGCCAGCTCGTCCTCACGGTGAGGTCAGCTCGTGGTGAGGTCAGCCCGCCTCACGGTTCGGTCAGCTCGCGGAGCTGCCCGTGGCCACCTGTACGGCGGCGCGGGCCGACACGGCCGCCGCCCTGTCAGGGATGTCACGCGTGTCGAAGGCGTAACGTGCGACGGAGTCGGCGATCGCGTCGGCGTTGACGTCCAGCGCGGTCAGGTTGATGTTGCCGATGCCGTCGCAGGCCGCGTGGTAGCAGACGTCGTAGGCGACGCCCGCCGTACCGCCGAACATGGCCGCCTCCTCGGCGGTCTTGAGGCCCTCGGCGCCGGTGAAGATGCCGCCGGACGGGATGCCGACCGCGATGAACGGGCCGTAGTCGGAGCGGCCGTCGAAGTCCGTGCCGACGGTGGACAGGCTGCGGCTGGTGAAGAAGGCCTTCAGCTGCTGCTCGATCTCGGCCGATCCCGGCGGGCCCGCGGGGGAGCCGGTGTTGTCGGAGTCGTCACCGTCGTACAGCTTGTAGGCGTAGTTGGGCGAGCCGACCATGTCGAAGTTCAGGTAGAGCTTGATCCGGTCGCGCTGCTCCTGAGACAGCTTCTCGACGTACTGGTCGGAGCCGAGCAGACCGATCTCCTCCGCGGCCCAGAAGGCGAAACGCACCTTGTTGCGCACGGGGAAGTACTTCATCCGCAGGGCGGTCTCCAGGATGGCGGCCGATCCGGAGCCGTTGTCGTTGATGCCGGGGCCCTCGGGCACGCCGTCGAGGTGCGCGCCGACCATGACGACGTCGTCGGGGTCGCCGAACCTGGACTCGGCGATCACGTTCTCGTCGGTGCCGAGGACGAGGTTGGAGTCGACCTTGAGGCGGACGCTGGCGTCGGGCGTAGCGGCCAGGGCGTTACCGACGGCGAAGTCGGCGAAGACCATCGGCACCCCCGCCCGCCATTCGCCGATGTCGAGGGGGAAGGCCTCGGTCCTGCCCGGCTGGCCCTCGTTGAAGACGATGATCCCGGAGGCGCCCGCGACGCCCGCGTTGCGGATCTTGGTGGCGAACGCGCAGGTGCCGCGCTGGATGAGCGCGATCCGGCCGGCGACGAAGCCCGAGAAGTCGGACATCTCGCAGCCGCTCGTCGAGGTCGGCGTCGGGGTGGGCGGCAGCGTCAGGTCCACGCCCTGGACCTGCGCGGTGACGTCGCCCGCAGGCGAGGGCTGGAAGGTGTAGAAGTCCTCGTTCGGCACGTAGGAGCCCAGCACCGGCGGAGTGTTCTCCGACCAGCTCTCGACGTAGTTGATCGGCTGGAGCGTGACCTTGTAGCCGGCCTTGCGGAGCTTGTCGGCCACGTAGTCGCGGGAGGCGTCGTAGCCGGCGCTTCCGGCGGCGCGGTTGCCGCCGTTGGCGGTGGCGATGGCCTGGAAGGCGTCCAGGTGCTTCTTGACGTTGGCGCCCTTGACCTGCTTGACCAGCAGCTTGGCGAAGGCGTCGGACACCGGGCTTGCTTCGGCGGGGGTGGCGAAAGAAAGGGGTAAGGCGAGGACGGCGGCCACGGTGATGGCCTTGCGGAAGGGTACGCGCATCGAGGCTCCTTTTGGGGACCAGACGTGAGCAAGATCCCCCGAGCTCACGCTTTCTGGAACGTACCTCTTTTCCCGATACGCGCCTAGAGTCCCTCAGATGGTGATCAAGCCCGAGGCGAGCCCGGCGACGCCGACGACCGCGCCCACCAGGACCACGACGAACAGCACCAGTTCGGCAGGAGAGAAGACCCGCCTGCCGTGCTCGCGCCGCGTGATGACGAACAGGATCATTCCGGGCGCGTAGATGATGCACGACAGCAGCAGGAACGTCAGCCCCGCCGCGAAGATCAGAAAAGCCGTGTAGACGACGGCGAGCGCCGCCACCAGCAGGTCCTTGCCCGGCCCTCTGCTCGCCTCGCCTTCCCACCCGCCGGCGAGCCTGAGCGCGTACCCCGCCGCCAGCAGGTACGGCACCAGCGACAGCGAGCTGCACAGCTTGAGCGTGAAGGCGAAGGCGTCGTCGGAGAACAGCGTCACGGCCAGCACGGCGGTGATGAGCACGCTGGTCATCACCAGCGCGGCCACCGGCACCCCCTCGCGGTTCTCGCGCTTGAGGAAGGCCGGCATGTCGTCGTCCCGCGCGGCGACGAACAGCACCTCGGCCGCCATGAGTGTCCAGGCCAGGTAGGCGCCCAGAACCGAGACGATGAGCCCGACGCCGATGAACACCGAACCCCACGGCCCGACCACCGCTTCCAGCACCCCGGCCATGGACGGCTGGCGCAGCTCGGCCAACTCCGCCTTGGGCAGCACGCCGTACGACAGGACGGAGACCGAGGCGAACAGCGCGAGCACGCTGAGGAAGCCGAGCACGGTCGCCCTTCCCACGTCCTCCCTCCGACGCGCGTACCGGGAGTAGACGCTGGCGCCCTCGACCCCGAGGAAGACGAAGACGGTGACCAGCATGGTCGCCTTGACCTGCCCGAACAGCGCACCGGCCGACGGCGCGTCGCCGCCCCACAGGTTGGCCGAGAACACCCCGCCGCGCAGGGCCACCGCGATGATCACGACGAACAGCAGGATCGGCACCAGCTTCGCGACCGTCACGATCCTGTTGATCGCGGCGGCCTCTTTCACACCGCGCATGATCATGAAATGGAACGCCCAGACGCCGACCACCGAGGCGGCCACCGCCAGGAGCGTGTTGCCCTCGCCGAAGCCTGGCACGACCGTGCCGAGCGTCGACTTGATCAGCACCCAGTAGGAGACGTTGCCCACGCAGGCGCTGGCCCAGTAGCCGAAGGCGGAGAAGAATCCGGGGAACTCGCCGAAGCCCGCCTTGGCGTACGCGTAGACGCCCGCGTTGAGGTCGGGTTTGCGGATGGCGAGCGTCTGGAAGACGAAGGCGAGCATGAGCATGCCCACGCCCGCGATCGTCCAGGCGATGACCGCCCCCCACACGCCTGTGGCCTGGGCGAAGTTGCGCGGCAGCGAGAAGACGCCCGCGCCGACCATGGAGCCGACCACCATCGCGGTCAGCGTCGGCAACGGCAGCTTGCGTGCGGCCGCGGTGGTCGCGGTATCAGTAGTCACCGTGGAATCCCCCGATTGGCCTCAAGAGGGGAGAAAAGCCGCAGTTCGCATCATTCCCACTGCGGTCGGCGCGTCAAACGTCGCAGGTCAGCGCCGCGTTGACGCCATGATCCAGTTGGTGATCCAGGTCTCGCCGCCGTCGACCGAGAACGCCTGCTCCCAGCGGGCGGACCGCTCGGTGATGTCCGACCAGATGAAGCGCACCCTGATGTCCCGGCCCGCGTGGGTGTCGTCCCCGTAGAACTCTCCCCTGCCGCCGGAGAACCTGCCGACGACCGGCGGGGTCAGCTTGCCCGTACGGCTGCTGGCCCAGTAGAGGGACCACTCCTCGGTCTCGGGGTCGAACAGCCGCAGGGTGAGGCCGCTGGAGCCCTTCGTCGGGAACTCGATCTCGTCGAAGTTCGCTCCGCCGCCGAAGTGCCTGGAGGCGTGGCTGACGGCGGGGAACTCCTCCCACTCGGTCGCCTCCTTCAACAGGCACGACTCCTCGAGGAAGTCCGTCCTGCGCCTGTTGACGATGTCCCATGTGCCGGTGTGGAAGTCGAAGTCGTTCATGCGATGGACGGTAGGGCGAGTCCACTGTCACCTCATGTCAGTGGAAATCCAGAAGTTCGGCACCCTCGCCGCCCCCGCAGCCCGACTCGCGGGTCTCAGCTCGCGTGGCCCGGGTGCGCATGAACTCGGCCCGCGGCCCCCAGCGCACGCGGTCCCCGGCTCGCGTGGACCCACCCCGCCTGCCGGGACCGGGCTCGGGGGCCTGGGCTCGCGGCGAGGCCACAATGGGTATGTGGCAGATGACTGCCGAGCGAAGGTGCCGCCATGAACGATTCCACCGGAATCGAGGACATGCTGACCGGATTGCTCCAGGCCAGCCACCTGACGGCGCTGGAGCAACTGCCCTCTCTCGTGAGCCTGCACGCCGCCCGCGCCGGGCTGGACCCCGTGCTGATCTACCTGGCCGATCTGCAGCAGAGCGTGATGCGCCTGCTGACCGGACACGGCGAGAGCGCGGGCGAGCACGCCGGGCCGTACCCGGCCGAGCTCGCCATCGACGCCACGCTGGCGGGGCGAGCCTTCCAGGAGGTCCGCATCCTGGCCAGGGCCGCTCCCGACCACGGCACGACCGAGTGGTGGGTGCCCATCCTGGACGGCACCGAGCGGTTGGGCGTCCTGCGGATCGGCATCCCCGAAGGCCGCAAGGAGGCCCAGGAGGCCATGCGGCCCCTGGCGTCACTGGTGGCGCTCCTGGTGGTCAGCCATCGCGCGCACAGCGACTCCTTCTCCCGGCTGGTGCGCTCGCGCCCGATGAACGTCGCCGCCGAGATGCAGTGGCGGCTCATGCCGCCGCTGACGTTCGCCACCCACCGGGTGACCGTGAGCGCCGTGATGGAGCCCGCCTACGAGGTCGGCGGTGACGCCTTCGACTACGCCATCGCCGGCGACACCCTCCACCTGGCCGTCTTCGACGCCATGGGCCACGACGTCTCGGCCGGGTTGACCGCCAACCTGGCCATGGCCGCCTGCCGTAACCACCGCCGCCACGACCTGCCGCCGACCGCCAACACCGAGGCGATCGAGCGCGTCCTGATCGAGGAGTTCGGGCGCAGCACCCGCTTCGTGACCGCGATCATCGCCGACCTGAACCTCATCACCGGCGCGCTCCGCTGGGTCAACCGCGGCCACCACCCGCCCATCATCATCCGCGGCGGACGCTGGGCTGTCACGCTCGACTGCCCGCCAGCCCACCCCATGGGCCTCGACCTCGGGCTTCCCATCGTCGTGTGCCGTGGACAGCTCGAACCGGGCGACCGGCTGCTGCTGTACACCGACGGCATCATCGAGGCGGGCGCCCGCGAGGGACGGGAGTTCGGCATGGAGAGGTTCGTGGACTTCATCATCCGCCACAACAGCGCCGACCTCCCGGTGCCCGAGACTCTCCGTCGCCTGATCAAGAGCATCCTGACCTACCGGGACGGCCGGCTCGACGACGACGCCACGGTCCTGCTCGCCGAGTGGTACGGCCCCGCCGACCGCCGCCTCAACCTCTAGCGACCGGCCGTAGGCCCCAGGGCGGATCTCCACGCTCATCTTCTCGTGAGATGGAGTGACACGTCGCGAAACTCGGCCGTGGGTCCTTCCGCCAGCGTCCGTACAGCTCTGCCGTTCAGATCCAGCATCATCACCTTGGTCGTGGAGCCCTCGGTAACGGTGGCCATGACGTGACGCCGGTCCAGCCAGCCGTTGAAGACGGAGTTGCCGGGAAGGCGGACGGTGCCCTTCTGCACGCCGGTCGTCGCGTCCCAGAAGCAGATCTCGCGCGCGGCGGCGGGACAGGTCGTGCTGAGCACCGTGCCGAGCGCGGTGTGCGCGGCGTCGGTCCCGGTCAGGTCGCCGATAGCGGTGAAAGTCCGCAGCAGACTGCCGTCCAGATCGTGCGTCCGGACCGAACCGTCAGGTCCTTGCCCCACCACGGTCTTGCCATCAGCACCCCACACAAAGGTGGCGGAACCATCGCCGCTCACCCTCGTGACCTTGGCTGATTTGGTGGATGGGCCCACGATCACGAAGCCCACAACGCGGTCTCGCTCGAAGGCGGTCAGCAATAGGCCGCGCCCGTCAGGCGACCAGCGGGGGTCAAGGGTGGTTGTCGGACCGGGGGCGTGGCGGGCGCGATCAGCCCGCTCAGGTACGACGTCTGCCCCACCAGACGGAGCAGGACCTCGCTCGCCGTCGGCCGCATGTGGGGGTCCTTGGCCAGGCACGCCGCGAGCAGGCCGTGCAACTCGCCCAGATCGGGCAGGTCGGGATCGCCGCCGGTGATGCGGTCGACCGTCGCGGGCAACGACCCGCCGTCGAAAGGCGACCGGCCCGACGCCGCGAACACCAGGGTCGCCGCCCAGGAGAAGACATCCGCGGGCGGCTCGGCCGCTCCTCCGCGCAGCCGCTCCGGTGCGGTGTAGGCGGGGCTGACCACCTTGAGGGTGGCGGTCGTCGCCTGCGACAGCGCCCGCGCCACGCCCACATTGATCACGCGAGGCCCATCGGGGCCGAGCACCACGTTGCCGGGCCTGATGTCGCCGTGCACGAATCCCGCCTGGTGGAGGGCGACCAGCGACGTGATCGTGCCTGCTGCGAGCCGGTACAGCGTCACCCCGTCGAACGTCCCGCCGACCTGCTCCAGCGTCGGTCCTTCGACGAACTCGCTGACGACGTAGGCCCGATCGTCCAGCACACCGGTCTCGAGGATCTGCGCGGTACTGACCGCGGACACCGCCCGGAGGGGTTCGACCTCGCTCAGGAACCGGTCCCGATCCAGTTCTGCCGGAAGCAGACTGACCACCACGGTCTGCGCGGAAGCGGACTGCCCGACGAGCACGTTCTCGCTGAGCCGTCCGGTCAGACGGAACCCGCCTACCTCGACAGGATCGCCACGCTGTAACCCCGTGATCTTCGGCATGCCATTGATCTACCCCTCTGACCGGCGCCCGCACAAGGTTTCGGCACGGCTTGCTTCAGGGTCCCATGGGGGAGGTCCCCGATTCCCCTGGAGATCATCATCACGTACTGTCCCATGCGTGCTTACGACGAATAGAGGAATCAGCGGATTACTCGCCGACTCCGGGGAAGCGCGCCCTCGGGTCAGTTACCGCACCGATCTGGTCACCGCGCTCCTGGGGGTCTGGTTCGGCATCGGACTGATGATCGACGCCTGGGCGCACAGCAACCTCGCGGAGTTGGAGACCTTCTTCACTCCGTGGCATGCGGCCTTCTACTCCGGCTTCGCCGCGGTCTCCGGCTGGATCATGTGGCAGGTCCTGCGCAATGTCCGCACCGGACGCAGGGGTGTGGCCGCGGTGCCGGTGGGCTACCTGGCCGGGCTGCTGGCCATCCCCGGCTTCGCCCTCTTCGGCCTGGCCGACATGACCTGGCACACCGTCCTGGGCATCGAGCAGAACATCGACATCCTGTTCAGCCCGTCACACCTGGGCCTGGTGGCCACGATGGCGCTGATCATCTCCACTCCGGTGCGTTCCGCGTGGTCCGGGTTGGGCACGCGGCCCACGCTGGGACAACTGGTCCCCGCGCTGATCTCGCTGGCCTTCGCCACCACGCTGGTCTCGCTCTTCCTTTCGTACGGCGACGCCCTCCAGTGGTCCGCCGAGGGGATCGTGCGGGTCTTCTCCGACGTCGAAGGAGGCGCTGCCGGCGATCTGGCCAGTTCCATGGTGATCACCAACGTGGTGCTGCTCGCCCCGGCGCTGCTGCTGGCTCGCCGCTGGGAGCTGCCCTTCGGCGCGATCACCCTGCTGTACGCCGTGATCGTGCTGATGCCGGGCGCCCAGGAGCAGTTCGAGAACGTGTCCACGCTGCTGTCGATCGTGGCCGGCGGCCTGGTCGCCGATCTGCTGATCCGCTGGCTGCGGCCCTCGGCCTCGCGGCGGGGTGCGTTCTGGGCCTTCGCCGCGCTGTCCGCCCTGGCCACCTGGACGATCTACGTCCTGACGGCCTCGGCGATTTCGGGCCTGCCTGCCGTACCGGAGCTCTGGACGGGCGCGCCCATCGTGGCCGGGCTGATCGGACTGCTGCTGGGCGTGCTGTTCCTCCCCAACAACGTGCGGCATGAAGCGGCTGCTTAGTCTCGTCGTCGTCCTGCTGGTCATCCTCGCTGCCCCCGCCTCCGCGCACACCGTCATGGCCGGGTCGGACATGCGCTTCGCCCAGAGCATCGGCGGCAGCGAGCTGACCGTGGTGATCAAGGCGACCAAGCGGGTGCCGGGAACGCTGGCGATCTCCGCCGAGCGCTACGACGGGCCGGGGGTGCCGCTGGCCCTTGAGCTGCGCTCGGCCGAGGACGGCAGCACGGTACGCGGCGACCTTTCCGTCGGCGGTACGGCGCGGCTCCGCGTCACGCGGGCCGGGCCGTACGAGCTGACCCTGCGTGCCGGGGACGAGATCAGCGTGGTGCCCTTCCGCGTGCTGGTCGCGCGAGGCGCCGCGTGGGAGCTGCTGATCTACGGCGGACTCTTCGTGGCGGCGGTACTGCTGGTCGGCGGGCTGCTCACCGGGCGGCTGGGGCGCGGGCTGACGTTCGCCGCGGCGTTGGCCGTGGGCATGGCGGCGACGCTCGTGGTCGCCGAGCCGTACCTGCCGCAGCCGCAGCCGGACGGGGCCGCGCCCACCGCCGACGGCCTCGGCCGGCCGTACGTCCAGGCCCGCGTCACCACCACCCCGCCGCAGCCGATCGCCGGACGCGACTTCACTCTCCGGCTCCAACTCGTCGACGGGTCCACCGGCCGGCCGGTGGACGATCTGGTGGTCCATCACGAGGCGCTCGCCCACGTGGTGGTGACCAGTCAGGACGCGAGGTATTTCCGCCATGTCCACCCCCGGCGGGTCGCACCCGGCCTGCTCGAGGTACGGCTGCGCGCCGACATAGCGGGCAGAATGCTGGTCTGGGCGGAGCTCGAACGCGTCGACTCCGGCGGTCAACTCGTCCCTGCCACCTTCGAGGTGAGCGGGCGCGAGGTGAGCGGGCAAACCCCCACACCGGCCACCAACCTGACAGCGGTCGCCGGACGACCCACCACGATCAAGCTGGAGGAGCAGACCCGGCCCTGGCTGGGCATGCCCGGCCATCTGATCGTCAGGGACGCCGCCGGATCCTTCCTCGGCCACGTCCACGCCACCGGGCGACAGTTCACCTTCACCTTCCCGGAGCCCGGCCGCTACCACGCCTGGGTGCAGTACGCCACCAGTGAGGACATCGTGACCCGCCCCTACCTTGTCAACGTCTCATGAAATATCGGGTCATCGCCTTCGTTGCCCTGGTCGCGGCGGTCATCGCCTTCTTCGTGATCAACCGCTCGACAGGCGGTACGGCGACCGCGACCGCCGCCGGACACCACTACACGGTCACCGTGACCGCCGGGCCCACCGTCGAGGTCACCGTCGGGACGAACCAGGCCACCAGCGTGGTCCTGACCGCCGCCATGCCCTCCATGGGCCACGCCCTCCCCGAAGCCGCCCTGACCCGGGTCGGCCCCGGCGTCTACCGCGCCGCCGAGGACCTGTTCCCCATGGCCGGGATATGGGAACTCACGCTCCGCCTGACCGGCGAGGCAGGCGATGAGACCTTGACCGTGGCTCTGCCGATCATCAACTGATCGACAACAGGTCGACCCGCTCCCGGGGCCGCCCACAAAGTCCCCACAAATGACCAAAAGGCCAGTTCCACGATGGTGGAATCTGGCCTTCGTATGTGTGGGGCTACCAGGACTTGAACCTGGGACCTCTTCCTTATCAGGGAAGCGCTCTAACCGTCTGAGCTATAGCCCCGCGCACAAAGAACGTTATCGCATCCGCCAGGCGGAGGCGAACCGGTCGTTCGCACGAAGAAAGCTTACCGTGTCCCGGGCGCTGCTCGCGCCGCGTCCGGGACACGGCAAGGAAACTACTCGGCCTCGCTGAACGTCACTTCGACGCCGCCCACCAGGTCGGCGGCGATGTTGTAGATGACGGCACCCAACGTCGACAGCGCCGTGATCAGCACGACGTTGACCGCGCCGATCAGCGCGGTGTAGCCGAGGATCCGCACCGGCTCGAACCAGGAGGAGATGTCGAAGCTCCCCGAGGTCTGCCCGTCGGCCTGGGTCAACTGGTTGACCGTCTGGACGATCGAGTCGAAGACCCCGATGGCCGACAGCACGCCGTACAGGACGGCGACCGCGACGAACAGGACCACGAAGCAGACCAGGGAGACGACGAAGCTGAACTTCATCGCCGACCACGGTTCGACGCGCCGCAGCACCAGGTGCGCCTTGCGCGGCAGCCTGGAGGCCGCGGCCGCCTTCTTCTTCGGCAGTTCGACGGCCGGCGGCGGGGCCTCGGAGGTCAGCGACGACGGACGGATGCGGACCGTCTCGTTGTGCTGCTGCTCCTCCTCGGCCTGGGTCTCGTCCTTGGTGAGGTCAAGGACTTCTGTCTCGTTGGGCTTGGCGGGCTTCTTCTGCCCGTTCTCCCGAGACGACGTCGTCTTCGCGGAACCGCCCTGGGCGTTCATGGACTACTCTCCTCCCCCGTCTTCCTCAGCTTCCACCGAAGTCTCCATCGACTCGGCGTTCCGAGCGAGGGCCACGACGCTGTCGCCTTCGGCGAGATTCATCAGGCGAACTCCCATGGTCTGACGGCCAGACTGCTTGATCTCCCCGGCACTCGTCCGGATCACTCCGCCGTTGGACGTGATCGCGAAGACCTCGTCCTCCGGGTTGACCATGGCGGCTCCGACCAGCTTGCCACGAGAGGTGACAATCTTCGCAGTCAGCACGCCCTTGCCGCCACGTCCCTGTACCGGGTATTGCTCAACGGGTGTCCGTTTCGCGTACCCGCCCTCGGTGGCGATAAGCACGTCCTCACCATCCGCCATGCGATTCATGGCGAGAAGTTCGTCACCTTCTAGGAATCTCATGCCGATAACACCACTGGTGGCCCTCCCCATGGGCCGCAGCGCGTCGTCGGTCGCGGTGAAGCGGATGGACTGCGCGCCCTTGGAGACGAGCAGCAGGTCGTCCTCCTCGGAGACCAGGCGGGCGGCGATCACCTCGTCGTCCTCGCGGAGGTTGATCGCGATCAGGCCGCCGGACCTGGGGGAGTCGTACTCGGCCAGCCTGGTCTTCTTGACCAGGCCGCTGCGGGTGGCCAGCACGAGGTACGGCGCGACGGCGTAGTCACGCAGGTCGAGGACCTCCATGACCGTCTCGTCCGGCTGCATGGCCAGCAGGTTGGCCAGGTGCAGCCCGCGCGCGTCGCGCCCCGACTCGGGCAGCTCGTAGGCCTTGACCCGGTAGACGCGGCCCTTGTTGGTGAAGAACAGCAGCCAGTGGTGGGTCGTGGTGACGAAGAAGTGGTCGACGATGTCGTCCTGGCGCAGCTGCGCCCCCCGCACGCCCTTGCCGCCGCGCTTCTGCGCCCGGTATAGGTCGGTCTTGGTGCGCTTGGCGTAGCCGCCGCGGGTGATCGTCACGACGATCTCGTCCTCGGCGATGAGGTCCTCGATCGACATGTCGCCGTCGTAGGCGATGATCTCGGTGCGCCGGTCGTCGCCGTACTTCGCGACGATCTCCGACAGCTCCTCGTTGATGATCTCCCGCTGCCGGGCCTGGCTGGCCAGGATCGCGTTGTACTCGGCGATCTGGGTCATCAGGTGGTCGAACTCGTCCTGGATCGCCTGGCGCTCCAGGGCGGCCAGCTTGCGCAGCTGCATGTCGAGGATGGCCTGGGCCTGGACCTCGTCGATGTCGAGCAGCGCCATCAGGCCGCCCTGCGCCTCGGCGGCCGAGGGCGAGCGCCTGATCAGCGCGATGACCTCGTCCATCCGCTCCAGGGCCTTGAGCAGGCCGCGCAGGACGTGGGCGCGCTCCTCGGCCTTGCGCAGCAGGTAGCGGGTCCTGCGGACGATGACCTCGATCTGGTGCGCCACGTAGTAGCGGATGAACTGGTCGAGGCGCAGCGTGCGCGGCACGCCGTCGACCAGCGCCAGCATGTTGGCGCCGAAGGTGTCCTGCAGCTGGGTGTGCTTGTAGAGGTTGTTCAGCACGACCTTGGCGACGGCGTCGCGCTTGAGCACGATCACCAGTCGCTGGCCGACACGCGAGGAGGACTCGTCGCGGACGTCGGCGATGCCGGTGAGCTTGCCCTCACGGACCAGCTCGGCGATCTTGAGCGCCAGGTTGTCCGGGTTGACCTGGTAGGGCAGCTCGGTGACCACCAGCGACTGGCGGCCCTTGCCGTCCTCCTCTACCTCGACGACGGCCCGCATGGTGATGGAGCCGCGGCCGGTGCGGTAGGCGTCCTCGATGCCGCGGCGGCCGACGATCAGCCCGCGGGTCGGGAAGTCGGGACCCTTGACCAGGCCGATGGACGCCTCGAGCAGCTCCTCGTCGGTGGCCTCGGGGTTCTCCAGGTACCACTTGACCGCCGAGGCGACCTCGCGCAGGTTGTGCGGCGGGATGTTGGTGGCCATGCCCACCGCGATGCCGCCCGAGCCGTTGACGAGCAGCTGCGGGATGCGCGCGGGCAGGACGTCGGGCTCCTGCGACTTGCCGTCGTAGTTGGGTCTGAAGTCGACGGTGTCCTTGTCGATGTCGCGCAGCATCTCCATGGCGATGGGCGCGAGCTTGCACTCGGTGTAGCGCATCGCCGCCGCGGGGTCGTTACCGGGCGAGCCGAAGTTGCCCTGCCCGTCGACCATCGGGTAGCGCAGCGACCAGGGCTGCGCCAGCCGTACGAGCGCGTCGTAGATGGAGGTGTCGCCGTGCGGGTGGTAGGTGCCCATGACGTCACCGACGACGCGGGCGCACTTGAAGTAGCCGCGGTCGGGACGGTAGCCACCGTCGTACATGGCGTAGAGCACCCGGCGGTGCACGGGCTTGAATCCGTCGCGGACGTCGGGCAGCGCACGGGACACGATGACGGACATCGCGTAGTCCATGTAGCTGCGCTGCATCTCGGACTGGATGTCCACGGGCTCGATGCGCTCAGCCGGGGGAGTGGTGTTCACTTCCGTCACAGGTGATGATCCTTTTTTCTGGTACGGCTGCCGCTATACGTCGAGGAAGCGGACGTCACGCGCGTTGCGGATGATGAAGTCGCGCCTCGCCTCGACGTCTTCGCCCATGAGCACGCTGAACAGGTCGTCGGCCTGCGCGGCGTCGTCGAGAGTGACCAGGCGCAGCAGCCGCGTCGCGGGGTTCATCGTGGTCTCCCACAGCTGGCCGGCGTTCATCTCGCCCAGACCCTTGAAGCGCTGGACGTTGTCGCGCGGGCGCGGGTCGGGCTTACCGGCCGCGATCCCCTCGGCGATGACCGCGTCACGCTCGGAGTCGGAGTAGGCGTAGGAGGCGTCGTCGCCCTTGCGGTCCCACTTGATCTTGTAGAGCGGCGGGCACGACAGGTAGACGTGGCCCGCCTCGATCAGCGGCCGCATGAAGCGGAACAGCAGCGTCAGCAGCAGCGTGTTGATGTGCTGGCCGTCGACGTCGGCGTCGGCCATCAGGATCACCTTGTGGTAGCGCAGCTTGGCGATGTCGAACTCGTCGTGCACGCCGGTGCCGAGCGCGGTGATCAGCGCCTGGACCTCGTTGTTCTTCAGGACCTTGTCGATCCTGGCCTTCTCCACGTTGAGGATCTTGCCGCGGATGGGCAGGATCGCCTGGAAGCGGGAGTCGCGGCCGCCCTTGGCCGAGCCGCCGGCCGAGTCGCCCTCGACGATGAACAGCTCGCACTTGTCCGGCTCGTTCCACTGGCAGTCGGCCAACTTGCCGGGAAGGCCGCTGCCGGACTCCAGCAGCGACTTGCGCCTGGTCAGGTCGCGGGCCTGGCGGGCGGCGAGGCGCGCGCGTGAGGCCTGCAGCGACTTGTTGATGATGTCCTTGGCCTCGCCGGGGTTGCGCTCGAACCAGTCGCGCAAGTGGTCGTTGCAGGCCTTCTGCACGAAGGACTTGGCCTCGGTGTTGCCCAGCTTGGTCTTGGTCTGGCCCTCGAACTGCGGGTCGGCCAGCTTCACCGAGACGATCGCGGTCAGGCCCTCGCGGACGTCCTCGCCGGAGAGGTTGTCGTCCTTGCCCTCCTTGAGGAACTTCTGCTCGCGCGCGTAGCGGTTGACGATGGACGTCAGGGCCGCGCGGAAGCCCTCCTCGTGGGTGCCGCCCTCGGCCGTGTTGATCGTGTTGGCGAAGGTGTAGACCGACTCGGAGTAGGAGTTGTTCCACTGCATGGCGATCTCGACGGAGATGCCCGCACCGTGGGCCTCGAAGTCGATGACCGACGCGTGGGCCGGCTCCTTCTTGGAGTTGAGGTGCGTGACGAAGTCGGACAGGCCGCCCTCGTAGTGGTAGTGGACCTTGTGGACCTCGCCGTTGATGTGGTCGGGCCGCTCGTCGGTCAGCGTGATCGTCAGGCCCTTGTTGAGGAAGGCCATCTCCTGGAAGCGGCGCGAGAGCGTCTCGAAGTTCCACGTCGTGGTCTCGAAGATCCCCGGGTCGGCCCAGAAGGTGATCGACGTGCCGGTCTCGTCGGTGCCCTCGCCCTGGGCCAGCGGGGCCACGGGCTTGGACATCTCGAAGCGCTGGCGGTGGACGTGACCGTTCTGCTTGACGACGACGTCCATGGCTGTGGACAACGCGTTGACCACCGCGGAGCCGACGCCGTGCAGGCCGCCGGAGACCGCGTAGGACTTGCCGTCGAACTTGCCGCCCGCGTGGAGCGTGGTCAGCACCAGCTCGACCGCGGAGACCTTTTCCACAGGGTGGATGCCGGTGGGGATGCCCCGCCCGTTGTCGACGACGCGCACGCCGTTGTCGGCGAGCAGGGTGACGTCGATGCGGTCGGCGTGGCCTGCCAGGGCCTCGTCGACGGAGTTGTCCACGATCTCGTAGACAAGATGGTGCAGACCGCGCTCACCGGTCGATCCGATATACATACCCGGGCGCTTGCGGACCGCCTCAAGCCCTTCGAGTACGGTGATTGAGCTAGCGTCGTAGGACAAGTGCGAAATCCTCCTGCCGCGGACACGCGGCGGGGAAGGCGACAACCGCCAGCTGCCCCTACCGTGCCCGTCACCGTCGTGAGTGCCCCGATGCGCGGTCACCCAGGGGAGTCGGCTCGCATGCCGCGGGTGACACGCAAGCGGACGTGTCCGGAATCCGCTTTCAGTCTACCGGCTCTGGCGGCCGAAGGTGGCATTGAACGCGCCTGTGATGCCCTGTCGCTCGTTTTCCCCCCTGGCAAGCATCCCCCCTCTTGGATGCGGGCCTCTCGCTTCTATGGCCCTCTGATCGCCTGGCGGGGGATTTACCCGTACGTGTCGCCGGGCCCGCGACTGCCGGTCACCCGCAGCCCTCCGGACGGCCTCGGCGCGTTCTGCGGCCCTCTGACCTTGACCTTCTTGACCGTGCCCTCGCCGAGCTCCTCGTTCATCCTGCGGATCAGCGTGCGGGCCAGCAGCCGGACCTGGGTCGCCCACGCCGTCGAGTCGGCGGCGATGAGCACCTCTCCGTCCTCGAAGTGCTCCGGTTTGGTGTGCGCGGCCAGATCGGTGCCGACGATTTCCGGCCACCGGCCGAAGACGCCGCCCACCGCCGCCGAGCGCTCCCAGCCGCGCGCGGCCAGCAGATCGTTGATCGCCCTGCCGAACAGCTGCGGGTCGCTCGCGTCGCGCTGCGCCGCCGCCCTGCGCCGCGGCTCGCGGCGCGGCAGCTGCCCCCTCCTGGCCGCGTCGGCCTTGGCCTGGGCGAGCTTCTCCCTGGCCAGCGCCGCCCCACGGGCGGTCGGGTTGTCGTCATCTGACACGGGTCACGCTCCCCCCTGCTACGTCGAATCTGGAACCGGTCAGCTCACTCGGCACGTCGTCGGCCACCGCGGCGGTGATCAGCACCTGCTCGGCGGGCGCGACGATCTCGGCCAGCCTGCGCCTGCGCTGGCTGTCGAGCTCGGCGAAGACGTCGTCGAGGATCAGGACGGGATCGCCGCCGTCGGCGCGCAGCAGGTCGTAGGCGGCCAGCCGGAGCGACAGCGCGAACGACCACGACTCGCCGTGGCTGGCGTAGCCGCGCGCGGGCAGGTCGCCGAGACCGAGAACGAGGTCGTCGCGGTGCGGGCCGACGAGGGTGACGCCGCGATCGAGCTCCGCCTGCCGGACTTCGAGCAGCCGCTCTCTCAACCTCGACTCGAGACTTATCCCCAGGCCTGTGGATAACGTCTGGGCATCGGAAGATCCGGCCCCACCGGCGTCTTCGTCCTCCACGCCATCCCCGCCTGTGGACAACGTGCTCCGATAAGCGAGCTTCGCGGGAGCGCTTGTGGGCGCCAGCGAAGCATAGGCGGAGGCGACCAGTGGCCGCAGCGCTTCGATCAGATCGAGTCTGGCTCGCAGGAGCTCCGCGCCGTGCCGCGCGAGGTGGGCGTCCCACACCTCCAGCGTGCTGAGCACGTCTCCGGCGCCCGCCGCGGCGAAGGAGGCCTCACTGTCGGCCCTGCGCGCCCCACCGCGCCCACGGCGCGCCTGAGCGGCCGTACGCAGCAGGGCGCCGCGCTGCTTCAGCACCCGGTCGTAGTCGGCCCTGACGCCCGCGTAGCGCGGCGCACGGGCCACCAGGAGGTCGTCGAGGAAGCGCCGGCGCTCGGACGGGTCGCCCTTGACGAGCGCGAGGTCTTCGGGAGCGAACAGCACCGTGCGCAGCAAGCCGAGGACGTCGCGGGGGCGGGAGACGGGAGAGCGGTTGAGCCTGGCCCTGTTGGCCCTGCCAGGGTTGATCTCCAGCTCGATCAGCGCGCGCCTGTCATCCCTGTGGACGGCGCAGCGGATGATCGCCCTGGAGGCGCCCTGCCGTACGAGAGGGGCATCGTTGGCGACCCGGTGGCTGGAGTGCGTCGCCACGTAGCCCATGGCCTCGACGAGGTTGGTCTTGCCCTGGCCGTTGGGCCCCACGAACGCCGTGACGCCCGGCTCGAGGCCGAGCTCCACGGAGGCGTAGGACCGGAAGTCGGTCAGCGACAGATGGGCGACATGCACCCCACGAAGGTTAGTGGGCCACACCGACCGCTGGGGTCACCGCCGTGAACCCCTGTGGAAAACCGGTATGGCCCGTCCGCACCCTGTGGACGGCGGGCCGCCAGCGCCCGCGAGCACCCTGTGGACAACCGCAGGCTACTGAGCTTCCTTCGGCGGGACGACGTCGGCGCCGGGGGAGTCGGCACCCTTCTCGTGCGCGCCCGCCGCCGAGGTGACCGCGTGGCCGCCGAACTGGTTGCGCAGCGCCGCGACCATCTTCATCGCCGGCGAGTCGTCCTGCCGTGAGGCGAACCTCGCGTAGAGCGCGGCCGTGATCACTGGCAGCGGGACCGCGTGGTCCACCGCCGCCTGGACGGTCCACCGGCCCTCGCCCGAGTCCTGTGCGTAACCCTTGAGCTTGTCGAGGTGCTCGTCGTCGTCGAGCGCCCGCACCAGCAGGTCGAGCAGCCACGACCTGATCACCGTGCCGGTGCGCCAGCTGGCGAAGGAGCCGGGGACGTCCTTGACGATGTCGGAGGCCTCCAGCAGCTCCCAGCCCTCGGCGTAGGCCTGCATCATGCCGTACTCGATGCCGTTGTGGACCATCTTCGCGAAGTGGCCCGCGCCGACGTCGCCCGCGTGGACGAAGCCGTCCTCGCCCTCGGGCTTGAGCGTCTGGAAGACCGGCATCAGCCGGTCGACGTGGGCCTTGTCGCCGCCGCACATGAGCGCGTAGCCGTTCTCCAGGCCCCACACGCCGCCGCTGACGCCGCAGTCGACGAAGCCGATGTCGTGCGCCTTGAGCTCCTCGGCATGGCGCTGGTCGTCCACATAGTGTGAATTACCGCCGTCGATGACGATGTCGTCCGGCTCGAGCAGCTCGCCGAGCGCGTTGACGGTCTGCTGGGTGGGGCCACCCGCAGGCACCATGACCCACACCGCGCGGGGCGCTTCGAGGCGCTCGACGAGCTCCTTGAGGCTGGCGACGTCGCTCACCTCAGGGTCGCGGTCGTAGCCGACCACCTCGTGGCCGCCGCGGCGCAGGCGCTCGGCCATGTTGCCGCCCATCTTGCCGAGCCCGACCATGCCGATCTGCATGTTGATAACCCCCTAGTCAGGCTTCCATCATCGCCGATGGCTTGGTCAGCTGGACAAGCGGATGGGCATGATCAGGTAACGGTAGTCAGGCGTGCCACCGTCGTCCACAGGCTTGCCGCCAGTGAGGATAGCGGGCTTGGTCGAGGTGGTCATCTGCAGCCTGGCCACGTCCGAGTCGATCGCGCCGAGGCCCTCCAGCAAAAACTGGTGGTTGAAGGCGATGTTCATCTCCTCGCCCTCGTAGTCGACCGGCAGCACCTCGACGGCCTGCGCCTCGTCGCCGCTGCCCGCCTCCAGGACGACCTCGCCGCCGCGGAATGCCAGCCGTACCGGCGTGTTGCGCTCGGCGACCAGCGCCACGCGCTTGACGGCCTCGACGAACGGGCCTGTGGACAGATCCGCCTTCGCCGAGAACTCCGTCGGCAGCAGCGAGCGGTACTTGGGGAACTCGGGGTCGAGCAGGCGCGTGGTGGTGCGCCGGCCCGCGCTGGAGAAGCCGATCATGCCCTCGCCGGTGCCGCCGGCGGAGCTGAGCGCGATCTCGACCTCGGCGCCGGTGGATCCCAGCGCCTTGGCGGTGTCGGCGAGCGTCTTTCCGGGGATCATCGCGATCGCCGAGAAGTCGGGCTGCCCCGGCTGCCACTTCAGCTCCCGTACGGCCAGGCGGTACCTGTCGGTGGCCGCGAGGGTCACCGTGTCGCCCTCGATCTCCATCCGCACACCCGTGAGCATCGGCAGCGTGTCGTCCCTGCCCGCGGCGACGGCGACCTGGCCGACGGCGGAGGCGAACACGTCGCTGCCCACCCGGCCGGCCGCCGGCGGCATCGCGGGCAGGGACGGGTAGTCCTCCACAGGCATGGTCAGCAGTGTGAATCGAGCACTGCCACAGGTGACGACCGCCTTGGCGCCGTCCACCACGAAGTCCACAGGCTGTGCGGGAAGCGCGCGGGTGATCTCGGCGAGCAGCTTGCCCGAGACGAGCACCACCCCCGCCTCACCGGTCTGCGGCTCCAGCGTCACCTCCGCCGAGACCTCGTAGTCGAAGCCCGAGAGCTTCAACTGGCCCGCGTCGGTGACTTCCATGCGCATGCCTGCCAGGACGGGCACGGACGGGCGCGCAGGGAGGCTGCGCGCCGTCCATGCGACCGCCTCAGCGAGCACATCGCGCTCGATCCGGAACATCACGGAGATCAGCCTCCTGCTTGGTCGTCGCTGCTTGTCGAGTGTCACTCTCCCGCACCTGAGCTCCGGGAGAACCCCTCTATGGGTCTTTGAATTTCTTAGTTAGAACTAGAGGAAGTCATCTTCATAGGGGCTGTGGATACTGTGGATAACCAGTGTTTCCGCAGCTCATCACAGGAATCTTTATCCACTTGTCCTGTGGGCGAAGCCTGGGGACAACTTCGCCGGCTGTGGACGACGATCCGTTGCCCACAGGCCGTCCACAGATCGGGGGGTGTTCATCCACCGGTTATCCACAAGGTTTCAACAGGTTATCCACGGGTCAGGAGGGGCGATCTGGAGCTCCCGTTTCCATTGTTCACAGGGCGTCCACAGGTTACCCACAAGTTGTCCCCAGGTTGTCCCCAACATGTCCCCAGCTTTGTCCACAAGCGTTCCGGGCGGTGTGCCCGGGTTTGTAGCTTCCATTTTTCGTCGAGAGGCCGTCTGAGCTGGTCCACAGGGTTATCCACAGGCTGTGCAAATCAAATGGTGGATGTCTGCTTGATGCGCATTGTCAGCTCGTTGACCTGGTTGTACATAGATCGGCGCTCGGCGATAAGCGACCGTATCTTGCGTTCTGCGTGCATCACCGTGGTGTGGTCGCGGCCGCCGAACTGCTGACCGATCTTGGGCAGCGACAGGTCGGTCAGCTCCCTGGCGAGGTACATCGCGATCTGGCGAGCGCTCACCAGCGCCCTGCTGCGCGAGCTTCCACACAGGTCGTCGATCGAGATGCCGAAGTACTCGGCCGTCTTCGCCATGATCGTCGCGATCGTGATCTCCGAGCTCGCGTCGGTGGTGATCAGGTCCTTCAGCACCACCTCGGCCAGCTGGAGATCCACACCCTGCCGGTTGAGGCTGGCGAACGCGGTGACCCTGATCAGCGCCCCCTCGAGCTCACGGATGTTGGTGGAGATCCGGCTGGCGATGTACTCGAGCACCTCGGGCGGCGCGGCCAGGCCCTCCTGTATGGCCTTCTTCCTGAGGATCGCGATGCGCGTCTCCAGCTCGGGCGGCTGGACGTCGGTGATCAGCCCCCACTCGAACCTGTTGCGCAGCCGGTCCTCCAGGGTGATCAGCTGCTTGGGCGCCCGGTCGCTGGAGATGACGATCTGCTTGTTGGCGTTGTGGAGGGTGTTGAAGGTGTGGAAGAACTCCTCCTGCGTCTGCTCCTTGCCCTCCAGGAACTGGATGTCGTCCACAAGCAGGATGTCGATCGCGCGATAGCGGCTGCGGAAGCCGTCGGCCTTGTGGTCGCGGATGCTGTTGATGAAGTCGTTGGTGAACTCCTCGGAGCTCACGTACCTCACCCGCGCGCCGTCGTAGAGCGACTGGGCGTAGTGGCCGATCGCGTGCAGCAGGTGGGTTTTCCCCAGGCCCGAGTCGCCGTAGATGAACAGCGGGTTGTACGCCTTGGCGGGCGCCTCGGCCACCGCGACCGCCGCGGCGTGCGCGAAGCGGTTGCTGGCGCCGATGACGAACGTCTCGAAGGTGTACTTCTGGTTCAGCCGCGCAGGCTCGCTCGGCTTGGTGCTCTTGGCCTCCCACCTGTTCTGTGGAGGCTCGGGCTGCTCCTGTGGATAATCGGTGGATATCTGCGAGGCCTCGGGCGGCGCGGCGAAGAAGAGAGAGGGCTCCGAGCCCTGGTAGGCGGGCTGTGCGTAACCTTGCACAGGCTCGGAAGCCTGGGGAAAACTCGGTGCCGCAGCCTGTGGATGAGTCTCGCCCATCGGCTGGTCGGGGGTGGTCGTGTCGATCATCACGGCCACGCGCACCGGCCTGCCGAGCTCGTGGGAGAGCGCGTGGCTCACCGGCGTGCGCAGCTTGCCCTCGATCAGGTCCTTGAGGAACTCGTTGGGGACGCCGAGCACGATCGTGTCGCCCGCCATGGCGATCGGCCGGACCATCGCCAGCCAGGTTCGCTGCTGGATCGGCAGGTTGTCGTTGAGGAAGTTGGCCAGCGCCTGGGCCCATACCGTCCCGAGCTCGTCCCCGTCCATGGTGTGGCTTCCCCTTCGTCGTTCATCCACAGGCGGCGACCGCCACGGCCGCGGATCGCGCGTTCTGTCCACAGGGTGTGGCTCGTGCGATCTCCCGGGGTCATCCACAGGAGATCCACAAGTTATGCACAGAGTGATCCCGCTGTCACGGCGGGATTCTTGGAGTTGTGCACACCTGTGGGTAAGTCGTTGTCCACAGCCTAGTGGCACCCGGGAGCACTGACTGTGGACCTGTGGATGCCTGTGGAAAAGTCCCCTGTGGATACGTGGAAAACTCCGCCGGTTTGACCTGGAGAGCGCCTGGCCCGTAACGTACGACGGTCGGCTTGTCACGTGACGGCTTTTGCATGCCCTCGCGAGCTCGGCAGGCCAGCCATGTGTGTCACGCGCTCTCGCTTCCAGGCGGGGGCGCACTTTCAAGCCTGGAGCCCACTCGTGAGCAAGCGTACTTTCCAGCCGAACAACCGTCGCCGCGCGAAGACCCACGGCTTCCGGCTGCGTATGCGCACCCGGGCCGGCCGCGCGATCCTCGCCGCTCGTCGCCGCAAGGGCCGCGAGAAGCTGTCGGCCTGACGGTCGTCCTGTCCCAGCTTGTTCGCCCGCCGGCGCTGTTCGTCGGCGGGCGATAGGCGTCTGACGTGTTGTCACGAGAGTCCCGCATGCGGCGGGGTGAAGATTTCTCAGCCGCGGTCAAACGAGGGGCCCGCGCCGGCCGTCCCACCCTCGTCCTGCATCTGAAGGTCGCGGGCGACGGACCACCGCTGGTCGGTTTCGTGGTCAGCAAGGCCGTGGGCGGCGCTGTCGTGCGCAACAAGGTCAAGCGGCGGCTTCGACACCTGATGCGGGACCGTATAGTGCGGCTGCCGCGAGGTAGCCTGCTTGTGGTACGCGCTAATCCACCTGCCGCGTCCGTGCGACACGAGCGCCTTGCCGCCGAACTCGATGCCGCGCTGGATCGTTTGTCAAGGCGAGAACAACAACGATGACGGAGCAGACGCAAGGGGTGCCGAGCCTCCCAGCTCGGATTCTCATCGCCCCGATCCGGTTCTATCGGGCGTTCATCAGCCCGATGCTGGGTCCGCGTTGCCGTTTCTACCCCTCATGCAGTGCTTATGGGCTTGAGGCGATAGCCGTACATGGTGCTCTGCGCGGCATATGGCTGACTGTCCGGCGTATCGGGCGTTGCCACCCATTCCATCCCGGAGGTTTTGACCCGGTGCCCCCACGCCCGGTTCCGTCCGACGAAACGCAAGGGAGCTAGCTCGGTGGAGCTGTCCTGGCTTAACTGGCTCTACACAGCCATCGCCCAAGTCCTCACCTGGATTCACCAGGCCTACAGCACCGTGCTCGACCCGAACAGCGGGCTGACCTGGGCGCTGACCCTCATCACGATCACGGTCTTCATGCGACTGCTGATCTTCCCCCTCTTCCTCAAGCAGATGCGTTCCTCGCGCAAGATGCAGGAGCTCGCGCCGAAGGTGCAGGAGCTGCGCAAGCGCTACAAGAACGACAAGCAGCGCATGAACGAAGAGGTCATGAACCTCTACCGGGGCCAGGGCGCCAACCCCCTCGGCGGCTGCCTGCCCGTCGTCGCGCAGTTCCCCATCTTCATCTCCATGTTCACCGTGCTCAACGCCATGGCCCACGGTGAGATCAAGTTCGGGATGACGAAGGAGTTCGTCGACAGCGCCCGAGCCGCCCACATCTTCGGCGCGCCGCTGCCCGCCAACTTCTGGATGAGCTCGGAGCAGATCGCGTCGTTCGACGCGGGCGTCGTCCAGACCAAGATCGTGCTGGCGATCTTCGTGGCGATCAGCTCCCTCACCACGTTCCTCACCGTCAGGCAGAGCGTCACCCGCTCCATCCAGCAGATGCCCGACAACCCCATGGCGTCGCAGCAGAAGATCCTGATGTACATCTCTCCGCTGTTCGCCTTCTTCAGCCTCAACTTCCCGCTGGGCCTGATCTTCTACTGGGTCACCACCAACGTGTGGACGCTCGGCCAGCAGCACTGGTTCTACGCGCGCCACCCCATGCCCGAGTACGACGCCAAGGGCAACGTGATCCCCGTCAAGCCCAAGCCCGGCCTGCTGTCCAAGGTGCGCAAGAGCTCGGCCGTCGCCGAGGAAGAGGCGCCGCCCGCGCCCCCGGAGCCCAAGGTCATTCGACGGCAGCCGACCAAGCAGACCCGCAGCAAGCGCACGGGTAGCAAGAAGTCTTGATCCTCAACCACGAGCACGAAAGAGAGGCCGACGTGACCGAGGCCGAGCAGGAGAAGGCTCCGGATCTTGCCGCGCTTGAGCAGGAAGGCGAGATCGCGGCCGACTACGTCGAGGGGCTGCTCGACATCGCCGACATCGACGGCGACATCGACATGGACGTCGAAGGCGACCGCGCGCTGGTCTCCGTCGTCGGCGTGAAGGGCACCGACCTCGTCGGCCCCGGCGGCGAGATCCTCGAGGCGCTCCAGGAGCTCACCAGGCTGGCCGTCCACCGGCAGACGGGGGAGCGCTCGCGGCTCATGCTCGACGTCTCCGGCTACCGGGAGAAGCGCAGGGCCGAGCTCAGCAAGCTTGGCACCGAGGTCGCCGAAACCGTCAGGCGCAACGGCGAGCCGAAGTCGCTCCACCCGATGACGCCTTTCGAGCGCAAGATCGTGCACGACGCGGTGGCGGCGGCCGGGCTGCGCAGCGAGTCCGAGGGCGAGGAGCCCAACCGTTTCGTCGTGGTCCTGCCCGCCTGACCCTTCATCGGGTACGGCAGCCTTGGGTACGGCATGTGCCAACGTCAGGCCGTCGGCTCCTTCGGGGCTGGCGGCCTTTCGTTTGAGATCACGCCTCCCGCTGAGATCACGGCTTCGACGCCCAGGCCGGAGAAACCGCTGAGGACGGCTAGTCTTCGTGCATGTCGGCCCTCCGCCGTACCACCAAGAACACGCACATTCAGGAAAGGCCACCGGATCAGTGAGCGACGAGCTGACGGCTCCACCGCAGATAGCGCGCGAGGTGTTCGCCGGCGACGCCTGGGACAGGGCGCGGCAGTTCGCGGAGCTGCTGGCCGGCCCAGGAGTCGTGCGCGGCCTGCTCGGCCCGCGCGAGGTGCCTAGGATCTGGGACCGGCACCTGCTCAACTGCGCGGTGGTCGCCGAGGCCGTCCCCGAGAACGTCCGCCTGGTCGACATCGGCTCGGGTGCCGGGCTGCCGGGCCTGGTCCTGGCGATCGTACGGCAGGACCTCTCGGTCACCCTGCTGGAGCCGCTGCTCCGCCGTACCGTCTTCCTTGAGGAGTGCGTCGCCGCGCTCAAGCTCGACAACGTCGAGGTGCTGCGCGGACGCGCCGAGGAGCTGGTCGGCAAGCGCGAGTTCGACGTCGCCTGCGCCCGCGCGGTGGCCCCGCTCGACCGGCTGCTCAAGTGGTCGATGCCGCTCCTGCGTGAGGGCGGCGAGCTGATCGCGATGAAGGGGGAGCGGGCCGCGGAGGAACTCGCCGAGGCCGAAGCCCAATTGCGGGTCAGCGGGGCCCGGACGGCCGAACTGATCTCGGTCGGGCACGGTAAGGTCGAGCCGCCTGCAACTTTGGTCCGCGTGGTCGCGGGTCCCGCACCAGAGCCAGCGGGTCGCCGCCGACGAAAGAGGTGACGGTTGTGCCAGGCACGACCAGTGGACTCGGTTGGCCGGGTGAACCCGGTCCCGAAAGCCCAGCGGGTGTCGGCTGGCCGGAATTGGGCGTGTCGCGGCACCGGATGACGGGCAGCACCCGGCCGCTGGTTGAAAGGATGGCCATCGTGACCCAGACCCCCCTTAACCCCGGCGATTCGCCGCTGGTACGAGAGGCACTCAGCTCCGTGGTTTCACGTGAAACATCTGCGACCCAGACGGCGGACGCCTCCACATCGGGCGAGGGCTCCTGGCCGCGCCCGGCCAAGTGCCGCATCATCGCCGTCGCCAACCAGAAGGGTGGCGTCGGCAAGACCACGACGTCGGTGAACCTCGCCGCTGCTCTTTCGATGAACGGCGAGCGCGTTCTTGTCGTCGACCTCGACCCCCAGGGCAACGCGTCCACCGCCCTTGCCACCGAGCACCGCGGTGATGTCCCTGACGTGTACCAGGTGCTCGTCGACGACCTTCCGATGGCGGACATCGTCAAGGAAGTGCCCGACATGCCGGGCCTGTATTGCGCTCCAGCGACCATTGATTTGGCGGGGGCGGAGATCGAGCTCGTCTCGCTGGTGGCCCGCGAGGCGCGGCTACGGCGGGCGCTGATGGCCTTTGACGCGGTGGAGCTCGACTACATCATCATCGACTGCCCGCCGTCGCTGGGACTGCTGACGGTCAACGCGCTCGTGGCGGCGGATGAGGTGCTGATCCCGATCCAGTGCGAGTACTACGCGCTCGAGGGGTTGGGGCAACTGCTCAGGAACGTCGACCTGATCAAGGCGCATCTGAACCCGACGCTCAACCTGTCGACGATCGTGCTCACGATGTACGACGGGCGGACCCGGTTGGCTTCGCAGGTGGCGGACGAAGTGCGGGCGCATTTCGGGGACACGGTGCTGAACACGGTGATCCCCCGGAGCGTGCGACTGTCGGAGGCGCCCAGCTATGGGCAGTCGGTGATGACGTACGACCCGGGGTCCAGCGGGGCGATGGCTTACATGGACGCTGCGCGAGAGATCGCTTTTCGCGCTGTGAGCGTCTGACGGATTGAGCCGACAGGGGAGTCCTCCACCACCGGGGCTCTCCTCACCGTCCCACCCGCGCACCCACTGCCTCCATTTACCCCGCCTCCACCCATCGCCCCACCACTCGCCGCGCCTCCACTCGCCGCGCCTCCACCCGGCCCGCCTCACTCCACCCGATCCGCCTCCACCCATGCCCCACCGCCCATGCCCCACCGTCCATCGCCAGTGCGGTGCCCACGAACCTTCGCCGGGCCGGTGTGGGTCGTCAACCTCGGCACTCCCCAAGCCCGGCGCCGGCGCACGTCAGCGGACACCGCACCAGGCGCCCGCAACACCGGCCCGCACTGCGCGCCGTTCACGGCCCCCATCGTCGGGGCCCGTGACACCGGTCCTCATCTCCCATGACCCGCCGCTGCGGAGCCCCACCGCCCAAGGCCCGCACCGCCCACCGGCCACGGTCCGCACCGGCCACGGTCCGCACCGCCCTCGGTCCGCACCGCCCTCGGTCCGCACCGCCTACGGTCCACGGCCGCACGCGGTCCACACCGCCCACGGTCCACACCGCCCACGGTCCACACCGCCTACGGTCCACGGCCCGCACGCGAGGTACCGCCCCACCTGCCGTTGGTATCACCGCCCCGGCGCTCCGGCTCATGACGTCCCCAGGGCGCTGGGACCCCTCCTGCCCGCCATCCTTCTTCGACCGGCCATCGGACATCGCATTCCCCAGCAGCACCACCCAGCCATGACCCACGACCGACCCTGCGGGCACGGCCCACCGCCAACCCTGACTCTGGGGGACCGGTCCTCCGCCAGCCCATGGCCGGTTCGCCCATGACCCGCCGCCAGCCCATGGCTCTCGGCTGACGGGCCGCACCCCTAGCCCCTCGCCCCTCGGCTCACCGCCAGCCCATGGCAGTTCCGACGGGCTCACCGTCACCCACCCACGGTGGCCGCCGCCCGACTCGGCTGCGCCTCATGGCGCCCGGCATCGGCTCGGCCGTGGCTCCGATGCCCAGCCGGATATGGGTGCTGGTACGGGGATCGGCGCTAGAACGGGCATCGCCCCCGCACGCCGATTGCGCGCGCCGACCCGCGAAGAGGAAAGAACGACGACCCCATTCCGCCTGATCGCCCCAATCGCGCCTTCGCCCCGGCCAATTCTTCACCCGCGCCACATCTTTGTGGCTTTCCGGTTCCGGTTCGGGCGGGATGTGGCAAACCCGACCGAACTGCGTGTGGCGAGCGGGCACCCCGATGCGCTCTCGACGGTAACCTCTCCAGAAGTAACAGGGAGCGGCCGGGTGGATGAGGAGACGCAGTGAGTCAGCAGCGGCGGGGACTGGGAAAGGGACTCGGGGCGCTCATCCCGACCGGCCCGATCGTTGACGGCACTGGGGCGGTGTCTCCAGCGGCTGGTGCCGGTTCACCTCAGGAAGGAGGCCTTCAGCCCATCGCCGGCGCGTACTTCAAGGAGATCGCCCTCAAGGCCATCACCCCGAACCCTCGCCAGCCTCGCGAGGTGTTCGACGAGGACCGCCTGGACGAGCTTGCCGCGTCGATCAAGGAGGTCGGCCTCCTCCAGCCGATCGTGGTGCGGTCCGTAGGCGGCGGTGCCTACGAGCTCATCATGGGTGAGCGCAGATGGCGTGCCTGCCACCTTGCCGGGCTCGACCCCGTCCCTGCGATCGTGCGCAACACCCAGGACGACGACCTCCTCCGCGACGCGCTCATCGAGAACCTCCAGCGCGAGCAACTCAACCCCCTGGAAGAGGCGGCCGCCTACCAGCAGCTCCTCGACGACTTCGGTGCCACCCACGAGCAGCTCGCTCAGCGCGTCGGCCGTTCCCGCCCTCACATCACCAATACCCTCCGCCTCCTCAACCTTCCTACCGACGTCCAGGTGAGGGTTGCCGCCGGACTCATCAGCGCCGGACATGCTCGCGCCCTGCTCACCCTGGATGACCCGCGTGCCATGGAGTACCTCGCGAAGCGCATCGTCGCCGAGGGTCTCTCCGTCAGGACGGTGGAAGAGATCGTCGCAACCGGCGGCGCAAAGGCGGCCGGTGCCGAACCCCGTGCCCGTACGGCGAAGCGCCCCTCGATGCCGGGACTCGTTCGCCTGGCGGACCGCCTTTCCGACCACTTCGAGACCAAGGTGAAGGTGGACCAGGGCCGCAGGAAGGGCCGGATCATCGTGGAGTTCGCCACGATCGACGACCTGGAGCGCATCATCAGCGCGATGGCCCCCGAGGCGGCACACGCCATGAGAGAGGGAGACGCGGAGAGCTAATCCGCTCTCGCGTTTCACGTGAAACACGGAAGGCCCTTCAGAAGGCGGGACGCCGGGCTGCCCGAGCTCAACGCGATGATGGCGGGCCCCCGTTCCACGTAAAACCACAGAAGGCTCGCTGCAGCGCCCCCCGTTTCACGTGAAACCGAAGCCGGCCTGCGGAAGACCCCCTCTTGTTTCACGTGAAACGGGGGAGCGAGGTTGAGCGGCCTCCCGTTCGCGTGAAACGGGAGAGCGAGGGCGAGCGGCCTCCCGTTCGCATGAAGACCACCGGAGGTTCGCTGCGCTTCCGGTTTCACGTGAAACCGGAAGCGGCCTGCGGGAGCACCCTCCCGTTTCACGTGAAACGAGAGAGCTGGGGAACGGTCTGCTGAGTGGGTGTCCTCCTGGCCGCCTACCTCCGCACCAGAGCACCTCCCTCGACGACGGCCACTACCCCCAAGGCCGCCCCAGTTCATGGACGCCCGCAGTGGCCACCACATGAGGCCCCTCGTGCCCGGGTCTCCCGCGCTGGCGCCAATCTCGACGCATGCCGTTTCACGTGAAACAGGGCCCAGCGGCGCGGCGGCGCGGCGGCAGAGGTGGCGGCGGTGCGGGTAGCGGTGGCCAAGGGAGGTCGGACAAGCGAAGAACGTGTGAGCCGGTTGCCCGATCGTGAGTGCGTCGGGCGGTGCGGCTGCTGAGCCTCCTCGGTCGCCTACTGGACGACGGCCATCTGCTTAGTCGTCAGCAGGAGGCCCGGGAGAGAGGGCTCAGGAGTTGGGAGTGGCGCGGTGGGCGGCGCGTTCGAGGAGGGTTCGGCAGAGCACGCCGAGGTCCTGTCCCGCGGCCTCGACCGCCATCGGGAGCAGTGATGTCTCCGTCATGCCGGGCGCGACGTTCACTTCCAGGAAGTGGGGGAGTCCGTCGGCATCGACAATGAGATCCGTGCGGGACACGTCTCGCAGGCCGAGTGCCGTGTGCGCGGTGACCGCCATTTCGGCGCAGGCGGCCGCGGCCTCAGGGGAGAGGCGGGCGGGGGCGAAGAACTCGGTGTGTCCGGCGGTGTAGCGGGCGGCGTAGTCGTACACACCCTCGTCCGGGACGATCTCGACCGGAGGGAGCGCCACGGGTCCATCGCCGAGGTCGACGACGGAGACGGACACCTCGACGCCGTCGATGTAGCGTTCGATCAGCGCCGTGTCACCGTAGGCGAAGCAGCCGACCATCGCGGCGGGAAGCTCCTCGGCGGTGCGCACGAACGACGCGCCCAGAGCGGAGCCGCCTCGTGCGGGCTTGACGAACAGCGGAAGGCCCAGATGATCGACGATGCGTGCCAGGACGGCTGAGGCGCCGAGGTCGTGGAACGTCTCCTTGGGGAGAGTGACCGATTCTGGCGTGCGCAGCCCTACCGAACGGACGACCGCCTTCGCCGTCGGCTTGTCGAAGGCGACGCGGCAGGCGTCGGGGTCCGCGCCGACGTAGGGGACGCCGAGGAGTTCGAGCACCGAACGGATCGCGCCGTCCTCGCCCGCGCCGCCGTGAAGCGTGACGAACACCGCGTCGGGACGGTCGGCCAGCACGGCGGGGACGAGGGAAGCGTCGGTGTCTCGGGTTTCGACGTCGATGCCCGTCGAACGGAGGACCTCGCTCACCCGCCGCCCGGAGCGGAGCGAGACCTCCCGCTCGTAGGACAGTCCGCCGGCAAGCACGAGCACGTGACTCAGGTCGCTCATCAAAATCCCTCCGCAGATCGCCGGCGTCGCACGATGTTCCACCGTACCCGCCCGGCCTGCCTCCCACCGACCCAGCTCACCACCTTCCCCGGCGCGCCGCCGGTGTGTGCGCGGCGGCGGGGCCGGGGCGAAGGCTCGGGGTCCCGAGTCCGGGGTGGCAGGTCCGGGTGCCGCGGGGCGGCGGGTCCGGGGTGGCAGGTTTAGAGGGGTGCCGGGTCCGGGGTGGTGCGGGGCGGCGGGTTCGGGGTTCAGTCTGTACGGCACGCCGTTCCACGCGCCTCCGTGGTCACCGGTGGCCGCCCGTCCAAGGGACGCTCCTCGTGCGCAGGTGGCAGGCCGCCGCAACGGCGAAGGAGATCGGGGGAGCTGCCAAGCGTGATGCGTTCAAGGCGATGTGCCCAGGAAGGAAGTGCATGGGGAGAAGGCGCCTTGGGAGGGTGCGGTCGGCCGTCGGGAGCCGGGAACGCGTTTCCGTGAGGGGTCGTGAGCGGGATCGGCGCATCGGGAGCCCTGAGGTCGCCCTCGGGAGAATGGCTCTCCTGGAAGAATGTGAAACGGCCGACACACCAATCGGAGTGCCGGCCGTTCGTCATCCAGGCGTGGCGCGAGCCGTCCCAAGTTCGGGAGTGGTGCATGCAGGCCGGTCCAAGCTAAGGCGTGGTGCAGGCTGATCCAAGCTCAGGCGCGGCCCAGGCTGATCCAAGCTCGGGCGCGGCCCAGACCGTATCCAAACCCGTGCCGTCCCAGGCTCAGGCGTGGCGTGGTGCATGTCGACCCGACCCATGCCGTCCCAAGCTCGGGTGTGGCGCAGGCCGTTCCAAGCTCAGGCGCGACCCAGGCCGTATCCAAACCGTGCCGTCCCAGGCTCAGGTGTGGCGCGAGCCGGTCCGACCGCGGGCCGTACCACATTGGAAGGGGCCTCAGGCCAGGTCGGGGCCTGGGGTGTCGACGCCGTGGAGGGTGGGGCCGGAGCCGGTGCCGAACGTGTCGCGCAGCTGGATCTCCTGCTCGATCACCCCGGCGAGCCGTCGCACGCCCTCCCTGATCCGGTTCGGCTTCGGGTAGCAGAACGACAGGCGCATGTGCCTGGCCCCGCTCCCGTCCGAGAAGAACCCGGTGCCGGGCACGAACGCCACCCGTTCGGCCACCGCGCGCGGCAGGATCGCCTTGGAGTCGAGCCCTTCGGGAAGGGTCGCCCAGACGAAGAACCCGCCTCCCGGGCGGGTCCAGGTGACGCCGGGCGGCATCAGCGATTCCAGCGACGTGAGCATGGCGTCGCGGCGCTCCCTGTAGAGCTCGCGGAACGCCTTGATCTGCTCGCGCCACGGCTGGGTCGCGAGGTACTGGCCGACGGCGAGTTGGGTGAACGCCGAGTGGGACAGGACGGCCGACTCCATCGCCAGCACGAGCTTGTCGCGGATGGCGTGGGGGGCCAGGGCCCAGCCGACGCGGAAGCCGGGGGCGAGCGTCTTGGAGAACGAGCCGAGGTACACGACGCCGTCGGGGTGGTCGGCGCGGAGGGTCCGCATGGGTTCGCCGTCGAACCCGAGCAGGCCGTACGGGTTGTCCTCGACGATCAGGATTCCGGCCCGCTGGCAGATGTCGAGCACCTGCTGGCGGCGGGCCACGTTGAGGGTGACGCCGCCCGGGTTGTGGAAGGTCGGGATCGTGTAAAGGAACTTGATGCGGCTTCCCGCGGCGCGCAACGCGTAGATGGTCTGCGCGAGCGATTCGGGGATGAGCCCCTGGTCATCCATAGCGATATGGACAACTTTCGCCTGATATGCGGCAAATGTCCCGAGGGCGCCGACGTACGAGGGACCCTCGGCGAGCACGACGTCGCCCGGATCGATGAAGATACGCGTGATCAGGTCGAGCGCCTGCTGCGAGCCGACGGTGGCCACGACGTCGTCGGGGCTGGCCTCGATGCCTTCGAGCCGCATGACCTCGCAGATCTGCTCGCGCAGGTGCGGGTCGCCCTGGGCCGAGCCGTACTGGAGAGCGACGGGCCCGCGGCGGGCGACCAGGTCGGAGACCAGCTCGCCCACGACGTCGAGGGGAAGGGCCGTGACGTACGGCATGCCGCCGGCGAGCGAGACCACCTCGGGCCTCGACGCGACGGCGAAGAGAGCTCGAATCTCGGAGGCGACCATCCCGGTAGCTCGTGCCGCGTACCGATCGACATAGGCGTCGATGCGCGACCCTTGGGTCACGGGCGTCCGACCGTGATCCGTCTCTTCTTCCGTCACGGTCCACCTCCTAGGTGTCAAATGGGGGCTGAGAGACCAGAGTACGTCAAAGGCATGACCCGCCCGCGACCGGGAGAGCCCTCTGGAGAATGCGCCTCTGAGCTACGATGCCAGCTGGGGACGCGGTATTCGCGGGCTTTTCCGCCGAGCAACGATTGGGGCAGAGTTGTCGCGTCGGCTGGCCAACATCACTCTGGACAACCTGGACGATCTGCCGCGCCGGTGCCGGCAGTGCGTCTTCTGGGAGCTCGATCCTGTCAGCGGCGAGCGGGCGGTGAAGACGGGCGACCCGGGGCTGGAGAAAGAGGCCTGGATCTCCGGCACGCTGCTCGAATGGGGCGGCTGCGGCAAGATCGTCTATGTCGACGGGGTGCCTGCCGGATTCGTCGTCTACAGCCCGCCGCTGTACAGCCCGCGGTCGGTGGCCTTCCCGACGTCGCCGGTCAGCGCGGACGCCGTGCTGTTGATGACCGCGCACATCATCCCCGAGTTCTCGGGCGGCGGGCTGGGGCGGATGCTCATCCAGGGGGTCGCCAAGGACCTGACGCGGCGCGGTGTGCGGGCGATCGAGGCGTTCGGCGACCTGAAGTGGGAGGAGCCGAGCTGCGTGGTGCCCGCCGAGTACCTGCTGTCGGTGGGGTTCAAGACGGTTCGGCCGCATCTGCGGTATCCGCGGCTGCGGCTGGAGCTGAAGACGGCCGTCTCGTGGCGTGAGGACGTCGAGGTGGCCCTCGAACGCCTCCTCGGCTCCATGACCCCCGAGCGTGCCCTCCGCCCCGTCTAGGCCCCTTCTCGTACGGCACAGCGAGGGTTGCCGTCCAGACCCGTCAAGAGCCTTCTCCTGTACGGCACAGCGAGGCCAAGCGCCACCCATGGCGCGGGGCCGGGGGCTATCCAGGGATACGCGTCACCGAGCGCGCGGGGCTGGGGTGCGTAACGGCGAAACGCCGGGCGACGGCTTCGGCACCTGGCCCTGACCGTCTGAGCGAGGTTCTCCCACAAAAGCCCGGCCCTGACCGTCTGAGCGGGGTTCTCCCACAATGGCGCGGCCCCGACCGTCCGAACGCGTTCTCCGGAAAGGCGCGCCCCCGACCGTCCGCGCGAGTTCTCCAGGAAAGCGCAACCGCGACCATCCGATGCGGGCTGAGGTTCTCCAGGAAGGGGCGGCCCCGACCGCAACCGTGGTTCCGGTCGTCGGATGCGGGCTGGTGTTCTTCCGGAACGGCGCGGCCCCGCCGTACCCGAAGGTCCGGGGGATCCCACAGGAAAGCGCAAGGCCCCAAGGGCGGAGCCCCCGGGGCCTGGTGAAGAGCGGCGGTTAGATGATGCCGTCGAGCTCGCGCAGCAGCATGGCCTTCGGCTTGGCGCCGATGATCTGCTTGACGACCTCTCCGCCCTTGTAGACGTTCATCGTTGGGATCTGGAGCACACCGTAGTCGCGCGGAACGTTCGGGTTCTCGTCGATGTTCAGCTTGACGATCTCCAGCTTGTCCCCGTACTCCTTCGAGATCTCCTCGAGGATCGGCGCGACCTGGCGGCACGGGCCGCACCACTCCGCCCAGAAGTCGACAAGGACAGGCTTGTCGTTCTTGAGGACGTCCGCCTCGAACGAGGCGTCGGTGACTGCCTTCACAGTGGGCTCCTTCGTTAGTTCTCGTTGCTTGCGAGCCAGCGCTCGGAGTCGAGCGACGCCGAGCACCCGGTGCCCGCCGCCGTGATGGCCTGCCGGTAGGTGTGGTCGACCACGTCTCCGGCGGCGAACACGCCGGCGATGTTGGTCGCGGTCGACGGCGAGGCGACCTGGATGTACCCCTCGTCGTCGAGGTCGATCTGACCCTTGACCAGGTCGGTGCGCGGGTCGTGGCCGATCGCGATGAACAGGCCGTCGGTGGCCAGCTCGCATTCCTCGCCCGTCTTGAGGTTGCGCAGCGTGACCGCGGTCACCTTGTCGTCGCCGAGCACGTCGGTGACCTCGGAGTCCCAGACGAAGCGGATCTTCTCGTTGGCGAAGGCGCGCTCCTGCATGATCTTGCTGGCGCGCAGCTCGTCGCGGCGGTGGACGACCGTCACCATGCGCGCGAAGCGGGTGAGGAAGGTGGCCTCCTCCATGGCGGTGTCGCCGCCGCCGACGACCACGATGTCCTTGTTGCGGAAGAAGAACCCGTCGCAGGTCGCGCACCAGGAGACGCCGTGTCCCGACAGCCGCTTCTCGTTCACCAGGCCGAGCTCGCGGTAGCCGGAGCCCATGGAGAGGATGACCGACTTGGCGTAGTAGGTGTCGGTGTGGGTCTTGACGACCTTGGGGTTGGCCTCCAGGTCGACCTCGACCACGTCGTCGGCCACCAGCTCGGCGCCGAAGCGCTCGGCCTGCTTGCGCAGGTTGTCCATCAGGTCGGGGCCCATGATGCCGTCGGGGAAGCCGGGGAAGTTCTCCACGTCGGTGGTGTTCATGAGGGCGCCGCCGGCGGTGACCGATCCCTCGAAGACCAGCGGCTTGAGTTCGGCGCGCGCGGAGTAGACGGCCGCGGTATACCCGGCGGGACCCGAACCGATGATGATGACATTCCGGACGTCGCTCAACGCTCCACGCCTTCCTAATCTGTTTGCCAGTGGCGTCAACAGATACTAGGCGTCTGTGATTCCCGCTCGTTCACATAGCAGAAGGGCCCGCCGTAGCGGGCCCTTCTCTTGGAGCTAGTTCCAGCTGCCCAATGTGGGCTTGACGATGTTCTTGCACTTGAACGGGTCGACCACGTCGACCCTGACGCGCTGGTCGACCTTGTCCTTCCAGGAGGCGATGATCAGCGCCTCCTGGCCGTTGAACTCGCTCTGGTCGACCATGAAGGGCTTGAGCTTGCTCCGGTTGGAGACCTTGCTGACGCAGGCGGTCACCTTGGAGTCAACGCCGCCGCCCTCAGCAGCGGGCGCGGGGGCGAAGAAGACCCGAAGCGGCTGCTTGAGGTCGTCGGCGCTCCAGTTGTAGTCCGTGTCCGTCACGACGTAGCCGAGGCTCGACTTGGACGGCTGCGGCTGGGCCATGACGTTCTTCTCCACCGGCGCCGCCGGAGATCCGCCGCCCGTCAGGAGGCTCGTCCCGACCGCTGCCGTGCCGACCACGACGGCCGCCGCCGCCGCGGCCACAGCGGGCATCGCCCATCTGCGCCGCCGCGTGGAGCGCCGCTGTCGCGCCGGGACGACGCTGCCGTCGTCGGCGACGACGCCCAGCCGTACGGGCTCGGGCTGCACCTCCCGGGTCAGCTCATCCCAGTCGGGACTTTCCACGAGGCCGACACGGCCTCCGGAAGCCTCACGAGCAAGGGCCTGGTCGATTCGCATCGCGACACCCATCGGCATGGCCGGGGTGGGAGTCGCCGCGAGCACCTCGCGAACCGCGGCCAGGTCGGCCAGGAGCTCCCCGCAGGGGTCGCATAGCGCGAGATGCGCGCGTACCTGTTCGGCCGTGGCAGCGTCCAAGAGACCCTCGGCCAGCTCTGCCAAGATCTCAAGATCGTAGTGCGTGTCACCCGTCACGAAGTTCTGCTCCCTTCGCGGATGAGACGCGAGTCAGGTCGGTTCGGTTCCGCAGATGCGAAAGAATAGGGGCAAGTTTCGCGCGACCGCGCGCGCAGCGGCTCTTGACCGTGCCGCTGGGCACGGACAGCACCTGAGCTGCGTCTTCGACGGAGTAGCCCATCATGTCGACGAGGACGAGCGCGGCTCGCTGGTCGGCGGGCAGGAGTTTGAGGGCAGCCGAAACCTCCATGGAGACTTCGCGTTCGCCGGTCTGGTCGGGCATCGGGGTGTCGCGTTCGGCCGCCTCGATCAGCTCGTCGTCGGCGACGGGCCGGACCGACTTTCGGCGCATCCGGTCGAGGCAGGCGTTGACCACGATGCGGTGCAGCCAGGTGGTGACGGCCGCCTCGCCGCGGAAGCTGTGGGCTTTGCGGTAGGCGGAGACGAACGCGTCCTGTACGGCGTCAGCCGCCTCGTCAGGGTCGCCGAGCGTGCGCAGCGCGACCGCCCACATGCGATCTCTGTGCCTTTTGACTATTTCGCTGAACGCATGCTGATCCCCGTCGAGGTGCCGGGTGAGCAGCTCGGCGTCAGAGGGTGGCTCGGGTGGGGAATTCACAAGGTTTATGCCGTTCCGGGGGAATACACCACTACGTCATAGATGGTGCCATGAAACTTCCCGCCGTCCGCGGGAAGTCTCGTAAACCAGATCAAAACGTACTGACCGGTTGCGGGTTTGTCCGGCGTCAGCGTCACCTTGCCGGAGGCGTCCTTCTGCTTGCCGACTGTCTTGAGCGCGCTCAGGTCGGCGGAGTCGCCGACCTTCAGCTCGATGTCGGCTCCAGGGGTGTCGGGAAGCGTCGCGATCACGTCGGCGATCTTCGTCGGCTTGCCCATGTCGAGCAGCAGCCCCACGCCCGGCTTGAGGTTGCCCAGCGTCGCGCTGACGTAGTTGGTGGTCTTCCAGAAGGTGTCGGGCTTGCCGTCGATGGCGTCCTTGGCCAGTTCGGGGTGCTCGGCGCGGTCGTCGCCGAGCGGGTCGAAGCCCGTGGCCGCCGACGGCTTGACGATCTGCGGCTCCGCGGTCGCCGACGGCGGCGCCGAGCTCTCCGCGACCGGCTGCTGGCCGGGGTTGCCGAGCTTGCGGCCGAGCGTCCACGCGCCGACGCCGACCGCCGCGATCACCAGGAGCACCACGAACGTCATCAGCGCCCTGTTGAGGGTGCTCGGCGGCTTCGGCTGCGGCGGGATGTAGAGGTGCTGCCGGGTGTCGAGCCCCTCGGAGCGGGAGGCCACGGCGGGGGCGGGCGGGGGCGGGGGAGCCGGGGTGTAGGGGATGGGCAGCGGCCTGGCGACGTCGCCGAGCGCCTCGGCCACCTCGGCGGGGGTGGCCAGCGCGCTCTGGCCCCTGCGCGACTCGGGCAGCACGGCCCGGCAGGTGATGGTGTCGAGGTAGCCGGGCACGCCCGCGGTCACCTGGCGCGGGGTGCAGAAGTGGCCGTCGTCCATGGGAGCGGCGGGCAGGCCGCCCTCCTCCTCGTCGCCCGGCCAGTGTCCGGTCAGGCCGGCGTAGAGCAGGCGGCCGAGCCCCTCGGCGTCGTCGAGCGCGGGATCGTCGGTGGTGAGCCCGGCGAGCGCGGCGTCGACGGCGACACCGAGGACCTTGACCGTGTTGCCGGTGGTCCAGATCAGGTTGCCGGGGCGCAGGCACAGGTGGTGGAGGTCGTGCTCGTGGGCGTGGGCCAGCGCCTCGGCCGCCTCGGCGACCAGCGCCGCGGCGCGTTCGGGCTCCAGCGGGCCGCCGGCCAGCAGGTCGGCGAGGGAGTCGCCGGTGACCCACTCGCTCACCACGTAGGCGAGGTCGTCGTCTTCGGCCGCGTCGAAGACCTGGGTCAGCCGGGGGTCGGTGAGCCTGCTCGCGGCGCGCGCGGCCGTCACCACTTCGGTGACACGGGGAAAGTCGGAGTCGAAGGTGTGCACCGCGACAGGGCGAGCGAGGATCTCGTCGATGGCCTTCCAGAGAGTGGCGCCCTCCGACTCGCTGACACGGTCTTCAAGGCGGAAACGCTCCGCGAGGCGGGTGCCTGGCTCTACCGCTGAGGCGCTCATGACTCGATCACCTGCGTGGCGTCACACCACGCGGGCACGCAATGCCGGGTGGATCCGCCCACGCCCCTCCTGCTTCCACTTTGCCGCCTGTTGCCACGTGTTGCACGTGTCGGGGCACCATGGTAGTGCCGCGCCCGTTCCTCCCGCGCTCCTTAACGGCCTACCCGCCCCGCCACCATTCCAACGATCGAGTTGACCTCGGGGATACGCATCTTGTGCGCGACCACCAGATACAGGGCGCCGCCAAGACCGCCGCCGACGGCCAGAATGATCAGCGAAGTGATCACCCCGAGGGCGCCGAAGGCCTGCTGGACCCCCCAGACGGCTGCGAGCGCGAGCACCGCCGTCGGCAGCGCGGCGACGTACATCCTGGTCAGCGCCGAACCGACGGCCCAGCCGCCCAGCCCCTGCACGCGCCGGCTGGCCATCATCCAGGCCGCCGTCGCGCCGACCGTGTACGCCACAGCGTAGGCGAAGGCCAGCCCCATGACGACGTACGCCGGGGGGAGCACGAAGGCGGCCACGAGCATGAGCACCGCGTTGACCGCCGTGGTGCCCGCACCCACGAACACCGGCGTGCGGGTGTCGCCGAAGCTGTAGAACACCCGCAGCAGCAGTTGGAAGACCGCGAACGGCACCAGCGCCAGGCCGAAGACCTGCAGCACGTTGCCGATGTAGATGGCGTTCTCCGGTGAGGAGGCGCCGTGGCCGAAGATCAGCACGGTGATCGCGGGGCCGAGCACCATGAGCAGGAGCGAGATCGGCACCATGACGGAGGCGACCAGCCGTACCCCCGAGCCGAACTCGGCGCGCACCTCGTCGAGCCTGCCTTCGCCCGCCGACCTGCTCATCCTCGGCAGCATGGCGGTGATGACCGAGACGCCGATGATGCCGTAGGGCAGCTGGAAGAGCTGGAAGGCGAAGTTGTACGGCGCGAGCCCGTGGTCCCTGACCGCCGCCCCCGCCGCGGTGGCCAGGTTCGTGGTGAGGACGAGGCCGAGCTGGGTGACCACGACGTAGCCGATCGTCCAGATGCCGGCTCTGCCCATCTCGCCGAGCCTGGCGTTGCGCAGGTCGAAGCGCGGGCGGAAGGTGAACCCGGCCCGCCTGAGCGCGACGATCAGCACGACGGCCTGGGCCACGATGCCCGCCGTGGTGCCGAGGCCGAGCAGCGCCAGGTCGGTTTCGGTGACCTTCGAGATGTCGCCCTTGCCGGTGCTGACCCCGATGTAGGCCAGCAGGACGCCGATGACGACCACGTTGTTCAGGACGGGCGCCCACATCGGGGCGGCGAACCTGTCCCTGGTGTTGAGGATGGCGCCCGCGATGGCGCCGACGCCGAAGAAGGCGAGCTGCGGCAGGATGAACCTGGCCAGCGAGACCGCGACCGCGAACTCCTGGGAGCCCGGCCGCCAGTCGGTGTAGAGGTCGATGAGCTGCGGGGCGATCAGCACGGCGATCACCGCCACGACCACGAGCGCGACCGTCGACAGCGTGAGCAGCCGCTGCTCGTAGGCCCGGCCGCCGTCGGGGTCCTGCTGCTGGGCTCGCACGATCATCGGCACGACCACGCTGCTCAGCACGCCGAGGATGAGCAGGTCGAGGATGCTGTAGGGGATGGTGTAGGCGGCCTGGTAGGCGTCGCCCATCAGGCCGAGGCCGATCGCGGCGGCCAGGATGATCGTACGGACGAAGCCCGTGACCCTGGACACCATCGTGCCCGCGGCCATGATCGCGCTGGCTCGCAGAATGCGGCTCATACGTGCTCGTTCTCCCTAGGCTTGGCCGTCTTCGCCATCCGCCGCTGCGACCTGCGCCGCAGCAGGCGCATCACCACGGCCGCCAGCATCACCGACAGCGCCGCCCCGACGATCACCAGCGCGATGCCCGTGTAGCCGGTGGCCTGGATCGTCAGCTTGGTGGGCTTCTGGTACTTCCTGCCGTCCAGGGTGCGCAGCTGGATGGTCACCAGCGAGTCGCCGCTGGCCTTGACCCGCATCTGCACCGGGATCGTGCCGCTCTGCAGCGGCCCGATGTCGAGCCGCTGGGGCTTGCCGTCGCCGACGATCTCCAGCTTGTCGCGGGAGTCGGAGGTGACCTGCACGGTCAGCGAGACGGCCTCGTCGCGCTCGTTCTTCACGCTGACCGGGATCTGGCCCTCCTCACCGGCCAGCGGGCGCGGCCGCGACGCCGAACCGGTGATGTAGACGTCGGCCAGGCTCTCGCCGACCTTGGCGTCGACCTGCTTGACCGCCCTGGCGCCGGTGCCCGTCTTCTTTCGCCAGGCCGACGAGGTCAGCCGCAGCACCGCCGTGTCGAAGACGGAGCGCAGGTGCTCGGCGGTGACGGCCGAGGTGAGCTCAGCCTTGGCGGCGACCCGCTTCACCGACCCGAGGTACTTCTTGCTCAGCTCGGCCTTGCGGTCGTCGTCGGTGTAGACGAGCCCCGCGTGCGGCACCGACGCCTTGCTCGGCTTGATCGAGTCGAGCGGCACGCTGGTGAGCCACGGCAGGCCCGCGGCCGTCTTCAGCAGGTTGGTGACGTGCGTCGGGTTGGGGTTCCAGCGGCGGGCGGGCGCGACGACGAGCGACTTGGGTACGGTGACCCCCGGCTCACCGGCGATCATCGCCGTCTCGGCCACGAACCGCTGCTTCTGCAGGGTGGACGAGCCCGGCACACCCTTCTCGAGCTCCAGCGTACGGCTCAGCACCGGTTCGGCGACGAGCGCCTTGACCGGGCCGGAGACGCTGTCGATCGTCGTGGCGGCGTCGGGCGTGGCGGTCATGAACGTGGCGCCGGCCGGGTTCGTGGTCGAGGTCGCGCCGGGGGACAGGCTGCCGGCGTCGAGCAGGACGGTGGTGACCTTGCCGACCGTCAGCAGGTCGAGCGCGTCGTCGTCGATCTTGCCTTCGGCGGGCCAGGCCATCGTGATCGGCAGGTCGCGCTTGAGCAGTTCCTTGGCCTTGGCGGCGCCGATCGAGATCGCCTTGGCGGTTGCCTCGTCGAGCCCCTGGTGGGCCAGCGCGGTGACGTCGGGGTCCGCGTACGGCGTGGCCACCACCTGCTGATTGGCCAGGGCCGTACGGAGGAGGTCGAGCCACTGGCCCGCGCTGACGTCGGCGGGACGCTTGATCTTGCCGCCGGACTTGGGGTCGACCCAGTACTCGGCCCTGCTCATCGCCCGGACGTCGTCGAGCAGCGCCGGGTCGACGAACCACGTGACGTTCTTCGGCTGGGACCTGGCGATGCGCAGCAGGTCGGCGAGGCGGCCGTTGCCCAGCAGGGAGGTGCGCAGGTTGTCGTCGACGAAGGTGCCGTCGTCGCCGCGGCGCGGCTGGTCGATGATGGGCAGCGCGAACGCGATCTTGTTCTTGGTCAGCTTGGCGTCGGGCGGCGCGTAGGTCAGGAAGGTGCGGACGTTGGCGACGGGCACGCCGAGGTTCAGCACCTCGACGCCCAGCGGGTAGACGCCGAACCTGGACAGGTTCAGCGCCATGGGCGTGGTGGTCAGCTCGAAGGTGGCGGAGGCGCCGGCGGCCACCGGGGGCAGGGGTCTCTGGGAGTGGTTGGCGGCGTAGTCGGAGACGAAGCCGCCCGCCACGTACTCCTCCATGGCCGCCCTGCTGGTCAGCTGCTGCCTGGACGGGCGCAGCCGCATGAGCACGTTGCCGAGGGGCGTCGCGCCGGCGTTGGTCAGCTTGCCGGTGACCTTGATCTGGTCGGTGGGCTTGCGCGGCACATCCGGCGTGATCGACTCGATCGTCAGCCTGACCTGCTGCGCCGTGACGGTGACGGCAGCCGTGCTCGCCGGTGTCACGACCATGGCGGTGAGCAACGCGGCGATGAGGACGGAGAGCAGCGTGGCCTTACGGATCACGCGTCTGCCCGTGGAGGAGTTCGACGCACGCCGCCATGGTACGGGCTCAGTGCCCGAGCGCGACCGCCTCACGAGTTCCCCTGCGCCGGATCAGGCCAAGGTCCACGGTCTTCCCGCGGACGAGTCGTAGCAGGTCGAGGGCGTGCAGCCGGAGGGCCGTATGCCGCTCGCCCGTCGGTGTGAAGACGAGGCCGCCATCGGTGGGCATTCGCCTGTCGACAAGGACAAACAATTCGAGAGGGAGCAGAAGCGGACAGACCAACCCGGCCGCGTAGTCGGTGGCCGCGTTGACCGCGAAGGCGGGGGCGGGAACGACGGTCCCCGACCCGAGGAGCAGGCTGACCGCATGCGCGGTGGGAAGGTCGGCGACCGTGGAGACCACGGCGACCGCCTCGCGGTCCCGCCTGGCCTGGCGCTCGAACACCGTCACGGCCACGCACCGCTCGGGGGCGGCCGAGATCGTCGCAGGCAGTTCCTCCGCGCACGTCATGGGGCGCGGAAGGCGTACGATCTCATGATGGACCTGGTGTGCGAGGAGCCAGCGGTGGATCGCGAGGGCGTCCTTCATATATACGCTCCTTGCCTCGTTCCATGGGCCCCCGACGGTCTCTGACCGACGGTAACCCGGACCCGGTGTGGCTCGGGGGATATGTTCCGCAATAGAAGGACCTACCCAGCTTGTCCGACTCAATAGAGATCTCCCGCAAAATCGCTCCGGTCGCCAACGAACTCGGCGAACTCTTCGCCGCTCGCGGGCACGAGCTCGCCCTGGTGGGCGGGTCGGTCCGCGACATCCTGCTGGGCCGTAACGGCAACGACCTCGACCTGACGACCGACGCTCGCCCCGAACGGGTGCTGGAGATCGTCAGAGACTGGGCCGACTCGGTCTGGACGATCGGCATCGACTTCGGCACCGTCGGCGTGCGCAAGGGCGGCTGGCTGCTGGAGATCACCACCTACCGCAGCGAGTCCTACGACCCGAAGTCGCGCAAGCCCGAGGTCATGTACGGCGACACGCTCGAGGCCGACTTGGAGCGCCGCGACTTCGCCATCAACGCGATGGCGGTACGGCTGCCCGGCCACGAGTTCGTCGACCCCTACGGCGGCAGGCGCGACCTGGCGGCCAGGACACTGCGCACGCCCGGCACGCCCGAGCAGTCCTTCGACGACGACCCGCTGCGCATGCTGCGCGCCGCCCGCTTCGCCGCCCAGCTCGGCTTCGCTGTGGCGCCCGAGGCCGTGGCGGCGATGACCGCGATGAGCGAGCGCATCGAGATCGTCTCGGCCGAGCGCATCCGCGACGAGCTCGACAAGCTGGTCTGCGGCACCTACCCGCGCGAGGGCCTGCGCCTGCTCGTCGAGACGGGCCTGGCCGCCCACGTGCTGCCCGAGTTGCCCAAGCTCCGCCTGGAGATCGACGAGCACCACCGCCACAAGGACGTCTACGAGCACTCGCTGATCGTGCTGGAGCAAGCCATCGCCCAGGAGGAGGACGGCAAGGCCGACCGCATCCTGCGCTGGTCGGCGCTCATGCACGACATCGGCAAGCCCAAGACGCGCCGCCACGAGCCTGGCGGCAGGGTCTCCTTCCACCACCACGAGGTGGTCGGCGCCCAGCTGACCAAGAAGCGGATGGCGGAGCTGAAGTTCCCCAAGGACGTCGTCTCCGACGTCTCCCGCCTGGTCGAGCTGCACCTGCGCTTCCACGGGTACGGCACCGGCGAGTGGACCGACAGCGCGGTGCGCCGCTACGTGCGCGACGCCGGCCCCCTGCTCGACCGCCTCCACAAGCTGACCAGGGCCGACTGCACCACGCGCAACAGGCGCAAGGCGCAGATCCTCTCGCGCACCTACGACCAGCTCGAGGAGCGCATCGAGCGGCTCGCCGAGGAAGAGGAGCTGGCCAAGATCAGGCCCGAGCTCGACGGCAACGAGATCCAGCGCATCCTCGGCGTCGGCCCTGGCCCGATGGTCGGCAAGGCCTACAAGTTCCTGCTGGAGCTGCGCCTCGACAAGGGCGTCATCGGCAAGGAGGCCGCCACCGAGGCGCTGCTGGAGTGGGTCGGCGAGAGCGGAGCCTAGAGGGAGGAGGGGGCGCGCGTCGGCGTGACGGCCCGGTAGACCACCGCGCCGAGCACGTAGCCGATCGCGATGATCGCGACGGCGACGAACGACTTGCCGTTCGCCGGCAGGATCGCCGCCGACAGCGCCGCCGCCAGCACGTACATGCCGTTGAACAGCATGTCGTAGATCGAGAAGGCCCGGCCGAGGTAGGCGTCCTCGACGTCGCGCTGGACGCTGGTGTCGGCGCAGATCTTGACGCTCTGGCCGGTCACGCCCAGCACGAAGCCGCCGATCCACAGCCCCCACGGCTGGAACGGGATGATCAGGATCGCGCTCAGCACGCCCGCGGTGACCAGCATGATCGGCACCCAGCGCTCGATGGGGAAGCGCTCGGTCGCCCACGGGGTGATGATCACCGCGAGGAAGTAGCCGAAGCCCGAGGTCACCAGCACGATGCTGATGCCCTTCAGCGCGGCGTCGGCGTCGCCGTCGGTGAAGTAGTAGCGGTAGAGGATGATGCCCATCGCCGTCGCCATGCCGTACATGAAGCGGTGGGTGGCCATCGCGCCCATCGCGGCGGCGGCGGCGCGGTGGTGGATCAGGTGCCTGGCGCCGTCGACCAGACCGCTGACCACGTTGCGCAGGGCCTCGCGGGCCTGCGGGCGGTCGGGGTCGTAGGAGGGGCCGAGCAGGTCGCGGTACATGGTGCGGGCGATCAGCGCGCTCAGCCCGAACACCACGCCCGAGGTGACGAGCAGCAGCGCGGTGCCGCCGGGGCCCGCGCCGAACCCCCAGCGCAGCACGATGCCGAAGCCCGCGCCGATGAAGGTGACCACCGTGCCGGAGGTCGGCGTGACCGCGTTGGCCATCATCAGCTGGTCCCTCGGCACCACGTGCGGCAGCGAGGCGCCCAGTGCGGCCAGGAAGAACCTGTTGACGCCGAGCACGCCGAGCGCCGCCGCGTAGAAGTACTCGTCGGGCAGGCCGGCCGCGACGAACCCCGCCGCGACCAGCAGCAGCCCGGCGCGCACGATCGGCGCGACGACCAGGATCTGCCGTCGCGACCAGCGGTCGATGAAGACGCCCACGAACGGGCCGAGCACGCTGTACGGCAGCAGCAGCACCGCCAGGCCGACGGCCACCTGGAAGGCGGTGGTCTGCTTCTCCGGGCTGAAGAACGCGAAACCCGCGACGCCGAACTGGAAGATCCCGTCGGAGAACTGCGAGACCAGCCGGGTGCAGAACAACCGTCTGAAGTCGCGACCCTTCAGGACCGTACGGAGATCGGCGGCATAAGACACGACGCCAGCCTAGCCGTCACCCCACGTGCCTGAGATGGGTGCGATGACATGCGCAAAAGTGTTCCAGGGGACCGTCATGATCACGTACGCTACAGTCTGTGACTCCTGACGAACTCGTGGTGTTGGTCGACGGCGACGGCAACGCGATCGGCGCCGCGCCCAAGACGTCGGTGCACGGCCCCGACACGCCACTTCACCTGGCCTTCTCCAGCTACGTCTTCGACGAGGCCGGCAGGGTGCTGCTGTCCAGGCGTGCCTCGCACAAGGTCACCTGGCCTGACGTGTGGACCAACAGCTGCTGCGGCCACCCGCTGCCGGGCGAGCCGCTCGGCGACGCGGTGGTGCGCAGGCTCTCCTACGAGCTCGGTCTGACAGTCGACCGCGTCGACCTGATGCTGCCCCACTTCTCCTACCGGGCGGTCATGGGCAACGGCATCGTGGAGCACGAGCTGTGCCCGGTCTACCGGGTGCTGGTCACGGCTCCCGTCCGCCCGAACCCCGACGAGGTGGGGGAGGTGCTGTGGATGCCGTGGAAGGAGTTCACGGCGGGCGTCATGTCGGGGCTGCTGGCGATCTCACCGTGGTGCCGCGACCAGGTGCCCCAGCTCGACGACCTCGGCGCCGACCCGTTGTCGTGGACCCCGGCCAGCGTCGCCGACCTGCCTCCCGCCGCGCGCGGGCCCTTCCAGGACCCGCCAGATCTTTGGTGAGGCTTATGTGGGCGCGCGTCAATCATCCTGTACGGCAAGCCAACGTAAGCACCACCCGAGGCGCGTGGTGGGCCTCCCTCCAGGGAAACGCTCACCGAGCGCGCATGGCCGGGCGCCGTTACGGCGCGGCGTCGGAGTGATTCACGTGAAACCACGGAAGAACGCCGACGTCTCGCCGTTGGAGAGGGGACCCCGTGCCGCTGGAGTAGCGCACGGAGACAGACCTCAGCCACGACGAGACGTCGGCGCTTACGTCGGCTTGCCGTACCGGATGACTAGCGGTCGACTTCGCCGCGGATGAACTTCTCGACGTAGTCGCGCGCCTCGTCGTCGGAGTACTGCTCCGGCGGCGACTTCATGAAGTAGGAGCTCGCCGACAGGATCGGCCCCGCGATCCCCCGGTCGAGGGCGATCTTCGCCGCGCGGACCGCGTCGATGATGATGCCGGCCGAGTTGGGCGAGTCCCACACCTCGAGCTTGTACTCCAGGTTCAGCGGGGTGTCGCCGAACGAGCGGCCCTCCAGGCGGACGTAGGCCCACTTGCGGTCGTCGAGCCACGGCACGTGGTCGGACGGGCCGATGTGCACGTCGGCCTTGGCCATCTCGTGCGGGATCTGCGAGGTGACGGACTGCGTCTTGGAGATCTTCTTCGACTGGAGTCGCTTGCGCTCCAGCATGTTCATGAAGTCCATGTTGCCGCCGAAGTTGAGCTGGTACGTGCGCAGCAGCTCGACCCCGCGGTCCTCGAACAGCTTGGCCATCACGCGGTGCGTGATAGTGGCGCCGACCTGCGACTTGATGTCGTCGCCGACGATCGGCACGCCCGCCTCGGTGAACTTCTCCGCCCACTCGGGGTCGGAGGCGATGAAGACCGGCAGCGCGTTCACGAAGCCCACCTTGGCGTCGATCGCGCACTGGGCGTAGAAGCGGTCGGCCTCCTCCGAGCCCACCGGCAGGTAGGACACCAGGACGTCGACCTGGGCGTCCTTCAGCACCTGCACGACGTCGACGGGCTTCTCGTCGGACTCCTCGATGATCTCACGGTAGAACTCGCCGAGACCGTCGAAGGTGTGGCCGCGCTGGACGATGACTCCCGTCGGCGGCACATCGGTGATCTTGATGGTGTTGTTCTCGCTGGCGACGATCGCCTCGGACAGGTCGCGGCCGACCTTCTTGGCGTCCACGTCGAAAGCGGCGACGAACTCGATGTCGCCCACGTGGTAGTCACCGAACGTGACGTGCATCAGACCCGGCACTCGTGTGTCCGGGTCGGCGTCCTTGTAGTAGTGAACGCCCTGAATCAGCGACGTCGCGCAGTTGCCGACACCGACAACGGCTACGCGTACCGAACCCATCGCACTCGCTCCCTTACTCATCTGATGACGTATCTTTCGAGGGCTCTTGCGAGGCCCTGCGTTCTGTTGCGATCAGCTCATTGAGCCAGCGCACCTCGCGTTCGACCCCTTCGAGGCCGTGACGCTGAAGCTCCAGCGTGTAGCTGTCCAAGCGCTCCCTCGTGCGGGCCAGCGCGGTGCGGACGCTGTCGAGACGTTCTTCCAGGCGGCTGCGGCGCCCTTCGAGGATGCGCAGCCGTACCTCGGCCTCGGTGTGCCTGAAGAAGGCGAAGTGGACGCCGAAGCTCTCGTCCTCCCACGCCGACGGGCCGGCCTGGGTGAGCAGATCCTGCAGCCGCTCCTTGCCGTCTGCTGTGAGTTTGTAGACGATCTTCGATCGTCCGCCCACCGCTTCCGTCGGGTGTTCCTCCGCGATGAGCCCCTGCTCCAGCAGTGACTTCAGGCACGGGTACAGCGAGCCGTAGGAGAAGGCCCTGAACATTCCCAGCAGCGCGTTGAGCCGTTTGCGCAGCTCGTAGCCGTGGAGCGGGGTCTCGTGCAGCGACCCGAGCACGGCGAGTTCCAGGACTCTGCCCTGTCCGCTGGCCACGGGAACCGCCTCCTCTCGCGTCGATGTATCGACTCGATACATCCCGAGGATACGTCGTATCGCTATATCGCTGCAATTAACGGATTCTTCAAGAGGTTGGGGGCAATCGGTAAAAAGCCGTAGTCTGGCGCGCATGTGGTCACAGCGAGGGGTGGTGGACTACGGACTTGCGAAGCGGGCGGCGGTGCGCTCGCTTCGTTCCGGGCGTGCCTCCACCCGTGATGTCTGTGACGCACAGCCGTATCTCCTTCGCGCGGCACGGCACTTCGGCGAGCCGACCGAACGCCCCTGCCCGGTGTGCGAGCGAGAGAACGTCACCAACGTGACCTATGTCTACGGGGATTCGTTGGGGCGACATGCCGGTCGTGCAAAGGCCACGTCAGAGATCCTCGAGATGGCCCATGATTACGAGGAGTTCCGGGTCTACGTGGTCGAGGTCTGTCAAGGTTGTTCCTGGAACCACCTGACCGTCTCCTATGTCCTTGGCAACGGGCCACCCGACACCGTCGGCACCACCTGAAACGAGGACGGCGCCCGCCGTGCTAGACGACGACGATGCGAGGACGTGTTGAGTAACAGCAGCTACAGCCCTGAGCCGACCGGACGCGGACAGCGCTCGGAAGGGGCGGCTCGCCAGGGAAGGCGCCGTCGCTCGAGTTCTGTGCCCGCTTCGCAGCCGCCGCAAACCGGTTGGGCCGCCGACCGCCGCCCCGAGGCGGCCTTCGAGCAGACCGGCGCCATGGACGCCCAGCCGCCGGCTCCCTCCAGGCCGTCGGGGCCGCAGCAGATGCCACAGCGGACCGCGCAGTACCCGACCGGCGGACCGCCGACGTCGACGCGCAGGCGCAGCGCTGAGGAGACGATGGTGGGCGGGGCGGGGCCCCGCCGTTCCCGTGGCGGCCGCGGCCCGGGCGGCCCCGAGGGCCCCGGCCGTGGCGGTGGCGGCGGCGGCGAAGGCTCCGGCAAGGGCGGCCGCGGGTGGAAGCGGTTCATCCCGAACTGGAAGATCGTCATGGCCGGCATGGTCGTGGTGGCGGCCGGCCTGTTCGGCATGGTCTGGGTCGCCTACGCGAACATGCCGTTGCCCACGGTTGCGCAGAACGACGCGACGGCGCAGGCGAGCGTCATCTACTACAACGACAGCAAGACCGAGATCGCCCGCTGGGGCACCCCCAGGAAGATCGTCGACCTCGCCGAGGTCAACGACGCGGTGAAGGACGCGACGATCGCCATCGAGAACCCGGAGTTCTACGAAGACTCCGGCATCTCCATCCGCGGCATGTTCCGTTCCGTGTACATGACCGTGACGGGGCAGCAGGTCCAGGGCGCCTCCACCATCACCCAGCAGATGGCCCGTAACTACTACGAGGGCCTCAGCCAGGAGCAGACGGTCCAGCGGAAGATCAAGGAGATCTTCGTCGCCGTAAAGATCAACAAGAGTTATCCGAAGGAGCGGATCCTCAAGGACTACCTCAACACGATCAACTATGGACGGGCGTACGGTATCGAGGCGGCGGCCGACGCCTACTTCAGCACCAGGAAAAAGCCGAAGAACGCCAAGAACCTCACCGTGTCGGAGGCCGCCTACCTGGCGGCGCGTATCCAGCAGCCCAACTGGAAGATCGACGACCCCGCGCTGAAGTACCGGTGGAACGACGTCATCAAGAAGATGGCGGAGCACTTCCCGGAGAAGTACGGCAACCTGCCCTCGACCGCCAAGTTCCCCAAGGTGCAGCCGGACAGCGAGAAGAACGATCTGGCGGGGCTCAAGGGCTACATGGTCGAGGAGGTGCTGAAGGAGCTCGGGAAGCACGGCTACACCAAGGACATGATCGGCTCCGGCGGCTACGAGATCGTCTCGACCTTCGACAGAAGGCTGATGCTGGAGGCCAAGAAGGCCGCCGAGGGTGTCCTGTCCCGGATGAACAGCGAATTCCACGCGGGTCTCGCCACCGTCGACAACAAGACCGGCAGGGTGCTGGCCTTCTACGGCGGCAAGGACTTCGTGACCGACCCGTGGAACGAGGCGTTCGACTCCTACAAGCAGGCGGCCTCGGCGTTCAAGCCCTACGTGCTGGCCGCCTGGCTCGACGCGGGTTACAGCCTCAGCAGTCTCGTTCCGGGAAACGAGACCGTGCCCAAGGAGATCCCCGGTCAGCAGGACGGCGGTTACCGCAACAGCCACAACGTCGGCGTGGCCGTGGACGTCGTCAAGGCCACTGCCCAATCTGTCAACACCGCCTACGTCTCCATGGCCTACAAGCTTCCCGGCAAACTCGAGGACGTGCAGCGGATCGTCGAGGAGGCCGGTCTCGGCGCGAAGCGGATGCAAGCCGACATCAACGACCACTCGTACGGTTTCTCGATCGGCTCGGCGCTCGTGTCGCCCGTCGAGCAGGCGGCGGGTTACTCCATCTTCGCCAACGCCGGCCAGCACATCGACTACCACGTGGTCCAGAAGATGACCGACCCCAACAAACTGGTCGTCGTGCGTGAGACGCAGCCGCCCAGGAAGGTGATCTCGGCTGAGGCGGCCGCCGACGCCACCTACGCCATGGAAGCCGTGCTCAAGAACGGCACCGCCGGAGGAAAGGGCCTCGGCAGCCGCCCCGCCGCCGGCAAGACCGGCACCAACAACAACGAGAAGGAAGCCTGGTTCGTCGGCTACACCCCGCAGATCACCACGGCGGTCGGCTTCTACCGCGAGGTGTGCAAGACCAAGTCAGGCAAGGTCGTCCCGCCCAAGCATTCCCACTGCCCGGCGACCGACGGCAAGAAGAACAGCAAGTACGACGGGATCAAGAGGGTCTACAGCACGGCCTTCGAGGCGCCGCTCGGCTTCGAGGGCGCGGGCCCGCCCACCGAGATGTGGCGCGCGTTCATGCTCGCGGCGCACGAGGGCAAGCCGGTTGTGCCGTTCCCCGGCCGTGCCAACATCGGCCAGCCGGAGAACATCGTCGAGAAGCCCAAGCCCACCCCCACGCCGACGCCCGACAACCCGTTCGGCACGCCTGAAGACCCGTGGGGCGACGAGACCGGTAACGACTGCGGTCTGCTCGGCTGCGGCGAAGAGGACAACGACGGGCTGCCCGAGGACGGCACCACCGAGGCCGACAGGCTCGGCGACGTCGGCACCGGCGAGGACCCGATGGGCGGCGGCGCCATGGTGCCTGATCCCATGGGATCCACCAGGCGCGACGACGAATGACCCGGCTGTTCGCCACGGCACGGGCGGCCGTGCCGTACCTGCCCCTGGGGTTGTTCGCGGCCCTGGGGGCGATCCTCGCCTACGTCTGGAAGCTGCCCTGCAGGACGGGCGGCTGGAACAACTCCATCCAGACGTATGCGAACGCCTGCTACACCGACATCTACCCGCTCTTCTTCGACCGGCAGCTGCACACGCAGAACCCCTACTTCGCGGACGTGCCGTTCGACAAGCAGGTGGAGTACCCCGTCGTGCTCGGCGAGGTCATGCAGGTCATCACCTGGCTGGTGCGCTGGATGTCGCCCCATGAGGCGACGCAGGCGGTGCGCTTCTACGACATCACGGTGATCCTGCTCGGCGTCTCCCTCGTGGTCGGCGTGCTGCTGATGGCCGCCGTGGCCGGGCCCACGCGCAGGTGGGACGCGGCCTGGTACGCGCTGGCCCCCGCCGTGATCCTCGCCGCCTACGTCAACTGGGACCTCATCGCCGGCGCCCTGTCCATGGGCTTCCTGCTGGCGTGGGCGCGCGGCCGTCAGGTGCTCGCGGGCGTGCTGCTCGGCCTGGCGATCGCGACCAAGTTCTACCCGCTGATGTTCGTCGGCGCGCTGTTCCTGCTGACGGTGCGCACGTGGAAGTGGCGGCCGTTCCTCGTCTCGATGGGGTCGGCGGCGGCCGCCTGGCTCGTCGTCAACGTGCCCTTCATGGTGCTGGCCTGGGAAGGCTGGCGGCGCTTCTACGTCTTCTCGCAGGAGCGCGGCGTCGACTGGGGCTCGCCCTGGCTGTTCTTCGAGCGCAAGGGCTGGCCCATCCTCGGCGACATGGACCCGAGCCTGCTCGGCATGATCTCGCTCGCCCTGCTGTGCCTGGGCATCGCGGTGCTGACCGTGCTGGCGCCGCAGCGGCCCCGCCTGGCGCAGATCTGCTTCCTGGCACTGGCCGCGTTCATGATGACGAACAAGGTGTGGTCGCCGCAGTTCGTGCTGTGGCTGGTGCCGTTCGCCGTGCTGGCCAGGCCGAACTGGAAGCCGATCGCGCTGTGGCAGGTCGCCGAGGTGTGGTACTTCTTCGCGATCTGGCTCTACCTGCTCTACCAGGACGAGTCGAGCAAACATCTGGGCATCGGAGACAACGTCTACTTCACCGCCGTCTGGGGCCGCGTCATCACGATCCTCATCATGATGGCGTTCGTGGTGCGCGACATCCTCCGTCCCGACAAGGACCTGGTACGGCAGGCGGGCGTCGACGACCAGATCGGCGGCGTCTTCGACCGGGCCCCTGACAGGTTCTCGCTCGCCCGATGAAGGCGCTGGGGATCTGGGTCGCCTCCCGTCTCGGACTCCTGCTCGTCACCCTGATGGGCGCGTCGTGGCTGGTCGGCGCGGGCAGCTACCTCAGCAGGTGGAAGCAGTGGGACGCGGGCCTGTTCGTGACCATCGCCAGGTACGGCTACGCCGGCGACCCCTCGGTCCCGCCCGATCCAGGGCTGCCCGCGTTCTTTCCCGGAATGCCCGCCATGCTCAGGCTCGTCCACCTGGTGGTGTCCGACTGGGCGCTGTGCGGGCTGCTGATCTCGCTGGTCGCGGGCGGCGTGGCGGCGATGGCGCTGGCGCGGCTGGCGGAGTTCGAGGGCGGCTCGGGCAGCGCGGCGGTGCTGGCGATGGTGCTGTTCCCGACGGCGGTCTTCCTGGCCGCGGGCTACAGCGAGGCGCTGTTCCTCGCGCTGGCGATCCCCGCGTGGCTGGCGGCGCGCAGGAGACAGTGGGCCGCGGCGGCACTGCTGGCCGCGGGGGCGTCTGCCGTACGCATCACCGGGTTGTTCCTGGCGATCGCGCTGATCGTCGAGTTCGCGCTCAGTAGGCCGCGGTGGCGGGAACTGCCGTGGCTGGCCGTTCCGTTCGTGCCGCTGATCGCCTACTCGTGGTACCTGCACGGCCGTACCGGCGACTGGCTCGCCTGGAAGCACGCGCAGGAGGCGGGGTGGGGCAGGGAGATGGTGTGGCCGTGGGAGGCGTGGCGGACCACGTGGAACTCGGCGATGGGCGCCGACGACTTCGCCGTCGCCTTCCGCATGGAGATCGTAGGCGCCGTGGTCGCCGTGGCGGTGCTGGTGTGGCTGCTCGTGCGGCGCCGGTGGAGCGAGTTCGTCTACTGCGGGCTGCAGGCGGGCGCGCTGCTGCTGTCGGCCTACTACCTGTCGGTGCCGCGCTCGCTGCTGCTGTGGTTCCCGCTGTGGGTGCTGCTCTCCCGGCTGTCGACCCAGTGGATCATCGCGTACGGCCTGCTCCTCGGCCCGCTGATGGTGCTGAACGCCCTGCGGTTCCTCACCGGCGCCTGGGCGGGCTGAAATCTTTACCCGCTTCCGTCGGAAAGTAATCCATGGAAGTTATCCACAGGCTGTGGGCAACCTTCACAGGTTCTTGCGGAGGAAGGCGATGTCCTCGGCCTGACCTGCGAACGGCGTCTCCACGATGATCGGCGCCGCCGCCTTGCGGCACACCTCGAGAATCAGCTCGGAGTCGATCTGACCCTGCCCGAGGTTGGCGTGCCGGTCGGCGCCCGAGTCGAACGGGTCGCGCGAGTCGTTGCAGTGGACCAGGTCGATGCGGCCGGTGATGGCCTTGACCCGCTCCACGACGTCGATCAGTTCCTCGCCGCCTGCGTGGGCGTGGCAGGTGTCGAGGCAGAAGCCCACGTCGAACCCGTCGAGCGCCTCCCACAGCCGGGCGATGCGGTCGAGCCTGCGGGCGATGGCGTTGCCGCCGCCCGCGGTGTTCTCGATGAGCACGGGGATGGGGCACTCCATCCGCTCGAACACCTTGCGCCAGTTGTCGAACCCGATCTGCGGGTCCTCGTCCTTGTTGAGGTGGCCGCCGTGGACGATCAGGCCCTTGGCGCCGAGGCCCGCGGCCGCCTTGAGGTGCTGCTCCAGCAGCTTGCGGCTGGGGATCCTGATCCGGTTGTTGGTCGTCGCCACGTTGATCAGGTAGGGCGCGTGGATGTAGATGTCGACGCCCTCGACGGGCTTGTCCGGCAGCACCGGGGCCTTGTAGCCCTGCGGGTCGCCGAGGAAGAACTGCACGATCTCCGCGTCGCGTTCGGCCGCGTGGGCGGCGGGATCGTCCTGGTCGACATGAGCTCCGATGCGCACCATGCCCCCCAGGTTATCTGTTTGGCGTGGACGCATCCGGGCAGTTGGGGCGCAGCCCCCCGATCGCAAGGAGCGCGAGATGACTCGCTACCGCTTAGGCAGTTTCGTCTTCCTGATCTATGTCCTCGTCGGGCTCTACGTCGCCTGGATCTACGACTACATCACCCCCGCCCTGTTGAAGGACGTCGCCGAGGCGCTGCTGGCCACGTTCCTGTGGTTCGTCCTCCTGCTGGGCGGCGACCTCCACCTGGGCTGACACGCCGCGTGGGCGGCCGTTTCGCGGCTCCAGGCTCCACGACGACGGCCGCCCCCTCGTCGGCGGGCGACCACAGAAGGTGTCTTTAGGGATGAATCGCGCTGCCCAGCGCCGCTTATGGGATGAATCCGCCGCGCGCGATGCCCAGCGCCGCGCCCACGAAGGACGCCACGATCCCCACGATGTTCAGCGCCCGCTCGGGCGTCGTCGCCGAGATGTACTGCGAGTAGAGGCCGACCCCGAACCCGAGCGCACCCGCCCACGACGAGACCACGTGACCGCCGGGGAAGAAGGTCGCCCCGAACGCGACGAGGCCCAACACCACCGTCACTACGGACATCATGTTCTCGATCGGATGCGAGCGGCCGTCGCTGTTGAGCGTCAGCCTGAACCTGTCGTTCTCGCCGGGACGAAGCACGTGTGGCATGGCTACCACCCCCTCATCAGTAAAGGGGTTCCCATCCGTGAGCGGCTGGTAACCTGAACAGGCTGCGTTGTGCTGGGTCACCCGCCGCCGGATCGCCGAAAGGGGCGATTCCGGTGAAAACGTCAGCGTCCTCCTGTCACGGCAGAGTGTCGTGACCGCAAAAGTCCAGAGGAGGTTGGAGTCCATCATGCGTCGTTACGAAGTAATGGTGATCCTGGACCCTTCGCTCGATGAGCGCACTGTGGCGCCGTCCCTCGACCAGTTCCTCGCCGTCGTCCGCAACGACGGTGGCACCGTGGAGAAGGTCGACGTGTGGGGCCGCCGTCGTCTCGCCTACGACATCGACAAGAAGTCGGAAGGCATCTACGCCGTCATCGACCTGTCCGCCGAGCCGGCCACGGTCAAGGAGCTCGACCGCCAGATGAACCTCAACGAGGGCATCATGCGGACCAAGGTTCTCCGCCCGGACGTGCACTAAGCAGCTCGCACTCCCGATTTTCTGTCGGGGGCGAGCCGTAGTCTGAGCCGTAACCCAAGAGTTGAGGAAGGGCTCCAGCCATGGCAGCAGGCGACACCGTCATCACCATCGTCGGCAACCTTGTCAACGATCCTGAGCTGCGCTTCACCCCTACGGGGCAAGCCGTGGCCCAGTTCCGCGTCGCGTCCACTCCGCGGTTCATGGACCGCCAGACCAACGAGTGGAAGGACGGCGAAAGCCTCTTCCTGACCTGCAACGTGTGGCGTCAGGCGGCCGAAAACGTCGCCGAGTCGCTGCAGCGCGGCATGCGGGTCATCGTTCAGGGGCGGCTCAAGCAACGGTCTTACGAGACCAAGGAAGGCGAGAAGCGCACGGTCTACGAGGTCGAGGTCGACGAGATCGGCCCGTCTCTCCGTAACGCCACCGCCAAGGTCAACCGCACCTCCCGTCAGGGCGGTGGCGGCGGCTTCGGCGGCGGTCCCGCCGATGACCCGTGGGCCTCGGCCACGCCCGCCCCGCCCCAGGGCGGCGGCGGCTTCGGCGGTGGCGGTGGCGGCGGCAACCAGGGTGGCGGCTTCGGCGGCCAGCAGGGTGGCGGCGGCTTCGGCGGCGGCGGCGGCGACTTCAGCGACGAGCCTCCCTTCTAATCCGAAGAGCCCGTTCGCGGGCTCTTCACGGTCGGGCCGCGAGGCCTGACCACCTGTCAACAAGCCCGAGTCCATTCCCGCTTCACGGCGGGGCTCTGAAAGGAGCACCACGATGGCTAAGCCGGCACTGCGCAAGCCCAAGAAGAAGGTTTGCCTGTTCTGCCACGACAAGATCTCCTACGTCGACTACAAGGACACGGCGCTGCTTCGGAAGTTCATCTCCGACCGCGGCAAGATCCGTGCGCGCCGGGTGACGGGCAACTGCACCCAGCACCAGCGCGACGTGGCGACCGCGATCAAGAACGCCCGTGAGGTGGCTCTGCTGCCCTACACGAGCACCGCGCGCTAAGGAGGCTTGCGACATGAAGCTCATCCTCACCACCGAGGTCTCCGGCCTCGGCGCCCCCGGCGACATCGTCGAGGTCAAGGACGGCTACGGCCGCAACTACCTCGTGCCCCGCGGCTACGCGCTCCTGTGGACGCGCGGCGGCGAGAAGCAGATCGCTTCGATCAAGAAGGCGCGCGACGCCCGCGAGATCCGCGACCTGGGCACCGCCAAGGAGATCGCCGGCCAGCTCGGCGCCCTCAAGGTCAAGCTGACCACGCGCGCCGGCGAGTCCGGCCGCCTGTTCGGCTCGATCACCACCGGTGACATCGCCGACGCGGTCAAGAAGGCCGGGGGCCCGACCCTCGACCGCCGCCGCATCGAGATCGTCAACGCGATCAAGAGCGTCGGCTCCCACAAGGTCAGCGTCAAGCTGCACCCCGAGGTTTCCGCCTCCGTCGACGTCGAGGTCGTCGCCGGCTAAGCGGCCACTTCACGACCGAAGCCCCCGCAGGGTTCTCCCCGCGGGGGCTTCGCCGTTCCACGGCCCTTTGCACGGCCCTTTGCACGGCCCAGCCACCGCCCCCAGACCTCCGCCCGCCGGACCGCTCCCGCCGGATCACGCCGCCGGGCCGTCAAGCGCCCGGCCGGTGCGCTGAGAGCCGCACATATGGGGCCGAACTGATCCTCCATTAGGGCCGCGTACAATTTGCACGTTCATTCAAATGACGTGGAGGCTCACCCATGGTCCGCCCTTCGATGCTGCTCGCGCTCGGTGCGCTGGCGACGGCCGCTGTGGCGTGCGCGCCCGCCGACAACACCGCGAGTACGGCCGCGCCGACCGCCGCCGCCTCCACCGCCTGCACGAAGGACCAGCTCAAGCTGATCAACGCAGGCAAGCTGACCATCGGCACCGACAAGCCCGCCTACGAGCCGTGGTTCAAGGGCGACGACCCCGCCAACGGCCAGGGCTTCGAGAGCGCGGTCGCCTACGCCGTCGCCGGCGAGATGGGCTTCGACCGCGACGAGGTGCAGTGGTCGACGATCAAGTTCGACACGGCTTTCGCCCCCGGCGCGAAGAAGTTCGACTTCGACATCAACCAGGTCTCGATCACTCCGCAGCGGGCCGGCGCGGTCGACTTCAGCAAGGGCTACTACACGGTCAAGCAGGCCGTCGTCGCGCTCAAGGGCTCCAAGGTCGCCGGTGCCACGACTCTCGACGCGCTCAAGGACGTCAAGATCGGCGTGCAGGTCGGCACGACCGCGTTCAGCGCGGTGCAGCAGGTGGTGCGCCCCTCGAGCCTGCCCAAGGTCTACAACGAGCAGATCGACGCGGTCAACGCGCTGAAGAACGGCCAGGTCGACGCCCTCGTGGTCGACCTGCCGACCGCCTTCTACGTGACCGCCGCCCAGGTCGACAACTCCGCGATCGTCGGCCAGTTCAGCGCCACGGGCGCGGAGCCGGAGGAGTTCGGCCTGGTCATGGAGAAGGGCAGCCCGCTGAAGTCCTGCGTGGACAAGGCGATCGAGGCGCTGAAGTCCAAGGGTGAGCTGGCCAAGATCGAGCAGCAGTGGCTCGGCGAGGCGGCTGGTGCTCCCGAGCTGAAGTGATGGCGGAAACCACCTGGGTCAAGAGCGACAGGCAACGTGAACGCGAGCGGGTGCGCGCCAGGCGCGCCCGCCGTTCGGCGTCCACGGCCACCGTCTCGACGATCGTGTTCCTGGTGCTCGTGGTCTGGGTGGTCACGAACGCCCCCGGCTGGGACCGGGTGCAGGACACCTTCTTCAACCCCGAGCAGTTCGTCAAAGCGCTGCCCGACGTGCTCGACGGGTTCCTGGTCAACGTCAAGATCTTCCTGATCGCCGAGCCGTTGATCCTCATCGTCGGGCTGCTGGTGGCGCTGGCGCGCGGGCTGACGGCGCCGGTGTTCTTCCCGCTGCGCTGCCTGGCCATCGCCTACACCGACATCTTCCGCGGCGTCCCGACGATCCTGCTGGTCTACCTCGTCGGGTTCGGCCTGCCCGCGCTGCGGCTGCAGGGCATCCCCTCGGACGAGGCGACGCTCGGCATCATCGCGCTGACGCTCTCCTACGGCGCCTACGTGGCGGAGGTGTTCCGCTCCGGCATCGAGTCGGTCCATCCGAGCCAGGTGGCCGCGGCCCGCTCGCTCGGGCTCTCCCAGGGCAAGACGATGCGGTTCGTGGTGCTGCCACAGGCGGTGCGCAGGGTCATCCCGCCGCTACTGAACGACTTCGTGTCGCTGCAGAAGGACACCGCGCTGGTGGCGACGATCGGTGCGATCGAGGCGCTGCGGCAGGCGCAGATCCACGCCTCCAGCACCTTCAACTACACGCCCTACCTGGTGGCCGCGTTGCTGTTCATCCTGCTCACGATCCCGATGGCGCGCTTCACCGACTATCTGGCCGCCCGTTCGCAGCGCAGGAGGGGCCGATGAGCGTGCTCAGCCTCGAAGGGGTGTGGAAGAGCTACCACGACCACGCCGTCCTGCGCGGGATCGACCTGGAGGTGGCCCCGCACGAGGTGGTCTGCCTCATCGGCGCCTCGGGTTCGGGCAAGTCGACCCTGCTGCGTACGGTCAACCTGCTCGAGACCGTCGACGACGGGGTCATCACGCTCGACGGTCAGGAGATCACCGACCCTCGCGTGGACGTCGACGGCGTGCGCAAGCGCATGGGCATCGTCTTCCAGGCGTTCAACCTGTTCCCGCACATGAGCGTGCTCGACAACATCACGCTCGCTCCTCGCCAGGTGCACAAGGTGGCCAGGAAGCAGGCGGAGGAGCAGGCGCGCGAGCTGCTGGCCAGGTTCGGTCTGGCGCAGAGGGCGGGAGCCTTTCCCGACCAGCTCTCGGGCGGGCAGCAGCAGCGGGTGGCCATCATCCGCGCGCTGGCCACGCAGCCCAGGCTGATGCTGCTCGACGAGGTCACCTCCGCGCTCGACCCCGAGCTGGTCACCGAGGTGCTCGGCATCATCAGGGAGCTCAAGGGCGCGGGCATGACGATGGTCCTGACGACGCACGAGATGAGCTTCTGCAGGGACATCGCCGACACGGTCTGCTTCCTGGACGGGGGTGTGCTGCTCGAACGCGGCAGCCCTGAGCAGATCTTCACCGATCCTCAGCATCTTCGCACGCGCGACTTCCTGCGCAGCGTGATCGAGTCGGGCCGCTTCTGACGGTGTCAGCTGCGATGTCAGCGCCGGTGCCGGCCGCGTCCCGAGGCGGCGTGCGCGGCGGGGGCCAGGAGGCTGCGGCGCCTGCCGTACGCGAGATAGACCAGGACTCCCACCGCCATCCACGCCGCGAACGACAGCCACGTCTGCACGCTGAGGTTGACCATCAGCCACAGCGTGGCCAGCACCGACAGCGCGGGCAGCAGCGGTGACAGCGGCACGCTGAACTCGCGGGGAGTGCCGGGCATCCGGCGGCGCAGCGCGATCACGCCCACCGCCACCGCGAGGAACGCGAACAGCGTGCCGATCACCACCAGCTGCTCCAGCATCAGCACCGGCGCGAGCTCGGCCAGCAGGATCGCGGCCACTCCGATCACCAGCGTCACCCTGGAAGGGGTGTGGTATCGCCGGCTGACCGTCGCCAGCCGGCGCGGCAGCAGCCCGTCGCGCGCCATCGCGAACATGATGCGCGTCTGCCCCGCGATCAGCACCAGGATCACGGTCGTCAGCCCGAGAACGGCGCCGATGTTGATCACGTGCACCATCGCGTTCTCACCCACGGCCGCGAACGCCGCCGCCAGCGGCGCCGACTCGGAGATCCGCGTGTACGGCACCATGCCGACCATCACCACCGCCACCGCGATGTAGAGCACGGTGGCGATCACCAGGCTGCGGATCATGCCCTTCGGTACGGCACGCGGCGCGTCCAGCGTCTCCTCCGAGGCGGTGGCCACGATGTCGAAGCCGATGTAGGCGAACGCGATCGCGGGCGCCGCCGCGAACACCCCGAACCACCCGAAGCTGCCCGTCGGCCCCACGACCAGCCCCAGCAGCGTGTCGGACGGCCCCGGCGACGGCTGGTGCGGCGCGATGAACCCGCCCAGGTTGGCCGCGTCGAAGTGGAGCGCCCCGAAGACGATCACCGCGCCGACGGCCAGCAGCTTGGCCACGACGATCACCCACAGCGCGCGCAGCCCGATCCTGGCACTCACCGCGACGGTCGCGGTCAGCACGGCGAGGATGAACGCGGTCAGCACGCCGGACGGCATCGGCAGGCTCAGCCCGAAGTCGGCGAGCGTCTGCTCCGCGTACAGCGCCCACACCTGCGCCACGACCGCCGCCGCGAGCTGCATCTCCAGCACCAGCGCCCACCCGACCACCCACGCCCAGACCTCGCCGAACAGGACGTAGGTGAAGGTGTAGGCGCTGCCGGAGGCGGGGATCGCCGAGGCCAGCTCGGCGTAACAGAGCGCGGCCAGCAGCGAGGCGATCCCGGCGATCATGAAAGAGAGGATCACGCCAGGGCCGGCCGTGGTGGCCGCCTGGCGGCCCGCGACGCTGAAGATGCCGGCGCCGATCATCACGCCCAGACCGAGAACCACCAGGTCGGCAGGCCGGTAGAGCCGGTGGAGGCTGTGCCTTGCACCGGTGCGCAGGCCGAGGGCCGCGGACAGGGGGAGGCGGCGCACGTCTTTGTACCTATCGCCTAGGAGAAGGCTCCCACCTTGCAAGTCGTGGACCGTGCCAGGCAAGCACGGTCCGGTTGACGAGTGGTCAACCTCCGGTAACTAGCCACCGCGTGCCGTACGCGCGGCCACCGAGCGTGACCAAACGGGCGATCATCCACACGCCGAGCGCCAGCCAGAGCACCACCAGGTCGCCCGCGACGAGCGCCACCGGCAGGTAGGCGAGCGTCGTCCACACCCCCGCCCACGCCAGGTAACGCTGGTCGCCCGCGCCGATGAGGACGCCGTCGAGCACGAACACGATGCCCGAGATCGGCTGGAACAGCGCCACCACCCACAGCACCGCGAGCAGTTCGGCGGTCACCTGTGGATCGGCGTCGAAGACGCCGGGGAAGAACGGCCGGCCCGCGACGACGAGCAGGCCGAGCAGGACGCCCGACCACAGCCCCCACCACACCATGCGCCGGGTGGCGGCCCTGGTGCCCTCGGCGTCGCCCGCGCCGAGCGAGCGCCCGGTGATGGCCTGCCCGGCGATCGCGATGGCGTCGAGGGCGAGGGCCAGCAGTGTCCACAGCTGGGTGACGATGGCGTGCGCGGCCAGTTCGGCGGTGCCCAGCCTGGTCGCCACCGCCGTGGCGACGAGCAGCACGATGCGCAGGCAGACGGTCCTGATCAGGAGGGCGACGCCGGCCGTACCGGCCTGCTTGATGCCCGACAGGCCGGGCGCGAGCGACACGCCCGCGCGGCGCGCGCCCTGGACGACGACCCGCAGATAGACGGCGGCGCCGATGGTCTGCGCGAGTACGGTGCCCCAGGCCGAGCCCGCGATGCCCCAGTCCAGGCCGAGCACGAACCAGGCGTTGAGCACGGCGTTCAGCGCGAACGAGCCGATCGCCACGACGAGCGGCGTCCTGGTGTCCTGCATTCCGCGCAGCACGCCGGTGCCGGCGAGCACGACGAGCATGGCGGGGGTGCCGAGCAAGCTGATCCGCAGGTAGGTGACGGCCTCGGCGGACTGGCCCGGTGCGGCCCCGAACAGCTCGACGATCGCGGGCGACAGCGGCCAGCAGATCACGATCAGCGCGACGCCGATGGCGAAGGCCAGCCACATCCCGTCCACGCCGCCGCGCATCGCGCGGGTGTGGTTGCCCGCGCCGATCTGCCTGGCGACGGAGGCGGTGGTGCCGTAGGCGAGGAACACGCAGAGGTAGACGAGCGTCGACAGCACGGTGCCCGCCACGCCGAGCGCGCCGACCGCCGTGGTGCCCAGCCCGTGGCCCACGATCGCGTAGTCGGCGATCAGAAACAGCGGCTCGGCGACCAGCGATCCGAACGCGGGCAGCGCCAGGCGCAGAATCTCCCGATCCTGGCGAGTAATGAGCATTGAGCAATTATGCCCCTTACGTAATGATCCTTTGGCGTGTCGCGCCAACTTTCTTTCCTCCACAGGCAGTGGACAATGTTTTCCCAGGTCAGAGCGGTTTTCCACAACTCGGCTCAGAGTTATCCACAGTCTCGTCCACAGGAGTTGGGCTTCATCCACCGGTTCCTGCACAGGTTGACCACAGGGTTGTCCACAGGCTGCGTTGCCGTACCGTCTATCGACGGGCGAAACTGTCAGCCCGGTCGACTACAAGTGGGGGTGGTGCGACCGCCTGCTAGGTGTTTCGAGGGGGCGCGGTGACCATGGAAGACGAAGAGCCGGGCGGTGGCGGGCCGGGCTTCGAGCGCACCCCACCGAGCAACATCGAGGCGGAGCAGTCCGTCCTGGGCGGCATGCTGCTGTCCAAGGACGCCATCGCCGACGTCGTCGAGATCATCAGGTCCGACGACTTCTACCGCCCCGCGCACCAGATGATCTACGAGGTCGTCACCGACCTCTACGGCAGGGGCGAGCCCGCCGACGCCGTCACCGTCTTCGACGAGCTGCAGAAGCGCGGCGAGATGGCCAGAGTGGGCGGCGCCGCCTACCTCCACACGCTGACCGCCGTCGTCCCCACCGCCGCCAACGCCGGCTACTACGCCAAGATCGTGCGGGAGCAGGCCATCCTGCGCCGCCTCATCGAGGCCGGCACCCGCATCGTCTCCTTCGGGTACGGCGGGCAGAACGAAGAGGTCGACGACCTCGTCGACCGGGCCCAGGCGGAGATCTACAAGGTCACCGAGCGCCGCACGTCCGAAGACTACGCGCCGCTGTCCGACATCATGCCCGGCGCGCTCGACGAGCTGGAGGCGATCGGCTCCCGCGGCGGCCAGATGGTCGGCGTCCCGACCGGCTTCCAGGACCTCGACTCCCTCACCAACGGCCTCCACCCCGGCCAGATGATCGTCGTCGCCGCCCGCCCCGCCATCGGCAAGGCGCTGGCGCTCGACACCCCACTGCCCACGCCCACCGGATGGACGAGCATGGGCGAGGTCCGCGTGGGCGACTACCTCATCGGCGCGGACGGCAGGCCGACCAAGGTCGTCGCGGCCACCGACGTCATGGTGGACAGGCCCTGCTACGAGGTCGAGTTCAGCGACGGCACCGTCATCGTCGCGGACGCGCAGCACCAGTGGCGGACGAGCACCAGGGCGAGCCGCCGCCCCGCACCGAAACGCACGGCGTACCGGCACGACGACTCGGTACGCCGCGTGCGCGCCGCGTGCGACGCGGCCTCTGCGCAGCCCGAGCGACTCATCACTCTCGCCGCTCCCACGGCGCGGCGCCACGTGGGGCAGGCGGGCATGGTCGGCCGGGTGCCGGTCTATCCGGCCGCGCAACTGCTCGGCGCGCTTGACGCGGCCACGACTGCGACGCACAAAGGTGTCCACACCACGGAAGAGATCGCGGCCTCGCTGCGCTGCGCATCGCTCGACGGGCGGCCGAACCACGCGGTCGAGGTCGCCGGAGCCTTCCAACTGGAGGAGCAGGACCTGCCGCTGCCGCCGTACGCGCTCGGGATCTGGCTGGGCGACGGCCACAGCGCAGCGGCACGGCTCACCACAGCGGACGCGGAGATCATCGCTCACCTCGAAGCCGAAGGTCTGCGGATCGTCCCCTCGAACCTCCATATGGAGCTCCCCGCGTTGCGGGGCATGGGGGTGCTGAACGACAAGCACGTCCCCATGCGCTACCTGAGGGCGTCCGAACGGCAACGCCGCGACCTCCTCGCGGGCCTGCTCGACTCCCACGGCACGGTTGACGAGGACGGCCGGATCCGGTTCGCCGTCGCCGACCGGCGACTGGCCGAGGGCGTTCTCGAGCTCGTCCTCGGTCTCGGTTACCAGGCGACCATGCGGACGAAGCAGGTCCACGGCCGGGCCACCTGCGTGATCGACTTCATGACCGCCGACAAGGTCTTCCGGCTGCCCCGCAAGGCGGCCAGGCTGGTCGGCACCGCGCACCCGAAGACCCGCGCCCGCTACATCGTCGACGTTCGGCCCATCCCGTCGGTGCCCGTGCGCTGTGTGGAAGTCGACAACGACGATCACATGTACCTTGCCGGGAAGTCCTGCGTTCCCACGCACAACAGCACGCTGGGGCTGGACTTCGCGAGGTCGGCGGCGATCAAGCATGGAATGACGACCGTCGTCTTCTCGCTGGAGATGTCCCGCAACGAGATCACCATGCGACTGCTGTCGGCCGAGGCGCGGGTGGCGCTCCACGCGATGCGCTCCGGCATGATGAACGACGACGACTGGACCAGGCTCGCCCGCCGGATGAGCGAGGTGGCCGAGGCGCCGCTGTTCATCGACGACTCGCCCAACATGTCGATGATGGAGATCAGGGCCAAGTGCCGCCGCCTGAAGCAGCGCAACGACCTGCGGTTCGTCATCATCGACTACCTCCAGCTGATGAGCTCGCCGAAGAAGACGGAGTCCCGGCAGAACGAGGTGTCGGAGATCTCGCGGTCGATCAAGCTGCTGGCCAAGGAGCTCGAGGTGCCGGTGATCGCGATCTCCCAGCTCAACCGTGGCCCCGAACAGCGCACCGACAAGCGCCCCGCGGTCAGCGACCTTCGCGAATCTGGATCTATCGAACAAGATGCGGACATGGTGATCCTGCTGCATCGTGAGGACGCCTACGAGCGGGAGTCGCCCAGGGCGGGTGAGGCGGACCTCATAGTGGCGAAGCACCGTAACGGCCCGACCGCGACCGTCACCGTCGCCTTCCAGGGCCACTACAGCCGCTTCGTGGACATGGCCCAGCACTAGACACGCGCGGAGTTGGTCCGCCGGTCGCGCCTCTGGTTCATCCGTCTGGCGTAGATCGTGCGCGAAACGCGTGATCGATCTGGCAGTGGAACCGCGGTCTGCCCATTCGCCCTGCCCTGTTGATCAGTTTGGTTGATCGGTGGCGATCAACCGACGCCTGGCGATGATTGGCCGTCGAGCACATCGCCGGCATGGGAGGGAGCAGGCGTGCAGAGGATGTCTGCGGCAGCGACACCCACTCGGGTGGGAAGAAATCGAGTTCACCTTCCTGCACCCGCAGGGGTTCCTGGAAGCCGTCCGGTGATCCACAAGACACGCCGCTAAGGCCTGTTCGGGGTTCGGATCATGAGATTTCCCTGCGCAGCGCTGCGCTGCCCTGCCCAACCGCGCCTACCTGCGCAGACGCGGCATCCGGGCAGTCATCCCGGAGAAGAGGGACCGGGCAGCTAACCGCAAGGCTCACGCGGAGGCCGCCCCGTCCACCACGGCTTCGATACCTGGGGACGCGTCACCAGGCGCGCGTGCGACCGACCCACACGTTGCGAGCGCGGAAATAGGTATTGCCAGCAGGACCCGGTTGCTCATTCCAGCCAGGACCGCCAGGCTCGATTCCGGAAGCCCAGGAGCCCATCTGCAGATTGATGATGAGCCACTGCGGGACACCGGCCCAGCCGACTCCCCGGTGGGTCGCCTTCCAGATCCCGTCAAAGTAGTAGTCGAGCATGACGTCGTTGCCCTGCTTGTACATCCAGACGCGGTACTTGTGCCAGGCATCGGGGTTATGGCCGCTGATCCGCTCCCGCTCGACGATCTCATCGCCGCTGTCGTTCTTGTTCCAGGTGTTGAAAAGGTTCGTGGAATCCCCCACGTATTCCAGGATGTCGCTCTCCGGCGGCCAGGCCGGCCAGGTTCCGGTGGTCCAGAATGCGGGCCAGATGCCCTGCCCGGTCTGCGTGCGGAACTCGCCCTCGATGTCGTACTCGGGGAACTGGTCGTTGACGAGGATCTGCTCCTTGGCGTGGATGGCGCCTGAGCGGTACCACAGCGGAGCGTTCGGCGCGTGCGGGCTGTTCCCGTCCGGCTCAGCCAGCCGGGTCGCCGTCAGGGTCAGCACGCCCTGAGCGAGAGAGACCTGGCTGGAGTGCATCCTGGCGGCGCCATTGTGGGTGTCGGCGTTGCCGTCCCAGGGGTAGAGATAGTTCCACTCCTGGTTGAAGGCCGAGGAACTGCTGAAGGAGGACTTCTCGATGATGTTCTCCCACGAGGCTCCGGTACGGCGGGTGCGGTTGGCGGCTAACGATGTGGCGTGTGCCTCGGTGGGGACGGCGGAAAGCCCTAGGGACAGTCCGCCAACGGCCGCCGCCGAGGCCAGAAGCTGACGCCGATTGATTCCTTGTTCGGACATGTTCTTCCCTTCTTCGATCCCTGAAGTCGTCAGTTACCAGTGGGCGAGGTGAGGCCGATCGCGGGGAGGCGCAGGGGTAGCGCCGGCCTCCTTGAGCACGAGGGCCGGCTTGTCGTGGGGCCGATCCGTAAGGGGGCTCGATGAGGGCCTCCACAGGGAGTGCCGGGTCCGGCGGTACCGGGTGGATTGCCCGCCGTCAAAGCTTCGGCAGCCGGCGACTCGGTAGTGGTGCGGCCAATGCCACGCGAGGGTGTCCTCTTCCAGTGCGCTGGCGTTCGCCGGCTTTGCTGCAAGCGGTCCTCATCTAAGTGAATGATCACGGTTGGGCGGGAACAGTATGCCGGACGGGCCGCGACCGGTGGGGGTGATACACGGCCTTCAACGCGCCGGATCCGCGGGTCATGCCCTTCCTCGGGCGTCAGGTAGCGTGCAGGCTGGGCCGATTTCCGGTGGTGACAAGTGGCTGACCTGATCCGTGGTGTGTTGTTCGACATCGACGACACCCTCTTCGACTACACCAGCGCCGAGCGGGCCGGTCTGCTCGGGACGCTGGAGGCCGAGGGGCTGCTGGAGGCATTCCCCTCGCCCGAGGAGGCGGTGGCGCTGTGGCGGGAAATCATGGAGGAGGAGTACACCAGGTTCCTCGTCGGTGAGCTGACCTTCGAGGAGCAGCGGCTCGTGCGGGTCAGCAGGTTCCTCGGGCGGGCGGTCCCCGAGGAGGAGGCGTCGGCGTGGTACGCGGGCTACGCGGCGCTCATGAACGCCGCGTGGGCGGCCTTCCCCGACGCGGCTCCCGTGCTGGAGGCGCTCGCGCCGCGTTACCGGCTGGGCGTGGTGTCCAACTCGACGCTGTCGCACCAGCTCGACAAGCTGACCGCCCTCGGGCTGCTCGGTCACTTCGGGGCGGCGGCGATCGTGTGTTCCAGCGAGTACGGCAAGGCGAAGCCGTACCCGGGGATCTTCCTGGAGGGATGCGCCCGGCTCGGCCTGTCGCCTGAGCAGGTCGCGTACGTGGGCGACAAGTACGACGTCGACGCGCTCGGGGCGCGGGAGGCGGGGCTGCGCCCGTTCTGGCTCGACCGGGCGGGCGGCGGGACGCGCCCGGAGGCGGGGGTGACGGTCATCGGCTCGCTGGAGGAGCTGATGGCGGCCCTGGAAGCGCCCAGCCCGCGCGGCTCGGGATGAGGCCAACTCGAGGTCCGGCGGAAGCGGCCGGAATCAGCCGCAACAGGCGGGCGGACGCAGGTGGGTGTCGATGCGCCTGGCGCCGGGACCGTCGTCGCCGAGCTGGTCGCGCGGGTTGGCCAGCACGCACCTGTCGAGCGACAGGCAGCCGCAGCCGATGCAGTCGGTGAGGTCGTCGCGCAGCCGCAGCAGCTGCTCGATGCGGTCGTCCAGCTCGGCCCGCCAGGTGGCCGACAGGCGGGCCCAGTCGGCGCGGTTGGGCGTGCGTTCCTCGGGCAGCTCGGCCAGTGCCTCCTTGATCGTTTTCAGCGGGATGCCGATGCGCTGGGCCAGCCGTACGAAGGCGACCCTGCGGAGGGTGTCGCGGGTGTAGCGGCGCTGGTTGCCGGTGGTGCGGCGGCTGGCGATGAGGCCCTTGGCCTCGTAGAAGTGAAGGGCCGACACGGCGACGCCGCTGCGCTCGGACAGCTGGCCGACCGTCAGCTCCTTCGCGTTCCACGGCGCGGTCACGTCGTCACCGGGCGGAAGTGGGTGACCAGCCTGCCCTCGTCGAAGACGTGCAGGGCGAAGGCGGGCGGCAGGTCGTAGCTGACGAGGGCGTCGCTCTCAAAGGGCGTCAGCAGGGTGGACAGCACGCCGGGGGCCACGATCAGCGGACGTCCGGCGAAGGTGGTCGCCACGCCCGTGTGGGCGTGTCCGGCGAGGACGGCGACGACGTGCGGGTGCCGGTCGAGGAGCGCGGCCAGCCGTTCGGGCTCCTGGAGGCGGATGTCGTCGACGTACGGCGCGCCCAGCGCCACGGCCGGGTGGTGCATACCGACGAAGGCGGGCACGTCGGGCCGTTCGGACAGGACCTCGTCCAGCCACGCGATGGTCTCGTCGGCCAGGTGGCCGTCGTCCCTGCCCGGGATGCTGGAGTCGGCCAGCGCGATCGTGGCGCCGTCGAGCCGCAGTACCTGGTTGGCCGGGCCGATGATCTTCTCGAACTCGGGGACGGAGTCGTGGTTGCCCGGGCAGACGATCAGCGGGATCGGCGAGCGCAGCAGGTCGCGTGCCGTTTCGTACTCCTCGACGAGGGCGTGGTCGGCGATGTCGCCGGTGACCAGGATCGCGTCGAGCCGTCCGGTGAAGGACAGGAGGTGACGCATGACGAGTGCGGTCCGCTCGACGCTCTGGTCGGATCCGCCGATGTGGATGTCGCTTATGTGCGCGAATACCTGCATCGCCCAAGCGTAACTACCATCGGGATCGTGAACACGATTCAGGCTGAGTTCGAGGTCCTCGACGAGCGCTTCACCGGCGTCGGCGGCGACGAACGGATAGAGATCCTGCACACCGGAACCCGGTGGGCGGAGGGCCCCTGCTACTTTCCCGCGGGCCGCTACCTGGTCTGGAGCGACATCCCCAACGACAGGATGTTGCGCTGGGACGAGCAGTCCGGCCACGTCGGCACCTTCCGCCAGCCCTCGGGCTACGTCAACGGCAACACCCGCGACTGCCAGGGCCGGCTGCTGTCCTGCGAGCAGGGCAACCGCAGGGTCACCCGCACCGAGCACGACGGTTCGATCACCGTCGTCGCCGACCGGTGGGAGGGCAGGCGGTTCAACAGCCCGAACGACGTGGTCGTGAAGTCGGACGGGTCGATCTGGTTCACCGACCCGCCGTACGGCATCACCAGCGACTACGAGGGTCACCGGGCCGAGCAGGAGATGGACGGCTGCTATGTCTACCGCGTCGATCCCGACAGCGGCGAGGTGAGCCGAGTGGCCGACGGGTTCGAGCGGCCGAACGGGCTGGCGTTCAACGCCGACGAGAGCCTGCTGTACGTCGTCGACACCAGGCGCAGGCACCTGCGCGTCTTCGACGTCCACGTCGACGGCACGCTGTCAGGTGGCAAGGTGCTGGCCGAGGGCACCTCCGACGGCATCAGGCTCGACGACGCGGGCCGGATCTGGGCGGCGGGCGACGCCGGCGTGCTCTGCTTCGACCCCGACGGCACGCTCATCGGCAGGCTGGCGATCCCGGAGAAGGTCTCGAACCTGACCTTCGGCGGGCTGAAGCGCAACTGGCTGTTCATCACCGCCTCCACCTCGCTCTACGCGCTCATGACCAACGTCAGGGGTCTCATTCCCAGCGGAACACCCTGACGGCGAGCCCCCCGAACACCACCAGCCCCGCCGCCAGCACCAGCAGGTGGGGCAGGTGCGGCGCCTGTCCCGCCCACGTGGCGCCCAGCGCCTGGGCGAAGGGCCCGGCCACCGTGTAGTCGCCGATCACCCGCACGATCTCGGGCAGGTGCTCGCGCGGCACCCACAGGCCCGCCACGAACATCAGGGGGAACATCACCGCCGACCCGATGATCGGCGCGATCTTCCCGTTGGGCGCCATCGCCGCGATCACCAGCCCCATCGCCATCAGCGCCGCCGCGCCGAGCAGGAACACCAGCACGAACCCGGCCAGGTTGCGCGGCACTCCGGGCCCGAAGGCGACCAGCAGCGAGGTGGACACCACGGCGACCACCAGGTTGATCACCAGTTGGACGGCCAGCATGCGCAGAGGAGAGACGGGCGTGGTCGACATCCTGCGCAGCACGCCTTGGTCCCGGTAGGTGGCCAGCACCCCCGGCAGCACGTTGAACGACAGCGTCAGCATCGAGAGCATGACCATCATCGCGGGGAAGGCGGGCCCCGCGACTCCGCCGAGGGCCAGCAGCAGCGCCAGCGGCAGCCCGATCGTGAACAGCATCGACCAGCCGTCCCGCAGGTGCAGCTTCGTCTCGACCAGCAGGATCTTGCTCATACCAGGCTCCTTCCGGTGAGCTTGAGGAAGACGTCCTCGAGCGTCGCCTGCTCGATGCGCAGGTCGGTGGGGATGATCTGCTTCTCGGCCAGCGCGAGCGTGACCGCGGGCGCCAGGTTGCCCGAGCCGGTGACCGTGATCTGCTCGCCGTTCCTGAGAACCCCTGTGACCTCGGGTACGGCAAGCAGCAGCGGGTCGTCGACCGGCGCCGACGGCCTGAACCTGACCCGCTGCGCGGCCTCGACCTGGCCGATCAGCGCGTTCGGCGAGTCGAGCGCGACGACCCGTCCCGCGGAGATCAGCGCGACCCTGTCGCAGAGCCGTTCCGCCTCCTCCATGAAGTGCGTGACCAGCACGATCGTGACGCCTTCCGCCCTGACGCGCTCGATCAGGTCCCAGGTGTCCCTGCGGGCCTGCGGGTCGAGCCCCGTGGTCAGCTCGTCGAGTACGGCCACGCGCGGCCTGCCGACCAGGGCGAGCGCGACCGACAGCCGCTGCCGCTGGCCGCCGGAGAGCTTGGCGAAGGCCGTGTCCCGTTTGTCGGACAGGCCCACCGTGTCGAGCAGTTCCCGCCAGTCGGCCGGGTCGGGGTAGAAGGACGCGAACAGCTCCAGCGCCTCCCACACCTTGATCTTGTCGGGGAGCGCGGCGCTCTGCAGTTGGGCGCCGAGCAGGCGGCGGACGGCGTCGCGTTCGCGGACGGGGTCGTGACCGCCCACCCTGATCGTGCCGCTGGAAGGGGCGCGCAGGCCGGCGACGCATTCGACGGCGGTGGTCTTGCCCGCGCCGTTGGGGCCGAGCACGCCGAAGATCTCACCTTCGTCCACGGCGAACGACACGTCGTCCACCGCTACGTGCTCTCGGTAGCGTTTGTGGAGGTTCGTCACCTCGATGACCTTCATGGCCCCAACGCTAGGAACCAGGTGATCAGCCGATAAGACGGCTGGACGCACGATAGGGGTGGGGCTAGGTACAGTGTGCGTCCGGCCCCGAATCCCGCAGACTATGGGCATGTTGCGCAGAAACCTGGGGTTGCTCGCGCTGGTGGCCGTCGAGGTGCCGCTGGCGCTGCTGTCGATGCTCATGCTGCTCGGCTCGTTCGCCCTGGGTCTGGTCCCGTTCTTCCCGCCCACGGTCATGCTGGTCAGGCGCGTCACGCAGCTCGCCAGGCGGACGCTCGACATCGACGTGCCGTACCACCCTGAGCCGCCGCCGCCCGTGCCGCAGGCCGACGGCTGGTACCGCTCGGACCGCACGCTCTACAAGACGCCGCGGGTGCCCAGGTGGAACGACCGGTGGAAGTGGATGTTCGGCGACCCCGCCACCTGGCGCGACTTCGTGTGGCTGCTGTTCGACCCGGTGGTGAAGCTGGCGCTGGCCGTACCGCTGCTGCTGTTCCCCTCCGCGGCGCACCGCGTTTACGGGCAGTGGGCGGCGCTGCTGCTCGCGCCGACGGCCAAGAGCCGGCTGGCCGGCCAGGTGAAGCGGCTGTCGGAAGCCCGCACGACCACGGTCGACTCGCAGGCCGCCGAGATGCGCAGGATCGAACGCGACCTGCACGACGGCGCGCAGGCGCGGCTCGTCGCGCTCGGCATGACGCTCGGCGCGGTCGAGGAGCTGGTCAAGACCAACCCGACGGCGGCCATGGCGCTGCTGGCCAAGGCGCGCGAGGCGTCCGCCGAGGCGCTGTCCGAGCTGCGCGGGGTGGTGCGCGGCATCCACCCGCCCGTCCTGGCCGAACGCGGGCTCGGCGACGCGGTGAAGGCGCTGGCCCTCGACAGCCCGCTGCACGTGGAGGTGCAGGTCGACCTGCCGGTACGGCTGGACACGCCGGTCGAGACCGCGCTGTACTTCGCGATCAGCGAGCTGCTGTCCAACGCGGCCAGGCACTCCGACGCCGATCGCGTCACCGTCGACATCAGCCACTCCGAACGCGACGTGACGGTCATGGTGTGGGACGACGGCGGCGGCGGCGCCGACCCCTCGCGCGGCAGCGGCCTGAACGGCATCGAGCGCCGCCTGGCCGCCTTCGACGGCGTCATGGCGCTGTCCAGCCCGCCGGGCGGGCCCACCACCGTGGCCATCTCGGTGCCGCTGGTCCTGCCTGAGGAGTACGGCAAGCCGAAGGTCCGCATGCCGAAGTGGCAGCTGACGGTCGTGGCGCTGTGCTGGGGCCTGGCCTGGTGCCCGCTGTTTCCCCAGGGTCTGGTCACGGCCTTCATGAAGATCATCGGCTTCGAGCACAAGTCGTGGTTCCTCGCGCTGTACCTGGACGAACCCTGGCAGTGGCCGGTGATCATCGGCATGATCCTGCTGGGCATGCTCATGTACGGCGTGGCCCTCTACCTGCCGGTGCGCCACAACAGGGAACGCTGGATGGATGAGGCCCACCCGCGCCGCCCCTGGTTCGCCTCGTGCTGACCCGTGTCCTGGTCGCCGAGGACCTCTACCTGCTCAGGGAGGGCCTGGTGCACCTGCTCCAGGCCCACGGCTTCACCGTCGTCGCCGCCGTGGACGACGGCCCCTCGCTGCAGCGGGCGCTGGTCGAGCTGCGCCCCGACGTCTCCGTGGTCGACGTACGGCTGCCGCCCACCCTCACCGACGAGGGCCTGCAGGCCGCGCTTGAGGCCCGCAAGCAGATCCCCGGCCTGCCCGTCCTCGTGCTGTCGCAGCACGTCGAGCAGCTGTACGCCAGGGAGTTGCTGGCCGACGGGTCGGGCGGCGTCGGCTACCTGCTGAAGGACAGGGTGTTCAACGCCGAGCAGTTCGTCGACGCCGTGCGCAGGGTCGCCGAGGGCGGCACCGCGATGGACCCCGAGGTGATCGCCAAGCTGCTGGCGAGCAGGGCCAGGCACGAGCCGCTCAGCAGGCTCACGCCGCGCGAGCGGGAGGTGCTGGGGGCGATGGCCGAGGGCAGATCGAACGCGGCCATCGCCCAGCGGCTCTACCTGAGCGAGAGCGCCGTGGGCAAGCACACGGCGTCCATCTTCGCCAAGCTCGACCTCGTCCCCTCCGACGACGACAACAGGAGGGTGCTGGCCGTGCTGGCCTATCTCAACGCGGCCAGGCGTTAGCCGCAGTTGCCATAGCTGCTGCGACCGCCGTGCGCGGAGGTGGCGTCCTGGCGGGTGTCGAAGGTGAAGCCGGAGTACGCCACGCACTTGCCCGCCGCCTTGCGGACGACGGCAGCGTAGTACTTGTAGCCCCTCTCGTCCTTGTGCGTGCCGCCACCTTCGATGCGGAGCGTGGCGTTCGTGCGGGTCGACGTGCCGGCGAACGCCGTCTTGATGGTGGCGACGCAGTTGGTGCCGCGGCTGCCGTTCCACATCAGCTGGACGTAGCCGAAGGTGTCGCCGAAAGGCGTCTTCAGCGTCCTGCGGCCGTCGGTCGCGTTGGTCCAGCCGCCGTAGCCCGCCGTCTCGGCGCAGGCGGCTTCGGGGGAGTACGGGGCCGCCGCGGCGGACGCCGGGCTGGCCACGAACACCCCGGCGCACAGAGTGGCGGACAGGACAAGGGCCTTGACTGGCTTACGCACGCGTTGTTTCCCTTCGCAAAGCGAACAGCATGCGGATCATTATGCGCCTCGCTTACCCACGGCAACCGGCCGAGTCAGGGGTGGCGTCCTCTCGGGCGGTTGTGTGGGCTTTTCGGGCGTGGTGCGTTCGAGCTGCGACGAGGTGATCGCACACGGTCGGGTTTGTCGGTGCCACCGGATACCGTTTGGTGAGAAACCGGCGACGAAGGGATGGCTCAGGTGAAGTTCCGGGTTAACCGCGATGTGCTGGCTGACGCGGTGGCGTGGGCGGCCCGAGTCCTCCCCACCCGTCCCTCCGCGCCCGTTCTGTCCGGCCTCCTGCTCGAAGCGGGCGACGAGCTGAGCCTGTCCGCCTTCGACTACGACGTCTCCGCGCAGGCCCGCATCGACGCCGAGATCGACGAGCCCGGCCAGGTGCTGATCCCCGGCAGGCTGCTCGCCGAGATCAGCCGCAGTCTGCCGCACGAGCCGGTCCAGATCGTCACCGACGGCGCGGAGGCCGTGCTGACCTGTGGCAGCGCCGAGTTCGGCCTGGTGACGATGCCCGTCGAAGACTTCCCCACGCTGCCCCAGATGCCGCCGGCCATCGGCGCGGTCGGCGGCGGCGTGTTCGCCAGCGCGGTCGGCCAGGTCGCGCCCGCCGCCAGCCGCGACGACACGCTGCCCATGCTGACCGGCATCAGGGTCGACATCGCCGGCGACTCCGTGGCCATGGCGGCCACCGACCGCTACCGCATCGGCGCCCGCGACTTCACCTGGCGTCCCGTCCAGCCCGACGTCAACGTCTCGGCCATGGTGCCCGCCAGGGTGCTGGTCGAGGTGGCCAAGTCGCTGCGCGGCGGCGAGGTGTCGATCGCGATGGGCGACGGGGTGGCGGGCTTCGAGAGCGTGGGCCGCAGCACCACCGTGCGACTGCTCGACGAGCAGTTCATCGACTACCGCACGCGCCTGACGGCCGACTGGCCGCTCCGCGCCGACGTGCGCGTGGGCCCGTTCGTGGAGGCGATCAAGCGGGTGGCGCTCGTGGCCGAGCGCAACACCCGCGTCAAGCTGACGTTCACGCAGGGGCAGGTGCTCATCCAGGCGGGCGGCGGCGACGTGGGGCGCGGGGCCGAGGTCGTCGAGTGCGACCTGCGCGGCGACGACATCCAGATCGCCTTCCAGTCGCAGTTCCTGCTCGACGGGCTGACGGGCATCGAGACGGAGCTGGCGCGTATCAACATGGAGTCCCCGACCAGGCCCGCCATGATCACCGACGTCCCCGGCGACGCCGACCCCTCCTTCCGCTACCTCGTCATGTCCCTCCGCCTGGCGTGACCAGATGGTTGTGCGCCCGGCTGGCCCTCGCCGCCAGGCGTGCGTGAGGTCTCCTTCTGTACGGCAAGCCGCGTCAAGCCCACCCTCCGCACGTGGCCGGCGTCTCTCCATCCCTGAAGGAGCGGGGTTGGTCAAGCGGTGAGGGTTTGCCCCGTTTTCCGGCGCCTGGCGGATGGCTTCGGGCATGCCGGGGAGCCGGTCGGGTCATGGTGGAGCGCCCGGAGGCGGAGCCGAGGACGAACGACCGTGACGCGACCGGTGAGGCCGGCAGATCATAGGAGTCCCGCCGGGGGTCGGGTATGGGGTTGTGGGTGCGCGCCTCAAAGGCAGTCTCGGCAGGTGGCAGGCCCGGCGGCTGCGTCCATCCCTTCGTTTCCTGTCCCGGCTGGCTGCCGGGCGGGCATGAGGCTGATGCGCTGGTGAGCGGCGGGATCAATCAGAGACACGCTCGCGCCACCGGGGTGGGGAGCAGGAAAGACGGCGATCTCGCGCCGGTCACCGGCCACCGTGGTGGTCCGGAAGCCGGAAGGGGGCTCATGCGGCCTGCTCGGTGTGGGCGGGCGGTCGCGTCAGGCGGCGGATGTGGCCGTCGCGCAGGCCGTAGAAGAGCAGGGTGAGCAGTTCGCGGGCGGTGGCGACCTTGGCGATGCCGCGGGCTTGTTTGCCGCGGTGGGCGATGATCGCCTGCTTGAACTGGCCGGTCCATGACGTCTTCGGGACGCGTTGGACGGCTTCGACCAGAGCCCAGCGCAGGATCGGCGAGCCCTGTTTGGTGATGTGCCCGCGTTTGACGGTGGTGTCGGATTCGCGGTGCTTGGGGGTGAGCCCGGCCCAGGAACACAGCTGCCCGGGGCGTTTGAAGCGGGTGATGTCGCCGATCTCGGCTACGATGATCGCGGCGGTGATCGGGCCGATCCCGTCGCAGGCCTGGATGGCGTGATAGCCGGGCTGGTCGGCCAGGCGGGCGGCGATGGCCACCTCGGCCAAGGTGATCTCGCTGTCGAAGGTGTCGATGAGGCGCAGCAGCGATTCCAGCCGGCCCTGATAGGGCTGACTCAGGTGCAGCGCGGTCAGCCAGGCCCGGCCGCCGATGCCGAAGATGTCCTTGTAGGTGGTGGCGATGCCGTGCTTGGCCAGCAGCGCGTGCACCTGGTCCTTGCACGAGGTGCGCAACTTCACCAGTTTGATCCGGTAGCGGGTCAGCTCTCGCAGCCGGCGCACATGTTCTGGCGCGATCCATGCTTCGGGCAGCCGGTTCATCCGGAGCAGGTCGGCCAGATCGGCCGCGTCCCGCATGTCGTTTTTGACTCGTCGGTGGGTGAAGCTCGTGACTCCCAGTGGGTGGGCCAGATGCACCTCGGCACCCGCCTGCTGGAGCACGTCGGCGGCCCAGTACCAGCCGTAGGTGGCCTCCAGCACGACCTGCGGGCTGTCACCGGCCCGGGCCATGACCGCCCGCAACGCCTGCGGGCTGTTGTCGATCCGTTCGGTCCACAGTCGCTGCCCATCGCAGGTCATGGACACCAGCACGCTGCGTTGACGATGCAGATCCATTCCCACGATCTGGCGACCGTCGTAGTCTTCCATCACGGGCCTCCCTCGTCCGTGAGGACCTTTGGTGTGAACAACCACGAGTGTCCATCCAGGACCCGCAGTCGTCACGAGAGCGGAGGCCCCGCTCCTTCATGACATCAGGAAGACGGCCGACGAGCGCGCGGGGCTGAGGTGCCAGACGACGAAATCGATGGCGTGGCGGCTTCGTGTCGGAGCGCGCGTGGGTTTGCGGGCGACGTGACGGCGAGGGCCGGAGTCCTGCTGGCGTATGCGTGAAAGACGGACGGCCACCGAGTGACTTCGGTGGCCGTGGTGTGGCTTGCCGTACAGACTTAAGGCAGTCCGGAGGCGCCGGCTACACGTCGGTGAGGGCGATGAGGATGTGCTCCATGCACGCGTGGCCCGCGCGCTCGGCCGCTGCCGCGTCGCCCGCCGCGATGGCGCGGGCGATCGCGTCGTGCGGGATGTAGCTGCTGTTGAGCGCGTCCATCGACGTGCCCGCCGCCGTGATGCTGGCCCGCAGCGCCGCCGAGAAGTCCTCGTACAGGTCGATCAGCACGAGGTTGTGCGTGGCGTGCACGACGGCCATGTGGAAGAAAAGGTCGGCCTCGACGAAGGCCTCGGGGTCGCCCGCCTCCCACGCCCTGTCGCGGTCGGCCAGACGCGCCTCGATGACCTTGATGTCGTCGTCGGTGCGCCTGGTGGCGGCCAGGCGGGCCGACTCGACTTCGAGTGCGCGCCTGACCTCCAGGATCTCCAGCTGCTCGGCCTGCCTCAGCCGGCGCAGCATCGCTCCCGACAGCTCGCTGGTCGCCCTGACGTAGGTGCCGTCGCCCTGCCTGCATTCGAGCAGCCCCGCGTGGGTGAGCGCGCGCACGGCTTCACGCACCGTGTTGCGGCCCACCCCGAGCTGCTCGGCGAGCACGGTCTCCGTGGGGATCTTGCCGTTAATCTGCCACGACCCTGAGGTGATCTGCTCTTTGAGCTGATCGATCACCTGGTCGACGAGCGAGGCCCGCTGCGCCGTACGCAGACTCACAGTCCGCCTCCTCCGGGGAAACCAATCATCCTATGAGTCAATGACTGGTCGACCCTAATTATTCCAGACGTGAAAACACAAATCTGGAGCTCCCGGAGTTCTTTTCAGCGGGAAAGTGGCGCGTCGACTCGCACTCCTGCCATAGCGGAACGAACTCCTGCGGCTTCGAGGGCTCTACGATACGCCGCGGTCTGTTCTTCCCTGAGCCCGGCCCTGCCGTACAGGTCACCCAGCTCACGCCAGCACCTGGCCGCCTTCCTGTCGATGCCGTACGGCGGGGCGTGGAGCGCGTCGAGGAGCAGTCGCGCCGAGCGGAGGTGCTCGGCGGCGTCGCTGCCACCCGCGAGGGCGGCGTCGGCCAGCAGCAGATGGGCCACCGCAGGGACCGTTCCCGGAACGTTACGCAGCAGGCCGAGCGCGTTCTCGCCGAGCTCGCGCGCACCGGCGACGTCACCGGCGCCGAGCTTGACCCGGCCGTGCACGATCATGCTCTCGGCATGGTCGGCGACGGTGTCGGGGAAGGCGGACAGGATCCTGCTCGCGCTCGTGGCGAACTCCTCCGCCTCCACGGCCGGGGCGAGCCCGAGCCGGGCCCACGCCATGGCCACCTGCCCGAGCCGTACCGCCAGACGAGCGGAGCGACCTGCGGCGATGGCGTCGTCGGCCAGCCGTACGGCCAGCGCGGAGTCTTCCCCGGCCGCCGCCACGATGCTCGCCTTCCACAGCGCGTGGATCTCAGCGGAACGGTCCACAACCTCAGGCGCGCCCGTCGTGACGAGCACGTGCCGGACGTAGGTGAGCTCGGGCGACGGCTCCGATCGCGTCTCGACGAGCGCCGCGGCCAGCTCCACCGCCAGCTCGCCCTGGGTGACGGCCAGCCGCGAGGCCTGGGTGAACGCCGCGGTGCCCAGGTCACGGGCGCGCAGGCGGTCGCCGGCGAGGTGGTAGCAGCGCGCCAGCGCGACGGTCAGCGGCAGGTCGGCAAGGCGTTCGGGATGAGCGGCTGCCTCCCTACGCAGCCGCTCATAAGCCTCGACAGCCGGTCCGAGCCTGCCCTGTGCCTCGAGCGCGCGCGCCCTGCCGAGCCTGGCGTGCGCGGCGAGCATCGCGTTCTCCTCGCCGGCCGCCTTGATGATCTCGGTGAAGCGCTCGGCGGCCACGTTCGGATCGCCGTGGCGCAGCTCGAGCTCGGCGTGACGAAGGCCGAGCTCCGTGTCGATGCGCTGCCGAGGTTCGATCCCGTGAAGGAGGAACTCGGTGGTGCATCCCAGGCGCTCGGCCAGGAGTCTGGCCACAACGGGAGTCGGCGTGCGCTTGCCCGACTCGATGAGTGAGACATAACTGTCCGACAGGTCGGGCCCGGCCAGCTGGGCCTGAGACATCCGCCTGTTCAGCCGCAGTCCTCGGACGCGGTCACCGATGTTTCCCTGACTCGGCATCTCATCTCTCAGGGCGGGGAAGGGTCAATGTGTCGCAATGATTGCATGAAGCGACCGAATCGGGTATCCCCACCCGAGAAATCTCTTCACAGAGGGTTAATCGTCCCCTTCGTCCTTGCTCGGGAAAAGCATCTGACAGACCTCGAGATAAAGGGTCTCCGGATACGGGATGTACTCGACCGTTGACAGAGCCTGGTCCTGACCTGCCGACTCCAGGATGAACTCCCCGTAACCGAGCATGCGTCCGAGCAACGAGCGCTGGAAGCTCATGTCGGTGACCTTCTGTAGCGGCATCATCGCGACTTTGCGCGTGATGAGGCCCGTGGTGAGCAACATCCGTTTCGAGGTCACCACGAAGTAGTCGACCGACCACTCGGCGACTTTCCACACAAAACGGATCAACAACAGCAGCCACAGCCACCACACGACGACCAAGGCGGTGCCGCCGCCCTGGTCGCCGAAGAACTTGCTGAGCAGCCCAGCGATGATCAGGCCGCCGAAGACCTCGGCGACAGGGCGAAGCAGCACGGCCGGGTGTCGCCGTACCATGATGACCTGGTGTTCGTGGGGGAGTAGGTAGCGGTTGACCGACGACGGAGCAGAGTCCCCGTGGGTCACAAGTCTCATGCGAGGCTGTTGAAGAATTGAGCTAGCGAGTCGGCCGCGTTGAACACCGTGTCGAACGCGCCTCGCACGGCGTCCGCCGCGTCGGTTGGTCGTGCGAAGAGGTAGTACGCAACGAATGCGATACCACCATAGGTGAGGACCTTTTTGACCTGCACTGTCGCCTCCACTACCACGTGCCCACTACACCCGCCGTATACATTACCCAGCCGGGTGGCTCGGTAAAGCGCAACGGCAGCCTTAAGCGTCGCGGGGTTTATTGATCTTGATTAGCCCCGCTCGCTCGCCACGAGCGCCAGGACGTGAAGGTGCTTGCGAGCGATCCGTTCGACCAGGCCCGGATGGGCATAGCCGGTGACCTCGAGTGCGCCGTAGTGTGCCGCTTCGACGCAGCGCGTGACCGTGCTCGCGGAATGGACTCCCGCGAACTCGTCGCGAAGGGCCGATTCGACCTCCGCATAGGGACTCGTGGTTGGCTCGCTCATGGTGCTCCCCGACGTGCGCCTCTCGGAAGGAGGCGCTTAAGAGATGCCTTCGTTACTCTTCGTACCCACACAACCACAGTATGTAACGAAGTGGGGAGCGTTGACGCGGGAAAGAGTGGATCAGACCACGCCGTAGAGGCGGTCGCCCGCGTCGCCGAGGCCGGGGACGATGTAGCCGTTCTCGTTCAGCCGCTCGTCGAGGGCGGCGGTCACGACCCTGATCGGCTTGCCGGAGTCGGCGAAGACCTTGTCCATGTAGGCCAGGCCCTCGGGGGCGGCCAGCAGGCACAGCGCGGTCACGTCGACCGCGCCCCTGTCGAAGAGGAACTGGATCGCCGCCGCCAGCGTGCCGCCCGTGGCCAGCATCGGGTCCACCACGTAGCACTGGCGTCCCGACAGGTCGTCGGGCAGGCGGGTGGCGTACGTCTCGGCCTGCAGCGTCGACTCGTTGCGGATCATGCCGAGGAAGCCGACCTCGGCGGTGGGAAGCAGCCTCGTCATGCCGTCGAGCATGCCGAGCCCCGCCCTGAGGATGGGCACGACCAGCGGGTACGGCTTGGCCAGCCGTACCCCGTGGGCGGGGGCCACCGGAGTCTGGACGGTCACGTCCGTGACCCGGACGTCGCGCGTGGCCTCGTACGCCAGGAGGGTCACCAGCTCGTCCGCCAGCCGCCGGAAAGTGGGCGAATCGGTACGGACATCCCGCAGCGTGGTCAACTTGTGCGCGACGAGGGGGTGATCGACGACGAGGGTCTCCATAACGGACAACGCTATCTTGTGTGGAAGGTACCGGCACGTCGCGTACTTGGATTTGATCACAATTTGGTCGGACGGCCCTACGCTCGGTGGACGGTTCTGAAACCATTGGAGCTCGTAGAGGCCGTGCTGGCGGTCGGGTGGGGAGCACGACGATGACAGACGAAGATGCGCTCGACTTCGCCATCGTGGTCTATCGCGAGGACGAGTGCTGGGAGGCCGAACTGCTCCCTGTCGCGCTCACCTCTGATCTCCACGGTCTCATCCACGCGCTGAAGCAGCAGCCGAGCGAGAGCGGAACCATCGGCCTGGTGGCCGTGGGCGACGAGTTCTTCGTGGCGTTGCGGGTGCTGGGCGACAGGGTCGACGTCTTCCTGTCCGACATCGCCGCCTCGTGGGACTACCCGCTGGCGCGGCAGGTGCTCGAGTACCTCGACGTCCCCGTGCCCGACGAGGACGAGATGGAGGAGATCCTCCAGGACGAGGACACGGCCCTGCCCGCGGGCGATTTGTCGATCTTTGTGGACCTCGGGTTGGACGAGATGGAGCTGGGCATCCTCTCGGGTGACATCGACCTTCACCCCGAGGACATGCTGTCCAGCATCGCCGCGCGGCTCGGCTTCTCCGAGCCGTTCGAGCGGGCCATCGACTCGGTCTTCGGCTGAATCTCGGGAGCAGTGGCATGCCCTCCAGCGCCATCTTCTCGGCAGCGTTCGTCAGGACACCCGAAGGGTGGAGCGGAGCCGAGATCGATCTGAGCGACGCCGAGATCGTCGACGACCTCGGCGACGCCGTACAGGAGACACTGAGGCTGAGCGGCGACGAGCTGGCGCTGCTGTGCGTCGAGGTGGAGGACGAGTGGTTCGCCATCGCCCGCTACCGGGGCGAGGAGGAGCCGCGGGTGTTCCTGTCCGACGCGCAGGCGGGCCTTTCCGACACGCTGGGTGAGCTGTTCGCCGAGTTCGCCGGCGTCGCGCCCGAGAAGGACAACCCCGCGCTCGGCGTACGGCCGGCGGGCGACTTCGAGCTGCTAAGCGACTTCGGAGTGACCAAGGAAGAGCTGATCGAGCTGAGCATGGAGGAAGGCGTGCTGCCCGCCGACATCCTCTCGGTCATCGCCGAGCGCCTCGCCTTCGCCGACGAGCTCGACAGGCTGCGGTGAGCCCCTGGGACGGGGCCATGCGGCTGGCGCTCGCCGAGGCGGCCGCGGCCGCCGCCAGGGGCGAGGTCCCCGTCGGCGCGGTGGTGCTCGGCCCTTCCCACGAGGTGCTGGCACGGGCGGGCAACGACCGCGAGGCGAGCGCCGACCCGACCGCGCACGCCGAGGTGCTGGCCCTGCGCGCCGCCGCGGCCTCGCTCGGCACGTGGCGGCTCGGCGGCTGCACGCTCGTGGTCACGCTCGAACCCTGCACGATGTGCGCGGGCGCGGCGGTGCTGTCCAGGGTGGACAGGATCGTGTACGGCGCGGTCGACGCCAAGGGCGGCGCGGTCGGGTCGCTGTGGGACGTGGTGCGCGATCGCCGGCTCAACCATCGACCCGAGGTGATCATGGGGGTGCTGGAGGAGGAGTGTGCGTCGGCGCTTAAGGAGTTCTTCGGCACTCGGCGGATCCGGTAAGCTCGTGCGCGGTGGTGTCGCCTAGTGGCCGAGGGCGCACGCCTCGAAAGCGTGTGATGGGGCAACTCATCCGTGGGTTCAAATCCCACCACCACCGCCACAGCAAAGGGCCGTTGATCGTTACCGATCGGCGGCCCTTTGCCATGGGGACGAGTAGTAGTAGTAGTGGTGCGTGGTCGACTTTCTTCGCACGATCAGGCGGAAGATCCACCAGGGCAACCATACGAACAGCCCCCACAGCCCGCACGTGCAGATCGTCAGGACGAAGTGCGCCGCGTGGGTCGGCGCGCTCAGCCCGCGCCGTTTGGTGACCGACCTCACGTACTGCGTTCTTGGGGGCGGGCAGACGGGCACGGGCACCACGATCTGGACGTATCCGGGACCATGGGGCGGCGGTTGAGATGGGTAGCCCATGGCGAACCCCCAGAGGACAAGGGCCCCCGAGCTGCCTTCCCGAGTGTCAGGAGGGCAGTTCGAGGACCCGGGCGTGGAGGATCGACCGCTGGTGGAGCGCCGCGCGCAGGGCGCGGTGCAGGCCGTCCTCGAGGTAGAGCTCGCCCTGCCACTGCACCACGTGCGGGAACAGGTCGCCATAGAAGGTCGAGTCAGCGGCGAGCAGCGAGTGCAGGTCGAGCATGGCCTTGGTGGTGACCAGCGAGTCGAGCCGGACCTGCCGAGGCGGGATCTGCGCCCACTCGCGATTGCTCAGACCGTGTTCTGGATATGGGCGACCGTCGCCGACCAACTTAAAAATCACCCCATCGATTTTAGAAGAGATTCGCGAGATTCGCCTTCTTCGCAGGTCAGATGCCCTTTCGGAAGGTGTTGCACTGGTCAGGAGAGCCCGTCTCGTAGCCGGTGGTGAACCAGGTGACCCGCTGCCGCGCGGTGCCGTGGGTGAACGCCTCCGGGTCGATCATGCCCTGGGTCCGCTCCTGGATCCGGTCGTCGCCCACCGCCGCGGCCGCGTCCAGCGCCTGCTGGATGTCGGACCGGGTGAAGGGCCGCTCGTAGAACCCGGTCTCCACGGCGTGCTTGGCCCAGACGCCCGCGTAGCAGTCGGCCTGCAGCTCCAGCTTCACCGAGCCGCTGTCGGCGCCCTGCCTGTCCTGGCCGATGCGGCCCAACTGGCCCGCCAGGTACTGCACGTGGTGACCGTACTCATGGGCGATCACATAAGCCTGCGCGAACGGCCCGCCTTCCGCGCCGAACCGCGACTGGAGCAGATCGAAGAAGCTCAGGTCGAGGTAGACCTGCTGGTCACGCGGGCAGTAGAACGGGCCCACCGAGGAGTCCGCCGCGCCGCACCCGGTGTTCGTCGCCTGGGCGAACAGGACCGTCTTGGCCTGCTGGTAGTAGTAGTCGTCGAGGCCGTCCCAGTACTCCTGGATGCTGTTGACGACGCCGACGACCCTGCACTTTTCCGACTGGTCGGCGTCCGCGCCTGTCCTGCACTCCTCGGACAGGTTCGTGGTGGGCTGTATGCCCTCGGGATCGTTGCCGGTGATGTTGCCGGGGTTGATCCCGAAGACGAGGGCCGCGATCAGCGCGATGATGCCGGTGATCCCGCCGCCCACGGCGAGCCCGCCGCCGGGGATACGACTGCGGCCGCCGCTGCGCTCCTCGACCTGTGAGGCGTCGAGGTTGGCCTGGTCACGGAAATCCATTCACCCCCACTGCCCTCCAGCGGATGGATCAGTCAGATCCCGCCGGTGAAGGTGTCGCAGCGGCCGGGGCTGCCGCTCTCGTAGCCGATGCTGAACCACTTCTCGCGCTGCTCGGAGGTGCCGTGGGTGAAGGCGTCCGGCTGGACCATGCCGGTGGTGCGGCGCTGGATGCGGTCGTCGCCGACGGCCGCCGCGGCGCTCAGCGCCTCGTCGATCTCGGCCTGGCTGAAGGGCTGGGTGTAGAAGCCGGTGCGCACCGCGTTGTTGGCCCACACGCCGGCGTAGCAGTCGGCCTGCAGTTCCAGGCGTACGGCTCCGCTGGTGGCGCCGCGCCGGTCGTTGCCGAGCCTGGCCATGGTGCCCAGGAGGCCCTGGACGTGGTGACCGTACTCGTGGGCGATCACATAGGCCTGGGCGAACGGCCCGCCCTTCGCGCCGAAGTCGCGCTGGAGGGTGTCGAAGAACGACAGGTCCAGATACACCTTCTTGTCGCCGGGGCAGTAGAACGGGCCCACCGCCGCGTCGGCCCGGCCGCAGGCGGTGTTGACGGCGTACGAGAACAGCACGGTCTTGGCCGGGGAGTAGGTGTGGCCCCGCTCGGCGAAGGCCTGCCTCCAGTAGGCCTGGATGCTGTTGACGGTGCCGACGATGCGGCAGTCCTCCGACTGGTCGGCGTCCGCGCCGGTCTTGCAGCGAGAGGCCAGGTTCCCGGTCGGCGCGCCCTGCGGCGAGGGCAGCGACTGCTGGGGGGCGGGCTGGGGCTGCTGTTCGTCGCCGGAGAGGTTCGTAGGAATGATCTGGAAGAGGAACAGCGCGGCGATGCCTATCAGCAGGAGCAGGCAGCCGCCGCCCTTGCCGCCGATCGGCAGCGCGCAGCCGCCGGGCATCATGCCCCCGCCCCCGCGCGGCCTGGGGCCCGAGGCTCTGGCGTCCTCGACCTGCGAGGGATCGAGTTGGGCATCGTCGTCGAACTGCATGCGGATGCCCTTCCCTGGCCATTGGTCAAATACGCTCCGTAATCGGGCAAAATGGCGCACATGATGGGTGGACTTATCGGGATTGCACTCGTTTCTCTTGGCATGGTGCTGACGCCGGGACCGAACATGATCTACCTGGTCTCACGCTCCATCACCCAGGGCCGGCGCGCGGGCCTCATCTCACTGACGGGTGTGGCGCTCGGCTTCACGATCTACCTGACCGCCACCTGTCTCGGCCTTACCGCGATCTTCGCGCTGGTGCCCGCGGCGTACACGGGACTGAAGCTGGCCGGCGCGGCCTACCTCGGCTGGCTGGCGTGGAAGGCCCTCAAACCGGGTGGTGCATCCGTCTTCGAGACCCAGGAACTGGAGCAGGCCTCGCCGCGCAGGCTGTTCTCGATGGGGTTGCTGACCTGCCTGCTCAACCCGAAGATCGCGATCCTCTACATGTCGCTGCTGCCGCAGTTCATCGACCCGCACGCGGGCAACGTCCTGCTCCAGAGCCTCGCGCTCGGCTCGGTCCAGATCGCCGTCGGGACCACCGTGAACGGCCTGATCGCCATCTCCGCGGGCACCCTGGCCACGTTCCTGGCCACCCGGCCGCTGTGGGTGCGCCTCCAGCGTTACTTCATGGGCACCGTACTGGGCGGCATGGCGATCCACCTGGCCACCGACCGCTCCCGCGCCCTGGTGGCCACCTGACGTTTACTTCGGCACCGGCTTCGCCCTCGTGACCTCCGCTGACGCCGCGGTGATGAACTCTTCGACCGCCTCACGCACGTCGTCGCCTCGTCGGGTCAGAGCGGACCTGCCCTCGGCATCGTGCATGTCGGCGACGAGGATCATGGCGTTCTCCGCGAGGCGCGTGATCTCGGAATCGTCGGCCAGAAGGCGCACCCGATAGAGAGAGTGCCATGATGCCGCGCGAAGTCGGTACGACGTCGCCTTGGCCTCCTCGTAGGTTGTGTCCTCCTTGCCCTCGAACCCCTGCAAGGCCCGGGTGTACTGGGCGGAGCGGAATTCCAGCACGGTCCCGGCGAACCCGCTGTAGACCGTCATGCGTTCCTCTCGGAGGCGCGCGGAGATCGTGAACTGTTCGGCTCGCTGTGTGGCTCTCTGCTGGAAGAGGTAGGTGACGAGGGAACCCAGTAAGGTTCCGCCGATCGCGAAGAGCCCGGCAAGGACGGCTTCCATGGGCTCAGTTGATCACAGTCGAGAGGTCGGCGCGGAGACCTTTGGTCGGTACGTTCACTTCCATGCCGGTCTCTCCACAGCGTGTGTCGCACATCCTCTTCTCCATGGAGCTGAGCCGGCGCATCCGTGAATGGGGACGGGCTCAGGGACTAGGCGTCAGCGACCGGGGCCTTATCGCCTCCCACGTCATCGACGCCTTCTTCGCGGCCAACCCCGACGCCCTCGCGGCAGCGGACCGGATCGAGCTGGTTCGCGCCACCGTCCGGGAACCTGACGGACGCGCCACCCCCGACGACTACGCCTGGCAGGACGACCTGTGGGCACTAGGCCCCATCTACACGCTCACCTTCGTCCAGCATCCGGATGAGCGTGAGGTTCTGCGCAGGTTCGGGGTGGCGCCACAGGACATCGGGCCGCTCACCGACGACGACGTGGACGAGCGTCTCCAAGCGACGGATGGCCACGGCGACCTCGTCAGGGCGGTCGATCTCGGAGAGTGGACCGTCGCGGTGGAGAAATACGGCTGGCAGGGGCTGCGTCCCGAGGTGCTCCTGGAGCTGTCGCGGGACGGCGGGCGGGTCATCGTGGTCAGCCGCCATGACTACGCCAACCACCACTTCGCCTACGCCGCCGACGGCCAGGTCCTCACGTCCTTCAACCCGGAGTTCCCCGGCAACCGTGAGGGCGTCGCCCCTGACCATCTCGACGAGCATCTGCGTGAGCTCGGCATCGATCCCGCGGCCGACGACCAGATCGACAACCACCTTCCCGCCGCTCTGGCCCTGGTCTCCCGGATCAGCGGTGCCGTACTGACTCCCGCCCATCTCAGCAAACCGCTCCCCGGCGGCCGTGTCACCGCCCCGTTCTGGGGCTGACCGCCCCAGTCGCCCGGTACGGCGGGCCGGTCGGTCGTCACCGTGTCGCTGCTCCTAGGAGGGCGTATCTGACCCGTCAGGTCGTTCCCGCCTTTCAAAGATGGAAGCCGTTCGGGTCCGCTCTTGCCCCGGGCGGCGGTGATCACCGGACCGGAACAGGCAGGACATGGCGGAGGCCGGGCGGGTCCGGCATCATCAAGCCCGGCACCTGTCCAGCGAGAAGCTCTCGAGGAACTGAGGGTGGAATGAAGCTCCTGACCGCCGTCGTGGCCATCATCGGCTCCGTCGCCTTACTGGTCGCCTTGGCCATCGGCGTGCCGGTCGCCGCGTTCCTTCTCACCTACGGCTGCCACGAGAACGAAGACCGGCTGGCCGTGTCCCTGTCCGCGCACGGCATCTTCGACAACCGCCCCTCCGGCGCCCAGCCGTACGGCGAACGGAAGACAAGCTGCGAGGAGGACGACCGGATCGTGGACGTCCAACAGATCTACCGCCTTCCAGCGGGCCGGAACGACGTGCTCGACTTCTACCGCGAGGTCGCCGCCAGGGACGGATGGAAGCCCTCCGCCGAGGACGACGCCAATGGACTCTGCTCGACCAAGGCCATCGACGGCGAGGACGTCGCACTGTCGGTGTGGCTGAACGGGTCGGGCACGTTCTCTGTGAGTCTGAGCTCGTCCGTAGAGGACGGCGGCTGGTGCTGAGGGCCTGATGTTGTAGATGTACATCTGATACATTTATTGCATGAGCGACCCGGTGATTGCATCCATGGCCGAAGTCCGCAGCCACCTTGCGGATGTCATCGATCGCGCTCGTCGCGACGAGACCCCGACGATCATCACGCGACGCGGCAAGCAGGAAGCTGTTGTGATCGACATTATTGAGTATCGACGTTTGAGCCAGTTGGCGGAGCAGGTGGAGGACTCATGGCTCAACCGATTGGCAGACGAGGCGGAATCCGAAGGCTCTGAGGGATCGATCTCCCTCGAAGAGATGGCCGCCATGCTTCGCGCGCACCACGCCTGACCCCGATGGGCTACGTCACGCGGTTCACCCCGCACGCCCAGCGGGACATGCTCAAGATCCCTCGCACCGACGCTCTGCGGATCCTCCATCGCCTCACCGAACTTCAGAAGGCGCTGGATGAAGGCGACACCACGGGCTTCGACATAAAGGCCCTCCAGGGGCACAGCTCGCGGTGGCGACTCAGGGTCGGAGACTACCGGGCCGTGTACACGATCGAGGACGGTCTGTTGATCGTATGGGTCATGGTCGTTGGCAATCGCCGCGACGTCTACCGCAACCTGTAGGCCTGGCACTGAGGTCTTCGGCGGGACGCTGGCAAGTCGACACGGAGCCATGGGGGCATTCCGCCGAGGTCTGAAAGCCAGAAGGGGTGTGCCGTGATCACGGCACACCCCTTCTGGACTGGCGGAGGATGGGGGATTTGAACCCCCGATAGGTTGCCCTATACACGCTTTCCAAGCGTGCGCCCTCGGCCACTAGGCGAATCCTCCGTCGAGAAGCTTACCGGACTCTTCCTAGTGAAGAGACCACGATTTAGCGGGAGCGAGCACTGCCGTACGGGGCTAGACTGTCCAAGGACCCCTCGCGCGGCGTCATCCTGTGAACCTCCCCAGGGCCGGAAGGCAGCAAGGATAAGCGGGCTCTGGCGGGTGTGCGAGGGGTCTCTTCGTTGGAAGCCCCCTCGCAGGCGGGATGGTCGCATGAGTCTTGCGCTTTACCGCAAGTACCGGCCCGGAACCTTCGCCGAGGTCAAGGGTCAGGAGCACGTCACCGACCCGTTGCGGCAGGCGCTGCGCACCGGCCGGATCAACCACGCCTACCTCTTCAGCGGCCCCCGAGGGTGTGGCAAGACCTCCAGCGCCCGCATCCTGGCCCGCTCGCTCAACTGCGAAAAGGGCCCGACGCCCGACCCCTGCGGCGAGTGCGAGTCGTGTGTGGCGCTCGCCCCGACGGGCCCAGGACACCTCGACGTCATCGAGATCGACGCCGCTTCCCACGGTGGTGTGGACGACGCGCGTGACCTGCGTGAGCGGGCCTTCTTCGCCCCCGTCTCGGCACGCTTCAAGATCTACATCATCGACGAGGCGCACATGGTGACCCGCGAGGGTTTCAACGCGCTGCTCAAGCTCGTCGAGGAGCCTCCGCCGCACCTGAAGTTCATTTTCGCGACGACCGAGCCGGAAAAGGTCATCGGCACGATCAAGTCGCGTACCCACCACTACCCGTTCAGGCTGATGCCGCCCGCGACGCTCAAGGCGTTGATGGAGGAGATCCTCACCTCCGAGAGCGTTCCGTTCGAGCCGGCGGCGCTGCCGATGGTCGTGCGCGCGGGCGCGGGCTCGGCTCGTGACTCGCTGTCGATCCTCGACCAGCTTCTCGCGGGCGCCGAGGACGACGGCATCACGTACGCCAAGGCCGTCTCCCTGCTCGGCTACACCGACGGTGACCTGCTCGACGAGGTGGTCGACGCCTTCGCCGGGCGTGACGGCGCGGCGGTGTTCCAGACCGTCAACAGGGTCATCGAGGGCGGTCACGACCCCAGAAGGTTCGCCGCCGACCTGCTCGAACGCTTCCGTGACCTGGTCATCCTCGCCAACGTTCCCGAGGCGGCCACCAGCGGGCTGCTCGACCGTCCCGCCGACGAGCTCGACCGCCTGGTCGCCCAGGCCGCGTCCATGGGGCCCGCCGAGCTGACCCGCGCGGCCGAGATCTTCAACGCGGGCCTCACCGAGATGCGCGGCGCGACCTCGCCGCGGTTGCTGCTGGAGCTGATGTGCGCGCGGGTGCTGCTGCCCGGCGCCGCGCAGGGCGAGGCGGCCCTCCTCACCCGTCTCGAACGGCTGGAGCGCGGCGGAGTCGTCGCCCAGATCGCCGCCCGTTCCACATCGTCATCCGGTACGGCAGGCGGCCCCGCGGGCGGTGCCCCGGCGGCCGACTACGGCCGTGCCGGCGGCGCTGCGGGCGTCGACCACGGTCGGCCCGGTGGCGCTGGGGGCGACATTTCCGGAATGCCGGGCGGTGCGACCGCTGCGATGCCCGCGTCCGGGCCTGCATCCGTTGGCCACGGCGATGGCGCTCGTGGTGCCGACGCTCGTGGTGTCGATGCGCACGCGGCCGATGCGCATGGGGTCCCCGCGTCCGGCGCCTCCACGGGTGGCAGCGCTTCCGGTGACCACGCAGGGGGCGGCGCGGCTTCCAGCGGAGGCGCATCCGGCGGGACTGCTTCCGGCTGGGCCGCCTCCGGAGGGGCTGCTGGCGGGGCTGCTTCCGGTGAAGCCGCTTCCGGGGGGGATGCCGACTGGCCTGAGCCCGCTCGGCCTGGTGCGCCGGCGCCGCAGCCACAGCCGGAGCCGGTCCAGCACGCTCCTGCCCAGGCGCCCGGACCGACGTCTGGCGGCGGGGGCTCGATCCAGCAGCATTGGCCTGCCGTCCTGGCCGCGCTGAAGAAGCGCAGCATCGTCGTCTGGGCGAACGTCAACACCAACGCCCAGGTCGTCGGCGTCGAGGGCAACCTGGTCACGCTCGGATTCACCCAGGTCGGCGCGATGAAGAACTTCACCGGTGGCGGCAAGGACGCCGTCGTGGCCGGCGCGCTCGGCGACGTGCTGGGCGGCACCTGGCGGGTCGAAGCCGTGGTCGGCGGCTCGCCCGTCCCTCAGGGCGGTCGCGCTCCCCAGCCGGCACCCCGTGCTCCCCAGCCCGGCCCGTCACCCCAAGGCGGCGCCTCCGTTCAGAGTGGCCCGCCCGCACAGGGTGGCCCCTCCGTTCAGGGCGGCCCCTCCGCACAGGATGGCCCGCCCGCACAGGGTGGTCAGCCTCCTCAGGGTGGCCCGTCCATTCAGGGCGGCGCGTCCGCTCAGGGGGGTGCGTCTGCTCACGGTGGTCAGCCTCCTCAGGGTGGCGCGTCCGCTCAGGGTGGCGCGTCCGCTCAGGGTGGCGCGTCCGCTCAGGGCGGCGCGTCCGCTCAGGGTGGCGCGTCCGCTCCGGAAGGGGCGTCCGCTCAGGGCGGCGCGTCCGCTCCGGGAGGGGCGTCCGCTCAGGGCGGCGTGTCCGCTCAGGGTGGTCAGCCTCTTCAAGGTGGTCCGGCCGATCAGGGTGGCCCGGGTTCTGCGGGCGGCCAAGGTGCCCCTGGTGGGCCTGTCGCTTCGGCGGGTGGCGGCTGGGATGCCCCGGGCTCGGCGGGTGGTTCCGCACCGGCGGAGGGGTCGGCGGCACAGGGCGGCCCCGGCGGCGGTCCTGGGGGCGGCGCTCACGGTGGCGGCGCGGGCGAGGCCACGGGCGGCGCGGCCGCTGGGCCGGGTGGCGAGGCGTCCCCGAGCGGGGGGAACGGCGCGGCGGGTGATGCGTCGCGGGATCCCGGACAGGCTTCCTACGGGGGGGCGGCCGGTGGCGAAGGTCAGGGCGGGGAGCGGCTGACGACTGACGAGTCGTGGCCGCAGGCACCCGATGACCAGGATTACGGCACGCCGCCTATGCCGAGTCCCACGCAGGCGACCAGCCGTACACCCAGTCCAGGGCTGGCGGCGGCGAGATCGGCGGCCAAGGCGGCCGCGCAGGCGGGTCCGCGCGCGCCATCACTCCGTCAGGGCGGCGGCAACGCGGGCGGCTGGCCCGACGCGATCCCGGGGCGGAACCGTGGCCCCGAGTCCGACGATGTCGATCCGCTCAACGACGCCGACGCGGATGTGGACGAGCTCGGCGGCATGGCCCTGCTGCAGCGCGAGCTCGGCGCCCAGATGATCGGCGAGATCGACCACACCTGACCGGCCATCGCACGCTAGCCCTCACCGGGGTAAGCGTGCCGATCACCTGAAGGGCCGCTGTGCGTGGAGGCACGAGCGGTGGGTGGCCCGATGTGGTGCCGATCACCTGAAGGGACCCTGTGCGTGGAGGCGCGACCGGTGGGTGGTCCGATGTGGTGGTGACCGTCTGACGGATTGCTGTGTGTCGAGGCACGGTCGGTGGGCGGCCCGATTGTGGTGGTGAGCGTCTGGCGGGCTGCTGTGTGCCGGAGCTCGCGGGCCGGGCTTCGATGGTGGCGGGCTGCTGTGTTTCGAGGCACTGCGTTTCGAGGCACTGCCGATGGGCCTCGCGCCTGGGTCAGGGGGACAGGCGGGCGCGGGCGGCGGCGGCGCGGTGGTCGGTGAACGGCAGGGTGGCGGCCACGCGTTCGAGGATCTGGAAGTCGTCGCGCCCGTTGGCCGTCTGCGCATAAGCCCACAGGTCATCAGCGGAGCCGCAGGTGAGCAGCCTCGTGCGGACCTGCACTTCAAGCTCGTCACGCGCGCACCTGATCTCGGGCGACTCCGAGCGGGGCAGCAGCGGCCCCGTGTAGGCGCGGGCGATCGCGGAGGCGTCGCCACCCGCGAGGAGCCGTCGTAGTTCGAGGAAGTCCGCGACGACGGGCGCCATCAGCCGGTACGGCTTGGCCGCCACGGCCCCGCCGAGCTGGATCCGCAGCCGGTAGATCTCGGCGCGGATGGTCGCCGGGTTGCCGTCGTCGCCGTAGAGGTAATAGGACAGTTGCTCGGCGGTAAGGCCCCTCGCGTACAGGGCGAGCAGCGTCAGGATCTCGGCGTGACGCAGCGAGAGCGGCAGGGACCGGTCACCGTACCGGACGGTGGGCTGGCCGTCGCCGAGGAACGTGAGGCGCAGCGGCAGCGGCTCGGACAGCTCGGCGGGACGCAGCAGGAACCCGTCGAAGAACGGTTCGAGGATCCCGGCGGGGCAGCTGGTGGAGCCGGGTTCGGGCAGGTGGATGCGGGCGCCGAGCAGGTTCGCGGGATCGCCGGACAGGACCCGCCCCGTGGCGGCGATCAGGACGCCGGAGCGCGGGGGCAGCCGGTCGTAGCGGCGGCGCAGGCGCTCGTCGCGTTCGTACATCCGCAGCGCGAGCTGAGCCTCGGCGAGTTTGGCCGTGGTGGCGACCAGCGCGACGGTGGCGGGGTGCAGGCTGCGGGTGGTGCCGCTGACGTCGACGCAGCCGAGGACGGTGTCGGTGTCGGGGTCGATGATCGGCGCCGAGCTGCACGACCAGCAGTGGAGCACGCGCAGCAGGTGCTCCTGCGAGTAGACGTGGACGGGCTTGCGGGTGGTCAGCGCGGTGCCGATGCCGTTCGTGCCGACCGAGGTCTCCGACCAGTGGTGTCCGTCGGCGAGGCCGACGAGGTCGGCGCGGCGCATGGTGCCGTGGTCGCCGTCGCGCCACAGGACGCCGCCATCGGCGTCCGTCACGATCATGATGTGCTCGGACTCGTCGGCCATCTGCTTCAGGCTGTGGGCGAGCATCGGCAGCAGGGGTTGAAGGGGGTGCGCCGTGCGGACGTCCTTGATGAGGGAGCCGTCGTAGACCAGCGGCGCCGCGGGGCTCTCCGGATCGACGCCGGCTTCCAACGACCGCTGCCAGGAGGCGTTGATCAGCTGGCGAGGCGCTCCCACCCCTGTTTCCAGGATCCGGCGAAGCCGCAGACCGTAACTCATTGGCCACTCCAGGTAGTCAAGCTGTACGGCGAAGCATCGTGCTATCCCCTCCTTCACGCAAGCCTTTCGGGGGATTGCTCAGGGTGATTGATCGCTCGCAACGTGTGTGCAACGTTGTGCTCGCTACTGTTCCTCGCAGTCACGCTGGCGTGGTGCGGCCGCTCCTGTCGGCGTGATGGCCGGGTCCCGGACGCTGGAGGGGGGCTGGGACCCGGCCATGACGGCGCGACCGCCCATAAAGGCCGTCCAAAAAGGCCGTCCACAACGGCGACCGTCCACAAAGTCGAAACGCTTGCGCCTGCCAGTACATGTCGGCGCTCAGACACCGTAGGCTCGTGACAGTTACGGACGCGGAGCCGACGAGGAGCGCACGAAGGTGAACCCAGGGGATGTCAACCTGCAGCAGCTGCTGGAGCAGGCTCAGCTCATGCAGCAGCAGCTCGTGAGCGCCCAGCAGGAGCTCAACGACGCGCAGATCGAGGGCTCGGCCGGGGGCGGCCTCGTCACGGCCGTCGTCAACGGATCCGGCGAGCTGCTCGAGCTGAAGATCAATCCGAGTGTCGTCGACGCCGACGACCCGCAGGACACCGCCGACACGATCGCCGATCTGGTCATCGCGGCCGTTCGCGACGCCGTGCGCGCGGCGGCCGACCTGCAGCAGGAGAAGCTCGGCCCGCTGGCCCAGGGGCTCGGCGGCGGCGGTCTCGGCCAGCTTCCAGGGTTCTAGGCCATGTACGAAGGGGTCGTACAGAACCTGATCGACGAGCTGGGCATGCTCCCAGGCGTCGGTCCCAAGAGCGCGCAGCGGATCGCCTTCCACCTGCTGGCGGCCGATCCCGTCGACGTCAAGCGACTGGCCCACGCGCTGCTCGAGGTCAAGGAGAAGGTCCGGTTCTGCCGCGTCTGCGGCAACGTCGCCTCGGAGGAGGAGTGCCGGATCTGCCGCGACGCGCGGCGCGACCCCCAGGTGATCTGCGTGGTGGAGGAGTCGAAGGACGTCGTCGCGATCGAGAAGACGCGCGAGTTCCGCGGCACCTACCACGTGCTCGGCGGGGCGATCAGCCCGATCGACGGCATCGGCCCCGACGACCTGCGCATTCGGGAGCTGATGGCCCGCCTGGCCGACGGCCGGGTGACCGAGCTCATCCTCGCCACCGATCCCAACCTCGAGGGGGAGGCGACGGCGACCTATCTCGCCCGCCTGGTCAAGCCCATGGGCGTGAAGGTGACACGACTGGCCAGCGGCCTGCCTGTTGGCGGTGATCTCGAGTACGCCGACGAGGTCACCCTGGGCCGCGCTTTTGAAGGACGGAGGCTCCTGGATGTCTGATCAGTGGAGCGTTCTCGCCGACGAGATCGCAGGGCACGCGCAGAACTATCTGGACGGCCTGACCAGGGTGGCGGGAGGTGAGGGCGGCGACGCCATCTGGTCGCTGCTCCTTGTCGAGGTCGCCCAGGTGAGCCTGGCCGGCGCCCAACTCGGCGCCAGCCAGGACGTCATCCTGTCCGGCAACTGGGAGCCGCCGTTGAGCGAGGATCCCGACGTTGACGGCGTCCGTACGGCGCTGGCCGAGCGGCTGGAGGCGGTCGACGACTACGCCGAGGTGTTCGACCCCTACAAGGACACCTCCGTCACGCCGTACCGGTTGTCCGACGACCTGACGGCCGTGGCCGCCGACCTCATCCACGGCCTGCGCCACTATCACGCGGGGCGGCCGCTCGAGGCGTTGTGGTGGTGGCAGTACTCCTACTTCAACACGTGGGGCAACCACGCGGGCGCGGCCATGCGCGCACTTCAGGCCCTTGCCGCGCACTCGCGTCTTGACGTGGCCGACGAGGCGTTGTCCACCTAAGTCCGCCTGGTTGTCCACATAGTGGTCTGTACCTCCGGGTGCATGAGACGCCGCCAGTAGACTGGCAGCTCACAGTCCAGACTGGGAGACTCTCGTGGCGCTCGTTGTGCAAAAGTACGGTGGTTCATCCGTCGCCGACGCGTCCTGCATCAAGCGGGTCGCGCAGCGGATCGTCGCGACGAAAAAAGCCGGCAACGATGTGGTCGTGGCCGTCTCCGCGATGGGCGACACGACGGACGAGCTGCTCGATCTGGCCGAGCAGGTGTCGCCGCTGCCTCCGGGCCGCGAGCTCGACATGCTGCTGACCGCGGGTGAGCGCATCTCGATGGCCCTGCTGGCGATGGCGATCGCCAACCTGGGCCACGAGGCACGCTCGTTCACCGGCTCGCAGGCGGGCGTGATCACTGACTCCACACACGGCAAGGCACGCATCATCGACGTGTCGCCCGGCCGCATCAGGGAGGCCCTCGACCAGGGCCACATCGCGATCGTGGCAGGTTTCCAGGGCGTCTCGCAGGACACCAAGGACATCACCACGCTGGGCCGTGGCGGCACCGACACCACGGCGGTCGCGCTCGCGGCGGCGTTGGAAGCCGACGTGTGCGAAATCTACACGGACGTGGACGGGGTGTTCACCGCCGATCCGCGCATTGTGCCGCAGGCACGGCAGATCCCCAGGATCTCCTACGAGGAGATGATGGAGATGGCCGCCTGCGGGGCGAAAATCCTGCACCTGCGCAGTGTCGAGTACGCTCGCAGGTTCAACCTGCCGATCCACGTGCGCAGCTCTTTCAGCACCAAAGAAGGCACGTGGGTCATGGCCGACCCTTACACCGAAGGAACCGAGATGGAGCAGCCGATCATCTCCGGCGTCGCGCACGACCGGAGCGAGGCCAAGATCACCGTTGTCGGGGTCCCCGACAAGGTCGGAGAGGCTGCCGCCATCTTCAAAACGCTGTCCGAAGCCGAGATCAACATCGACATGATCGTGCAGAACGTCTCGGCTGCCGCGACCGGTCGCACCGACATCTCCTTCACGCTTCCCGCGACGGACAGCCAGACCGCGGTCACCTCGCTCAAGCGCATCCAGGACCAGATCGGGTTCGAGTCGCTGCAGTACGACGACCAGATCGGCAAGGTGTCGCTGATCGGTGCGGGCATGCGCTCGCACCCCGGCGTCACCGCGACCTTCTTCGCCGCGATCGCGGACGCGGGGGTCAACATCGAGATGATCTCCACCTCGGAGATTCGCATCTCGGTCATCGTGGGTCAGGACGGCGTCGACGCGGCCGTGGCCGCGGCGCACCGCGCGTTCGACCTCGACTCGGACCAGGTCGAAGCAGTGGTGTACGGAGGTAGCGGACGATGAGCAGGCCCACCCTTGCCCTGATCGGGGCGACCGGTGCCGTGGGCACCGTGATGCGCGAACTGGTCTCGACCAGGGAGGACATCTGGGGCGAGATCCGTCTCGTCGCCTCCGCCCGCAGCGCGGGCAAGGTCCTCCAGGTGCGCGGCGAGGACGTCGTCGTGCAGGCGCTCGCGCCCGAGGTGTTCGACGGCGTCGACATCGCCATCTTCGACGTCCCCGACGAGGTGTCGGCCGAATGGGTGCCGATCGCCGCGCAGCGGGGCGCGATCGCGATCGACAAGTCGGGCACGTTCCGGATGGACCCCGACGTCCCGCTGGTCGTTCCCGAGGTGAACCCGCTCGACGCCCGCACCAGGCCGCGCAACATCATCTCGACGCCCAACTGCACCACGCTGTCGATGATGGCCGCGATCGGCGCGCTGCACGCCGAGTACACGCTCAAGGAGCTCGTCGTCGCCTCCTACCAGGCGGTGTCGGGCGCGGGCGTGGCCGGCCCCGCGCGGCTGTACGACGAGGTCGAGGCGCTGGCCGGCGACCGCACCATCGGCCAGGCGGCCGGCGACGTGCGCAAGGCGCTGGCCAACAAGCTCGACGCCGACTCGCCGTTCCCGGCGCCGATCGCGTTCAACGTGGTGCCGTGGGCGGGCTCCTACAAGGACGGCGGCTGGGCCTCGGAGGAGCTGAAGCTGCGCAACGAGTCGCGCAAGATCCTCGGCATCCCCGGCCTGAAGGTGTCGGCGACCTGCGTGCGGGTGCCGGTCGTGACCACGCACTCGCTGGCGGTCCACGCCAGGTTCGAGCGCGAGATCACGGTGGCCGACGCGCACCGCATTCTGGAGGCGGCGCCGACGGTCGTCCTGATGGACGACCCGGCCAACGGCGTCTGGCCGACGCCGGTGGACGTGGTGGGCACCGACCCGACCTACATCGGGCGCATCCGGCAGGCGGTCGACTTCCCGAACACGCTCGACATGTTCGTGTGCGGCGACAACCTGCGCAAGGGCGCGGCCCTGAACGCGGCGGAGATCGCCGAACTGGTCGCCGCGGAGTTCTGACCGACTCCCTCAGGAACCCTCCGACCGCCCGGTCGGGGGGTTCCTGTCTTCATGGGGCCGGTGCTCTGGTCCTTTCCGGGGGTCCGTCTCCGTGCGCTTCCGGTCTTCGTCTGTACGGCAAGCCGTGCCACGCGCCTGCGTGGTCACCGGCCGATGACCGTCCAAGGGACGCTCCTCGTGCGCCCCCCTGCCCGCCGCAACGGACCCGTTGACGAGCCCTTGGTGACGGGCGTCCCGAAACGAGCAGCCGTGATGCACTTCCCGCAACGGGCAGCCGTGATGGGCTTTCCGTTGCGGGTCGCCGTGACGGGCTTCCTGTGACGGGCTTCCCGTGACGGGCCCCTGTGATGGGTTCCCGTGACGGGCGCCGTTGCGGCGGGGGCCGGAGTCCTGCTGGGCGGCGCGCCTTCGACGGACGGGACCACGCGCCCACGGAGGCGCCAGGCCGGCTTGCCGTACAGGATGAAAGAACGTCAGCGGAACAGGATGTCCCAGTGGTCGGACTCGCTGGCGAAGACGGTGCCCGTGTCCGACCGGTACAGGGCGGCCCCGTCGGAGCGCACGCCCGCCCGATCGTAGGTGTCGGTGATGTACTGGTCGATGCACCGGTTGTGGCGGATGTCCAGCTTGTAGCCCGCCCCGTGGCTGTAGCGGCCGGGCGCGTGTCCCGTCTCGGTGCCTCCCGTGACCACGATCTTGCAGCCGCTGTTCCTCTTCAGGTCGATCGCCCCCGTGACCGTGGCGGATCTGACGGCCTGCAGCGACGTGCAGACGCGGTTGTTCTTGTCGGTGCAGTTGCCACTGGACTTCCAGCGCAGGCCCGCCGACGACAGCCTGTCCATGGCGAACGTGTGCGAGACGCGCACTGTCGTGCGCGGCATGGCGCGCGACAGGTCGACCTTCGGTTGTTCGGTCGCCCCCGTGTACCAGTGGGCGACTCTGATCACGCTTTGCAGTTCATAGGTGCTGATGATCGGCGGTCGCGCCTCGACGACGTCCTGCTCGACGGTCGAGGCAGGCCGCACCGGAGCAGCCGAAGCCGCGGATGACAGTGCGATGATGCAGGTCTGTATGGCGATGAGCGCGGCGATGGAGAGCCGCACCAACCAACGTATCCACATGTGATGGCCTTTTCGCGGAGTTGCCCTTCCGCCTGATGTCATCAATGCCACGCTTCGGCGCAGATGATCCCTCGTCGGAGGCGATCTTTACCCTGTGGCGGCGATCATCGGGCGGCTCCATGACCACGCCGCGGACCGACTTGAGGAGGAGCGCATTCATCCCAGGCCTGAACTGAAGGCAGAGGCTTTCTCCGGACCTTCGGTAAAGTGACGAGCGTGTCCGAACCGCGAACCCGAGGGTCGGAGAGCACCCGGGAGCTCATTGTCGAGACGGCCCTGCGCCTGTTCAGGGAACGCGGTTTCGAGGCGACCACGATGCGGGCCATCGCGACGGAGGCGGGGGTCTCCGTCGGCAACGCCTACTACTACTTCGCCTCCAAGGACGAGCTGGTGCAGGCGTACTACGACCGTGCCCAGATCGAGCACGAGGAGGCCTGCCGGGAGCTGCTGGCCACCGAGCGCTCGTTCGCGGCCCGGTTGGAGGGCGTGCTCAGGGAGTGGGTACGGGTGTCGGCGCCGTACCACGAGTTCGCGGTGAAGTTCTTCAAGCACGCCGCCGAGCCCACCAACCCGCTCAGCCCGTTCAGCGCCCAGTCGACGCCCGCCCGCGAGGCGTCCATCGCCATCTACCGGCAGGTCGTCGAGGGCTCACGCGACCGCATGGACGCCGAGCTGCGCGAGGAACTGCCCGAGCTGTTGTGGCTGATGTCCATGGGCATCGTCCTGTACTGGGTGCACGACACCTCGCCCGGGTGCGCACGCACCTACCGGCTCATCGAGGTGAGCGTGCCGCTCGTCGACCGGCTGGTCGGGCTGTCCCACCTGCCCGGCCTGCGCGGTATCACGAAGGACTTCATCGCGGCGGTCCACGAGCTCAGGGCCTGACCCCGCCGGCGGCGCCGGGGCGTGGCCGCAGGTTCTTCAGCGGCCTCCTCGGCTCGGTCACCCAGAGTGGGGCTGAGCGGCCGTCGCGATCGGCGGCGGGAGGTCGGTCGTGCGAGCCTCGGCCGGACGTGGGGGCATCGCCGGTGGCAGGGCTGCGGCCGGGCTCGGTGGGGTCGCTGGTGGAAGGGCTGCGATTGGGCGCCTGGGCATCGCTGGGGGAAGGGCTGCGGCCGAGCTCGATGGGATCGCTGGTGGAAGGGCCGCTGTGCGCGGTGGGATCGCTCGGGGAAGGGTCGCGGCTGGGTGTTGGGAAATCGCCGGTAGGAGCGCGGCGGTGGGGTGGGTGGCGTTCGGCGGTTGGAGTCCTGCTGGCTGGGTCGGGGCTGGGCGGGTGGTGAGGGCTGGTTGGGGGCCTGCGGTCGGCCGGGTGGGGACGGCTGGCTGAAGGGCGACGGTGGGGTGGGTCAGGGGAGCCGGTCGCGCGGTCGTGGATGGAGCGGGGGCCAGGCCGCCGGAAGCTGGGGCGGGGTTGAGGGCAGGGATGGGGGCCGGGGCGGGGGCTGGGGTTGGCTCGGGTGGAGGGGCGGGCGTGGGCGCGGGCGGGGGTGCGGAGGTGAGCCCTGGCGGGGGCGGCGGTGTGGGTCTGGCGGGTACGGCCGGCCGTACCGGAGTCGGCACCACGCAGAAGATCGGCGCGCGCACGAGCAGGAACTGGCAGGGCGGAGGAGGGGTCGCGGCGGCCCACGGGCCCATTGTGACCAAGGGCATGCTCAACGCCGTTGCGAAAGCCGCCCGCTCTCGTCGTCTCACGGTGCCTGTTCTAGCACGTCAGGGCCTTGCTGGCAGGAACAGGAACGATCCGCGTGGCGGCATACCGTCTGGTTGGTATGGTCCTGTGTGACGACCCGAACCCCCGCAGAGAGGCCGGCGATGACCCAGAACTGGGGCATGACGATTCCCTTCTTCGACCGCTCCCTGGCCGGCTCCAAGGAGCTGATCGCCGACCTGCCGGGGCTCGGCTACACCGACATCTGGTCGGCCGAGGTCAACGGCGCGGACGCGTTCGTGCCGCTGGCGATGGCGGCGGAGTGGGCGCCCGGGGCCAGGCTGGGCACCGCGATCGTGCCGGTGTTCACCCGTGGGCCCGGCCTGCTGGCCCAGTCGGCGGCGACGCTGGCCGACCTGGCGCCGGGACGGTTCGTGCTCGGCATCGGGTCCTCGTCACCGGCGATCGTGGAGCGGTGGAACGCCGTCGAGTTCGGCAAGCCGTACGCCAGGACGCGTGACACCCTGCGCTTCCTCAGGAAGGCGCTGGCGGGGGAGAAGGTGTCGGAGCGGTACGAGACCTTCGAGGTGAAGGGCTTCAAGCTGGAACGCGCGCCCGAGCAGGCGCCGAAGATCGTGCTGGCGGCGCTGCGGCCGAGGATGCTCCATCTGGCCGCTGCCGAGGCGGACGGCGCGATCACCAACTGGCTGTCCCCCGAGGACGTACGGCGGGTGCGGGCCGAGATCGGCTCCTCGACCGAGCTGATCGCGCGGATCTTCGTCTGCGTGAGTGAGGACGCCGACAAGGTGCGCGAGCTGGGCAGGTGGATGCTGGCGAGCTACCTGACCGTGCCCGCGTATGCGGCCTTCCACGACTGGCTGGGCCGGGCCGACGTGCTGCGGCCGATGCACGAGGCGTGGGCGGCGGGAGATCGTCAGGCGGCGCTCAAGGCCATCCCCGACGAGGTGGTGGACGCGCTGATCGTCCATGGTGACGCGGAGACGTGCAGGGCGAGGGTGCGGGAGTACGTCGACAACGGGCTCGACACACCGATCCTCGCGCCCGTCCCCGGCGACCTGCCGATCCCCGACGCGGTCCGCGCCCTGGCCCCCTGACCTGCCCGACCGGCCGTCCCTGGCAGGTGGTTCCGGATTGAAGGCCGGGGTCCGCGCCGGCGGGGCGCGGGAGGGTCCGCGCGGGCGTGGGCGTGGCGAAAGGGGAAATGCCGGGGATCCGCGCGCGCGAGGGCGTGGGGAGAGAGCGAAACGCTGGGGTCTGCGCGGGCGAGCGCGGATGCCGGGGTTCTGTGCGGGAGAGGGGGGATCTCGGGGTTCCCTGCGGGCGGCGGTCGGGAGAGGGTGAAGGGCGGCGAGGTTCGTGGCGGGAAGGAGACGTGCGTGGACGAGGTCCTGAGGCTGGACGCGGTCGGGCAGGCGCAGGCCGTACGCGAGGGGAGGGTCGCTCCCAGGGAGCTGGTCGAGGCCGCCATAGCGAAGATCAGGGCGCACGACGACGAGCTCAACGCGATCGTGCACCCGAGGTTCGAGCGGGCGCTGGCCGAGCTGGACGACCTCCCGGAAGGCGCGCCGTTCCGCGGGGTGCCGATCCTGGTGAAGGACCTCGGCTGGGCGCAGGCGGGCGAGCCGTACAACGCGGGGTCGGCCACGCTCGACGGCGTGGAGGTGGCCGCCGACGCGCACGCGGTGACCCGCCTGTGTGAGGCGGGTTTCGTGATCCTGGGGCGGACGAGCACGCCCGAGTTCGGCACGACGATCACGACCGAGCCCGCGGCGTACGGGCCTACCCGCAACCCGTACGATCTCGCCTACTCGGCGGGCGGCTCCAGCGGAGGGTCGGCGGCGGCGGTCGCGGCGGGCCTGGTCGCGGTGGCGACGGCCAGCGACGGCGGCGGCTCGATCAGGATCCCGGCCGGTCAGTGCGGGCTCGTGGGGCTCAAGCCGACGAAGGGCCGCTCCAGCCAGGGTCCCGCGCAGGGCGAGGGAGGAGAGCTGGCCCGAGGCGCTCGGCGAGGCGGAGTTCGCCGCCCACTTCGGGGCGATCGTGGCCGCCAACGTGGCGCCGAGCTGGAGAGCATCGGCAGGTGGCGCGGCAAGCCGGTGGAGCTGTCGGAGCTGGAGCCGCGCAACCGCGCGATGGCCGAGGCGGGGCGCAGGCGCGGCGCGGTCGACCACATCCTCGCGCTGCAGTGGATCGACGGCTACCGGCGCCGGATGGCCTCCTGGTGGAGCGGCCACGACGTGCTGCTCACGCCCACGCTCGGCGTCCCGCCGTACCCGCTGGGGTGGTTGCCGCCCGGCGATCTGAGCACCTCGTTCGGGCGGACGGGGCCCGCCGTCGCCTTCACCTCGCCGTTCAACGCGACGGGGCAGCCGGCGATCTCGCTGCCCCTGTACCGGACTGCCGAGGGGCTGCCCGTCGGCGTGCAACTGGTCGCCGCGGCCGGCAGGGAGGACCTTCTGGTACGGCTGGCCGCCCAGATCGAGCGCGCGCACCCGTTCGAGCACTCGGCGCTGCGTTAGAGAACCAAGGCGTTAGGGAACCAACGCGGCGGGTATTGCGTTATATCGCGAAGAGGAGGTAGCTCGCATGGTGAAGGCATCGAGGGCCGCTGCGGCCTGGAAGACCTATCGCGAGGTCAGCAAGCCCGGCACGCCCGGTGTGATGGCCAGGGTCAGGGCGATCCCCCGCCTCATCGGCGGCGTGATGCGCGGCGACTACGCGGGCATGGGCAAGGGCAAGCTCGCCATGATGGCGCTCGGCCTCGTCTACATCGTCTCGCCGGTCGACCTCGTCCCCGACTTCCTGGTGCTCCTCGGCGTCGCCGACGACTTCGGCGTGTTCCTGTGGCTGATGGCCTCGATGCTCGGCGAGAGCGGACGGTACGTCGAGTGGGAGCGCAAGCAGCTCATCGGGCGAGTCGAGCGGCCCTAGGGCGTGTTTCATAAGCAGGTCAGCCAGTCGTTGATGATGGCGATCTGGACGGTGGCCTCGTAGCGTACGGCGAGCTTGTCGTACCTGGTCGCGACGGCACGGTGGCGTTTGA
>NZ_JBHZBH010000026.1:0-130588 GCF_042754765.1 Nonomuraea sp. NPDC059194 | reverse complement strand
CTTCCTCGCTGCTGGTGGCGGCGCGTTGGTAGCGGGCGCGGCCGAGGAAGGCGTCGACCTCGGCTTCGACGGCGGTCTGGATGATCAGGCGGGCGCCGAGGCGGGCGACGTCCTCGATGACTTCGACCAGGTCACGGCCGTCGGTGAACAGAGCGTCGATCTCGGCGCGGATGGCTTGAACGGGCGGTAGTGTGCGTGCCACGAGCGTAGGTCCTTGCGTAGTGCGAACTTTGGACGGTTCAGCACGGCAACCTACGCTCGTTCCCTTTTACACCGCATCCTGGACGCGACCAGCGCCTGCCGCATGCACCCTCAGGCAGATAACCCCTAGAGGGCGGCGCGGCGGGAAGACATTACGGGACGCCGCGTCAGGCGTCGGTGTCGGGTCGTCAGACCCACGTGTAGGTGTCGTCGGTGACAGCAGGCAGTGCCGTGTCGATCACCACGGCATGTGGAGAGGGCATGGCGGCGAGGACCAGCCCGATGGGCGGGAAGATGGGAAGCTCCGAGGTCTGGCGGTAGTCGATCCATTCGACTCTGCCGAGCTCGCGGCCGCCGTCGGGAAGCTCGTCGTATTCCTCGACCGCCATCCGGGCACGTACTTCAGGCTCGACATGCAGCCGATAGATCAGGTGGAGCTTGCGTGGCGCCGGGGTGGAGCCCGGTCGGGTGACCATCTGGTCGGCGACCCACAGCAGTTGCGGCGGCGTCGCCTGCCTGATATCGAGAGCGAGCTCCTCGGCGAGCTCGCGGCCAAGCGCGGCGAGGAGGTCTTCGCCGGGTTCAACGTTCCCGCCGGGCGGGGTGTAGTGGACTGAGCCGCCACGGTCGCGGCGGATGAGGACGATGTCGTCGCCGCAGAACACCAGCGCACCGGTCCGTATTTTGATCCGGGAGAACGGTGTCGCGTCGTGGTGAGGTTCAGGTGCCATCGGAGGTCAGGCGCCTTCCATGAGTGCCCCGTGGAAGGCGCGAGACTCGCTGTAGTTCGGCCGGCGCTCAAGGAGCTCGGCATCCAGGGCGCGTAGCTCGCGTTGGATGCGGGCCGACCCCGTTTTCCGGGCGACACCAAGCGTCTCCTGGCCGAGATGCGAGATCCGGTCCGCGTCGCCGAGGCCGGGCATGACGGAGGTGAGCTCTCCGCTGGCGAGGAGTTGGGTGAACTGGCGTCGAGAGAGAGTCACGCTCACACTCCTTTAGCCCGGAGTCTGCATGTCCAGGATGACTGGTTCGCTGTTCTGGACGCCAGACGTACAGGTGAGAATAGGCAGCGGTACTTCTCCTCCGGAGTCGTCGACCACCTGTGCTGACGACACCGGCCATGTTCTTCTGATCCACCGCAGAGCGCTGCTCCCCGGAGGGCCCATCGAGGGGTCAGGACATGAAGCTGGTCGGCGCGTCTCTGCGTGAACTCAAGGAAGAGACCGATAGCGCAACCCGATCGCTGTGTCGCCGGAGGGGCTGGACGATGTCCCGCTCGACATCGACCTCCACGAAATACCGGCCAACCCGAAGAAAGGCGAACCGGCGCACTGGCACGCCGACATGCGATTCGTGTTCAGGATCCCGTACTCGCGCCTCGATATCCAGCTCGAAGAGATTAGCGGGTACTTCCACACTGCGAGGCTGGTCAAGAAGCTTACGGTGCTGGCCGACGTCAAATTTGTCATGGAGAAGTCCGCCAATGCAGAAGACAACCCCCGGCACTGCTATTACCGGCAGTGTCGGGAGCGTCTTATCCACCTCGTTGCTGTGTCCGGCCACGATCTGAGCTGGTCCCCCATCGTGATCTCCCGCTTTGTCCTCCAATCGGCCAAGGCCGGGGTCGAAGGGGCTGGAAAGCCCCTGGGAAGAACAGCCCCGAACCCGAATGCCACCGTGAGGGACCATGCCCTTCACGTTCCCGGAGACTGGTCAGTGGCCGGCGGGGATGCTGCCGAACTTGCCGGACTGGTAGTCCTCGAAGGCCTGGACCAGCTCGGCCCGCGTGTTCATCACGAACGGTCCGTAGTGTGCCACCGGCTCGCCGATCGGCTGGCCGCCCAGCACGATGACTTCCAGCGTGTCCTTCGGCCGTGCCGCGATCCGCAGCCACTCGCCGTCGGTGGTCACTCCCGGCCTGTTGCCGAACCCGTCGAACACCGCCAGCTGCCCGCTCGTGATGGGCTGCCTGTCGCCGCCGACCGTGCCGCGTCCGGACAGGACGTAGGCGAGGGCGTTGAAATCCTTGCGCCACGGCAGCGTGAGCTGCGCGCCAGGGCTGACGGTCGCGTGCAGGAGCGTGATCGGGGTGTGGGTGCTGCCGGGGCCGAGGTGGCCGGCGACGTCGCCGGCGATGACGCGGACCAACGCGCCGCCGTCGTGGCTGCTGAGCAGGACGACGTTCGTGCGCCCGATGTCCTGGTATTTCGGGGCCATCATCTTGTCCTTGCCGGGCAGGTTCACCCACAGCTGGATGCCGTGGAACAGGCCGCCCTTCTGGACCAGCCACCCGGGCGGGGCCTCCTTGTGGAGGATGCCGCTTCCGGCTGTCATCCACTGGGTGTCGCCGTCGGTGATGGTGCCGCCGCCGCCGTGGGAGTCGGTGTGGTCCATGACCCCGTCGATCATGTAGGTGACGGTTTCGAACCCTCGGTGCGGGTGCCATGGCGTGCCCTTGGGCTCGCCGGGGGCGTAGTCGACCTCTCCCATCTGGTCCATCATCACGAACGGGTCGAGGTACTGCGGCTTGATCGTCGCCAGGGCCTTGCGGACGGGGAAGCCCTCGCCCTCGAAGCCGCTGGGCGCGGTGGCGACGTTCAGGACCTTGCGCTCGGGCACGGTGGCGTCGGGCTGTGGCAGGCGCGGCAGGCTGAGCTGGTTCTCTACGGTTACGGCGGGCATGTCGGGCTCCTTCCTGCGAGTCTTGCCTGCTCCAACCCGATTTAGATTTCAACTATTCCATGCCGAAGACCGCAGGGGGAGGGGCGGGAGCGAGAACGGCGTCGCCGTCGTGGATGGGGGAGGCGCCCGCGACGAAGTTGGTCAGCGCGTCGCCGTACACGCAGCGGGCCTGGGTGAGGCCGCCGGCCGCGCGCCTGGTGAGCAGGTCGACGGGCAGTTCGGTGGGCGAGGCCGCGATGATCAGGTTGCCGAACCTGCGCCCGCGCATGACGCCGGGGTCGGCCAGCAGCGCCACATGGTCGAAGGCGCCTCGTACGGTCGCCACCACCCGTCTGGCGAAGGCCAGGCCCTTGCCGTCGGCCATGTTGATCAGCAGTGTGCCCGACGCGCGCAGGGTGCGGGCGACGTCGGCCATGTACTCGGCCGTCGTCAGCTCGACAGGCATCGTCGCGCCGGAGAAGGCGTCGAGCACGAACAGGTCGGTGGAACCGTCCCAGATGCCCTCTGTCGCCTCGCGTCCGCCCTGCAGGCGTACCTTCAGTCGGGGCACCGAGCGGAGGTCGAGCTGGGAGCGCACGAGCTCGACCAGCGCCGCGTCGGGTTCGACGACGATGTGCCTGGAGCCGGGCCGGGTGGCGCTGACGTAGCGGGGCACCGTGCACGCTCCGCCGCCGACGTGGACGCAGTTGAGCGGACCTTCGGGCAGGACGTCGATCACATCCGCCATAAGCCGCACATACTCAAAATCCAGATATGTCGGATCTTCTAGATCCACATACGACTGAGGTACGCCATCCTTGGACAGCACCCATCCGTGCGGCCGGTCCAGATCCCGCAGCAACTCGACCTCGCCGAAGGTCACCGGATAGCGGCCAGGCATCGGCTCGCGCGGTCCACGTGTCACGTTCGGCTCCTGTCTTTCACATCGTGTTCCTGGGAGAACGGTATGCGTAGGCGAAGGCTGATTGGTCTGCTTGTCGCCCTCGGCGTGGTGGCGGGTGCGGGAGCGTTCGCGTTCGTGGCCTCCTCGGGGGTGCACGGCAGCGCCATGGCGACGGCGAGCGCCTACCTCGAAGCCTGGCAGCGCAGCGACATCACTTCCATGGAACACCTGGTGGCCGACCCGCCCGCCGACTTCACCGACAGGCACCTCGCCTTCTCCGACCAGTTCAGGGTCAACGCGCTCACGCTCAAGCCGGGCAGTCTCAAGGTCACCGGGGAGGAGACGGCGGAGCTACCGTTCAGCGGCGTCAGGGAGCTGACCGGGATGGGGCCGTGGGCGTTCGCGGGGACGTTACGGCTCGCCGTCAGGGACGGCGCGTGGAAGGTGCTCTGGGGTCCCGAGACCCTGCACCCCGCACTGGGGAACGGCGGCGCGCTGTCGCTGGAGGAGGTCGAGGTGCCGGGCGTCGAACTGGTCACCAGGTCGGGGGCGGCGTTCCCGCGCGACAGCGGCGCCGAGCCGTACCTCGACAGGCTCAGGGAACGGCTCGGCGAGACGAACACCGGCTGGGCGATCAGGGCAGCCGCGCAGGGCGCGGCGGGCAGGACCCTCGTGGTCTTCCAGCCGCCGCCCGCCAGGAAGGTGCATCTCACGATGTCGCATCCGGTGCAGGCGGCCGCGGCCAGGGCGCTGGACGGGGTCGGCCAGGACGCCGCGATCGTCGCGGTCAAGGCGGGCACCGGCGAGATCCTGGCGGTGGCCGACCGGCTGGGGGAGGCGGGCGCCTTCGACCGGCTGTTCCCGCCCGGCTCGACGTTCAAGGTGGTGACGGCCGCGGGCCTGCTCAAGGCGGGAATGTCGGCCTCGAGTGCGATCGCCTGCCCGCCGAGCCACGCGGGCATCCGCAACTCGGGGGACCAGACGGCGACCACGCTCGCGGGGGCGTTCGCGGTCTCCTGCAACACCACCTTCGTCCAGCAGACGCTCAGCAGGCTGGGCGCCGCACGGCTGGAGCAGGCCGCCGCCGAATGGGGGTTCGACGGCAGAAAACTGCCCACCGGGGTGGGCGGGCTGTGCGGGCGCGTCGAGCAGGGGGCCGACCTGAGCGTGCTGGCGCTGAACTCCATCGGGCAGGGCACGGTCGAGGCGTCGCCGCTGTGCATGGCGGCGCTCGCGGCGGCCGTCGACAGCGGCGTCTGGCGCTCGCCGAGGCTCGTCACCGCGAAGGCGGCCAAGAAGCTCGACGGCGCGCCGCCTCCCGACATGACGATGGACCAGCGGGTCGTGCAGGACCTGCGGACGATGATGCGCCAGGTCGTCAGCGAGGGCACCGCCAAGGGCGCGGGCCTCGGCGCCGAGGTGGCGGGCAAGACGGGAACGGCCGAGGTGCCCAGCGGCAGGCCGCACGCCTGGTTCATCGGCTACCAGGGCGACCTTGCCTTCTGCGTGTTCGTCAAGAACGGAGGCTCGGGGGCGGAAGTGGCGCTTCCCATAGCCGCTCGCTTCCTCGGCGCGCTCTAACCTACGCTACCGTAGGTTCCATGACGAGCGTCGCCACGTTCGCCAAGCCGCGGCTGCGCGGCTGGCTGCACACCGGGGCCCTGCCCGTGGCCCTGATCGCCGGATTCGTCCTGGTCGCCCTGGGTCCCACCGTCCAGGCACGGCTCGCCTCGGCCATCTACGCGATCACCTCCGGCCTCCTGTTCGGCATCTCCGCCACCTACCACCGCGGCACCCTCGGCCCACGCCTGGCCGAGGTCCTGCGCAGGTTCGACCACGCGAACATCTACCTGATCATCGCGGGCACCTACACCCCCTTCGCGCTCCTCGCCCTCGACGGGCTGCCCAGGATCCTCGTCCTCGGCATCACCTGGGGCGGCGCGCTGGCGGGCGTGCTGTTCCGCGTGCTGTGGATGTCGGCGCCCCGCTGGCTCTACACCGTCCTGTACCTGGCGCTCGGCTGGACCGCGATCTTCGTGATGCCGCAGTTGCTCCAGGGTGCGGGCGCCGCCGCGGTCGTCCTCGTGGCCGTCGGCGGCGTGCTCTACAGTGCCGGAGCCATCGTGTACGGCCTGCGCAGGCCCGACCCCTCGCCCCGGTGGTTCGGCTTCCACGAGGTCTTCCACGCCCTCACCGTCGCCGCCTACCTCGTGCAGTACATCGCGGTGTCGATCGTGGTCTACTCACAGGCGTGAACCTCGGCCATGAGCAGTACGTCAGCGTGACGACCTATCGCAGGAACGGCGCCGCCGTACCCACGCCCGTCTGGGTCGCGCAGGACGCGGACGCGATCGTGATCTGGACCGTGGCCGACTCCGGCAAGGTCAAACGCATGCGCGCCAACCCGTCGGTCACCGTCGCGCCCTGCGACGTGCGCGGCAGGCCGCTGGGCGAGCCGGTGAGCGGCCGCGCGGAGATCCTTTCCGCCGAGGAGACCGAGCGCGTCAGGCGGCTGCTGCGGGCCAAGTACGGCCTGCAGGGCAGGCTGGTGCTGCTCGCCAGCCTGGTGCGCAGGGGCCGCAGCGGCACGGTAGGCGTCCGCATCACCGATATTTGACCCCTGCCTGGTCTGTATGCGCCAATCTTGAGGACATCAGACCAGGTATGGAGCAATTGGCAAGCACCTGGTGGCTCATCCTCATCCGGGGCATCTGTGCGGTGATCTTCGGGATCCTGGCGATCATCTGGCCGGGGATCACGATCTGGGTGCTGGTGATCTTTTTCGGCGCGTACGCGCTCGTCAACGGCATCTTCTCGGTGATCTCCGCCTTTCGGCACAACGTCGAGTCCAGGGCGTGGCTCATCATCTCCGGCATCATCGGCATCCTGGCCGGGATCGTGGCCTTCGTCTGGCCCGCGATCACGACGCTCGCGCTGCTGTACGTCATCGCGTTCTGGGCGATCTTCACGGGGATCGCCGAGATCATCGCGGGCATCAGACTGCGGAAGATCATCGACAACGAGTGGATGCTCATCATCGGCGGGCTGCTGTCGGTGGTGGTCGGCGTGCTGCTGCTGATCTGGCCGGCCTCGGGCGCGCTGGCGCTGACGTGGCTGATCGGCGCCTTCGCGATCATCTACGGGATCACGATCATCATCCTGTCGACGAGGGTGAAGAGCCTGGCGTGACGCATCACAGGCGAAGAACCTCATGCGATCAAGGCTTTTTGGCGAAAAGTCTTTACATGGACGCATCAATATGGGGAACGTATGTCGTGATCCAGCTCACAGGGGAGGGGACATGGACGTCCACGACCGGCTCGCCCGCCACCTACTCGTCGACGGATACCGGCTGGTCCTCGATCTCGACGCAAGCCAGGGCTCCTGGCTCGTCGACGCCCGCACCGGCCGCCGCTACCTGGACTTCTACACCTTCTTCGCCTCCGCACCCCTCGGCGTGAATCCGCCGCTCGACCAGGAACTGCTCGGCAGGATCGCGCTCAACAAGCCCGCCAACCCCGACATGTACAGCGAGCACCTGGCCGACTTCGTCGAGACCTTCACCCGCGTCCTCGGCGACCCCGACCTGCCGCGCCTGTTCTTCGTCGAGGGCGGCGCCCTCGCCGTCGAGAACGCGCTCAAGACCGCCTTCGACTGGAAGAGCCGCCGCAACGAGGCGGAGGGACGCCCCCGCGAGCTCGGCACCCGGGTCATGCACCTCACCAAGGCCTTCCACGGCCGCTCCGGCTACACCCTGTCCCTCACCAACACCGAGCCGCTCAAGACCGACCGCTTCCCCGTCTTCGACTGGCCGCGCATCGAGGTCCCCGCGACCCACCTGGAAGACGTCGAGGCCCTCGAAGCCAGGGCGCTCGCCCAGGCGGCGGCCGCCTTCGAGCGCCATCCCCACGACATCGCCTGCTTCATCGCCGAACCCATCCAGGGCGAAGGCGGCGACAACCACATGCGTCCCGCGTTCCTGCAGGCGATGCAGGCCCTCTGCCACGAGCACGACGCCCTGTTCATCCTCGACGAGGTGCAGACCGGCGCGGGCACCACCGGCACGCCCTGGGCGTACCAGCAGCTCGGCCTCGCCCCCGACATCGTCGCGTTCGCCAAGAAGGTGCAGGTCGGCGGCATCATGGCGGGCCGGCGCGTCGACCTGGTCTCCGACAACGTGTTCCAGGTCAGCGGGCGCATCAACTCCACCTGGGGAGGCGGGCTCGTCGACATGGTCCGCTCCCGCGCCATGCTGGAGATCATCGAACGCGACGGGCTCATCCCCCGCACCGCCGAGGCCGGCGCCCGCCTCGTCGAGGGTCTCGGCAAGCTCCAGGCCGAGCACCCCGCGCTGGTGTCGAACGTGCGCGGGCGAGGGTTCATGTGCGCCTTCGACCTGCCCGACGGCGCGCGCCGCAGCGCGCTGATCACGCGGCTGCGGGAGGAGGAGGGCGTCGTGGTCCTGCCCTGCGGGGAGCGTTCGGTACGGCTTCGGCCGGCGCTCAACATGCCCGACGAAGACATCGACCACGGCCTGACGGCCATCTCCCGCGCCCTGTCCCGACCTCTCTGACCTGGGGGCCCTTTCGGATCAACCGCCACCCGGGTTGATCAGCCCGGTCTCGTAGGCGACGACGACGGCCTGGACGCGGTCGCGAAGTCCGAGCTTGGACAGGATGCGCGCGACATGCGTCTTCACCGTCGTCAGGCTGAGGGTCAGCCGGTCGGCGAGCTCGGCGTTGCTCAACCCGGTGGCGAGCAGACGCAGTACCTCCACCTCTCGTGGCGTCAGCTCGGACAGGTCCCGGTGGAGTACGGCCCTGGCCACATCGCGCGGGGCGAACCGCTCGACCAGGCGACGGGTGATCGTCGGGGCGAACAGGGCATCACGCCTCGATGCTCGGCATGGACTCCGGCGCCGACCTTCCGGTGGGCCGCACGTTGGAGATCACCCGGCCTTCTTCGACCTGCACCTGCGTGCGAAGCGGCAACCTCTGCTGGACAGGTCGTCGGCACGTCACCCGGACACGAAGATCCTGTGCGCCCACACAGGTGCTAGGTGTCGCGGTTGAGCCAGAGCCCGATGGCGGTGACCCGGTTGTCGGCGCCGAGTTTGGCGTAGATCCGGTTGACGTGGTTCTTGACCGTCTTCTCACTGAGAAACAGTCGTTGCGCGATCTCGCCGTTGGACTGACCGGTCGCGATCAGGTCCATCACCTCGGCCTCACGTTTGCTCAAGCGTGCGACGTCGTCGACTCTCATCCGGCCTCCGGGACAGCGAAGTCGGTCAGATCGCCGATTGGCCCCCGTGCTTCCGGCGTAAGCGGTTGACAGCGAGCATAACTCGCATTGTCGTGATTTGGGGCCAAAGTCACAGGAGAAAAGCAGAAGGCCGGTCCCTGAGGGACCGGCCTTCTGGCGTGGGGTGAGTGAGGGGACTTGAACCCCCGACATCCAGGACCACAACCTGGCGCTCTGCCAACTGAGCTACACCCACCATGTGTGACCGCCGCAGCAGCACATGGAAAAGTGTAGCGGTCTTCGGGACCCTTTGCGCCACTCAATACCGGGGACACGCCTCCGGCGGGGCCCCCAGCCCGGTGACCGGCGTCCGGCGAGGGCAGGGCAGCTCCGTGACGGCGCGTCCGGCGCGGCGGCTCAGGCTCGGGACACGCTCTCCGCCAGGGTCCGAGCGGTCGCCGAGTCGGGCCCCGGCTGGCCGACGAACACGGCCGCGCGGTAGTAGCGCAGCTCGCGGATGCTCTCGGTGATGTCGGCCAGCGCCCGGTGCCCACCCTGCTTCTCGGGCGCGGCGAAGTAGACGCGGGGGTACCAGCGGCGGACCAGCTCCTTGATCGACGACACGTCGATCATCCGGTAGTGCAGGAAGGCGTCCACGGCGGGCATGTCGCGGGAGATGAACGTGCGGTCCGTGCCGATGGAGTTGCCGCACAGCGGCGCCCTCTTCGGCTCGGGGATGTGGCCGCGGATGTAGTCGAGCACGAGCGACTCGGCCTCCGCGAGCGTGACGCCCTCGGCCAGCTCGGGCAGCAGGCCCGAGGCGGTGTGCATTTCGCGGACCACTTCCGACATCTGCTCCAGCGCCTCGGACGGCGGCTTGATGACGACATCGACGCCTTCGTCCAGCTGCCTGAGCTCGCTGTCGGTGACGACACAGGCCACCTCGATGAGCGCGTCGCGCCCGAGGTCGAGCCCGGTCATCTCACAGTCGATCCAAACCAGCAAGTCACTCATACGATCAATCTCCTCGCCCAGCGGCTCGGAGCTACCCGCCCGCCTTGCTCATTGACTCCAGCGTAGTGCCCTGGTCATGACAGCTTGAGAGACTTCAGTGTCTGAGTGACGAGACCGGTATCCAGATTGTCGGGAACCGAGATGTAGAGCAGCGCGGGACGCTTCCCCTCACCCCTGTCGATGACCGCGATGGCCGCCCGCTCCTTCTTCCACTGGTACTTCTTCTTCTCCGACTCCGCGGTGAAGTCCATCTCGTACTCCAGGAGCCAGCCCTTGTGGCCGTCGACGGTGATCGCCTTGTCCTGGAGGACGTTCCGCTCGTGCTTGATCGGATAGAAGCGGGCGAAGTCGATGAGGACCGTGCCCGTGGCCGAGCGCAGGTCGTCGGCGCTCTGGTAGGGGTAGCTCTCGTTGAGCTCGCCGGAGTAGATGCTGCCCGTCCAGTCGCTCTCCCCGTCGTACTTCTCCTGCGAGACCGCGCTCATCCCCGCCGTCCACTGCTGGCTGCTCGGGTTGGGGTTGTTGATGTCGGCGGACTTGGGGACGCTCCACGGTTCGCCGGGCGCGGGGAAGGACAGCCCCGTCTTCGGGTCGGTGATCCGGCCGTCGGCCGGCGCGGGCAGCTCGGCTCCGGTGCCCTGCGTCGGTGACTCCGTGGGCGTGTCGGTGGGCGACTCGGTGGGGGGCGCCGTCTCGCTCGGGCTGGGCAGCGGGTCGGTCTCCGTGGTGGAGGACGGCGTCGGCATGGTGGTCGTCGTCTCACCGCCCCGGTTGACGATGAAGAAAGCCGCGCCCGCGATCAGCGCGATCACCAGCACCGCGCCGACGCCGCCGAGGATCCACGGCATCGCGCCGCCGGACTTCGGCGGAGGCCCGAAGTCGGGTGCGGGCAGCTGCATCGTCCCGCCACCCCACTGCGGCTGGCCGTACTGCGGCCCCTGCGCCTGATACCCGGGGCCCGAACCCGGCGCGGCGTACTGCGGCCCCGCCCCTGACCCAGGCCCCGGGTGCTGCCCCGGCGCTTGGTACGGCTGGCCGGAACCCGGAGCTTGGTACGGCTGGCCGGAACCGGGAGCCTGGTACGGCTGCCCGGAGCCCGGCGCCTGGAACTGCGGACCGGGACCCGCCGCGTGGTACGGCTGTGCGCCCGGCCCCGACCCTGGAGCCTGGTACGGCTGAGCCACGGGACCGGAGCCCGCCCCCTGAGGCGACCCCCACGGGCCCGCGCCACCGCCCTCGGGTGCTCCCCACGGGCCCGAGCCCTGGGGAGTTCCCTGCGGGCCCGAGTTCGGCGACTCCCAGGAGCCCGGCCCCTGGTGCGCCTGCCCTGGCATGGTGTTCGGCTGTGGGGCCCCGGCGTCGGGCTGCTCACCGTGATACGGCGTGCTCCCCACCACGGGACCGCCAGGCCCGCCATGACCGGCATGACCGCCATGACCGCCAGAACCGTCAGGACCCCCAGGACCGGCAGGAGCGCCAAGCTGGCCAGGACCGCCAGGACCGCCAGGCCCGCCAGGACCGCCATGACCGCCAGAACCGTCAGGACCGTCAGGTCCCCCAGGACCGGCAGGAGCGCCAAGCCCGCTAGGGCCGCCAGGGCCGCCATGACCGGCAGGTCCCCAAGGACCGCTAGGGCCACCAGAGTCGGCGGGGCTCTGCGGGGGAGGCTGGGCGGGGCCGCCGCCGTATCCCTGGGACCGGTTCTCTGGCTCGGTCGGGTGTGTCGCGTCGGTCCACTGGTTCCCGTCCCACCACCGCAGTTGCGGCGAGCCGTAGGGGTCGGGGTACCAGCCTGCGGGGGTCTGCGTGGTCATGGCCGCCAGACTAATGACAACCGCTCGACAGTGGGTAGATCAGCACTTGTAGGTGAATGTCGCCTTGTCCTCGACCTTCTGCCCCTGCGGCACAGGAGACAGGACCCGCAGCCGCGCCGTCAGCTTGGCCGTCGCCTCCCCCTTCACCGTCCACCGCAGCAGGACGGCGTGGGTCGTCTCGCCCGAGGCGACGGTCTCGGTCTGCTCGATCGGTTCCTTCCTGTCGCTGCGCAGCCACTGGAAGGTGACGCTGCCGCCCTCGCCGTTGGTGACCAGGTTCCCCGTGATGGTGGCGGTCTTGCGGCAGCCCAGCGTCTTGGGCGCGCTCACCGTGACCGACCGCACGACCAGGTCGGCGGGGGAGCGCACCGACAGCCACGCCAGCACCGCCCCCGCGATGACGAGGGCGAACACCGCGGCGGACACCACGGTCCTGCGGCGGCGCGCCCTGGCGGCCTTCTTCGCGCGCACGCCGTACGCGGAGGGGGCGGCGGGCTTGTTGCCCTCGCGCCAGATCTTCTCCGCGGTGGTCCCGCCGTGCGTGCCGTACGCGCCGTGGGTGTCGGGGGTGGCGACGCCGGGCCCGAAACGAGCCGGCGGGCGGGTCGGCTCCTGACCGCCGGACCCGACAGGCCCCGGCGCCCGCAGCATGGTGACGATCTCCCCCTCGTCCCTGAAGGGGAAGGCGCCGGGCGTCGAGGGGGGCAGCCAGCGGCGGGTGGTCTGGGCGAGGACGTCGCGGCTGATCAGCCCGCCGGGCAGGGCGTCGCGTCCGGCGAGCAGGGCGTCTCTGGCGGGGGCGAGCCCGTGGGTGGTCGCGGTGGTCGCGACCCTTTCGAGCAGGTCGGCTGCGCCGGGCGAGGACGCGGCCCAGGTCGCGGCGAGGCCTCTGGCCAGCGCCGCCCATGCCGTCACGTCCCTGTCGGGGGCGGGCGGCAGGCCGCGGACGGCGTCGGCGAGCCCGCGCTCGGCCAGCAGCGCCGCCCCGTCATGGGCGATCACCACCGTGCCGGGGTGGAGCGAGCCGTGGGCGAGCCCGGCCGCGTGGAGCGCGTCGAGGGTCTGCGCGGTCTCGACGAGGACGGCCGCGGCGCTGGCGGGGTCCATCGCGGGTACGGCCAGCAGGTCCGACAGGACGGGCGCGATCGAGTGGCCGACCAGCAGCCACACCTCAGGCCCCGCCGTCACCAGGTCGGCGACGGGCACCAGCCCCGTGAGCCCGCCCTCGATGAGCCTGCGGTCGGCCAGCACCGCCTGGACCAGCCGTTCGCCCGCGCCGGGCACGGCGACGGCCCTGGCGTCGAACCGCAGCGCGCCGCCGGGTCGTCCGTCGGGCCCCGTCGCCTCCACCCACGTGCCGAGCTCGGAGACCCTGCTCCTGTCCGTGAGCGAGAAGCCGGCGATCATGACCATCAGTTCCCCCGGTGACTCGCCCCCGCTAACCCTGCCTCCTGTGCCGACCGGCGACACGGCGCTTCACGGCAAGTGTGACCGGAACCGCGCCGGACGTCACCAGTCCGAGCGCGAGCAACGCGGCGGGCGCCGTCTCCGTGGGCGTCGGCGTCTCGGTGGCCGCAGGCGGCGGAGAGCCATCGTCGGAGGTGGGGGTCGGCTCGGAGGAGCCGCTCGACGTGGCCGTCGCGGTCTGCGAGGGCTCGCTCGGCCTGGGGGTCGTGGGCCTGGTCGGCCTGGTCGTGGCAGGAGGCGGAGCGGAGGTGGTGGCGGTCTGCGACGGCGTCCGCGACGGCGGCGCCGGATCGTTGTCCGCCTTGCCGCGCAACGTCACGTCGGGCGTCGGCGTCGCCGTCCTGGTCTTGACAGGACGCGAAGGCGGAGGCGGCGGAGCCGTCGTCCTGCGCACCGGTTTCCTGGACGGCGTGGGCGAGGCGCTCTTCTTCGCCGCCGCGACCGTCGGGGAAGGCGCCGAACTCGCGGAAGGCGTCGCGGCCGGGTCGGGCGCGACCGTCTCCTCGGGGGACGGCTCCCCGGTCGGGGACTCCGACGGCGAGGGCACCTCGATCAGCGACATCGTGGGCGTGGCGGGGGAGGTCTGCGCCCTCAGCGCGGGCTCGTCCTCGCCCGAGGTGAGCAGCACGGTGGCGACCGTGCCGATCACCACGACGAGACCGACGCAGACCATCGCCTTCACGCCGAGCTTGGCCACGATCCCCTGCGGCTGGGCGAACTCCGTCTCGGCCAGCGTCGTGCTCGCCTCCAGCGCCTCCTCCCGCGTGCCGGGGAAGAGCACGAGCAGCAGACCCGCGAGCCTGGTCAGGCGGCGCCTGCCGCGCTCCTCCCAGTCGGCACCGTACGCCCGGGCCGCCACCACCTCCAGCTCGGTCAGGAAGTCTTCGGCGGAGGGCGGACGCTCGATGGGGTGCTTGGACAGGCCCCGCTCGACGAGCGGCTGGAGGGGTTCGGGCACGTCGTCGATCGGCGGCGGCGTGGCGTGGTGCTGTCTGGCCAGCGCGGCGATCGTGGCGGCGCGGAAGGGCCGCATGCCGGTCAGGCACTCGAAGAACACGATCGTCGCCGCGTAGACGTCGCTCGCCGGGGTGGCGGGCCCGCCCGACCACTGCTCGGGGGCCATGTAGGCGGGGGTGCCCGCGGAGTTGGCGCCCTCGCCCTGCCGGACGGCGATGCCGAAGTCGACGAGCTTGCTGCTGCCGTCGCCCTGCACCATCACGTTCTCGGGCTTGAAGTCGCGGTGCACGACGCCGATCGCGTGGGCCGCGGCCAGGCCCTTCAGCGCGCCCTTGAGCACGGCCAGCGCCGCCTCGGGCCCCGTCGGCCCCTCGGAGTCGAGCATCGCCCGCAGCGAGACGCCGTCGACCAGCTCCATGATGATCGCCGCGCCCGCGCCGTCCTCGACGTAGCCGATCAGCCGGGCGTTGTACGGGCTGCGCATGCTGCCGAGCATCCGCGCCTCGTGCCTGAACCTGGCCACGAACCCCACGTCGTCGCGCAGGCCGTCGGACAGGTACTTGATCGCGACCTCGACGCCGTCGTGGTCGCGCGTGGCCAGCACCACCCGGCCCGAGGCGCCGGCGCCCAGCTCGCGCACCTCGGTGTAGCCGGGGACCCCCCACCGGTCCATCAGATCACCTCTGATCCCTCAGGGCCCCCACCCACATCAGACGAAGCGTAGCCTAGTGACCTTCGCTCTCGCCCGGAACAGAATTGTCAGTATCTTCTTGTCCGGAATCGGCGGGACTCGGAGTAGGTTCGCAGGCGGGCGTCTTCCCGCCACTGGAGTCGGCGCCTTGCGCCGCCGCGGGGACGGTGTTCGCCGACACGGCCCACTCCGATCCGCACGGGACCTGCTTGAGGGTGAAGGAGACCGTCCTGGTGTAGGAGGTCTCGCCGGACAGCTCGACCGACTCGGTGTGCTGGACTCGGCCGCCGACGCTGAAGTGGACGCTCAGCCGTACCGGCTGGACTCCCGTGGCGCCCACGGTCACGATCGCGGTCACGCGGCCGCGTGCGTTCATCGAGGCGCGGGCGATCGAGACCTGCCGCACCCCCGCGGGGCACGGCACCACCGCCCTGGCGCTGTCCTGCCGGTCTCCGGCCCGTACGGTCACCGCGACGACCCCGCCGCAGGGCCGCTGACCGAAGGTGTGGTCGAACGCGCCGTCGTAGGAGGTGAACCCCGACAGCGACAGGGTCTTGGCGTCCACCTGGTCGCCGTTGAGCGTCATCGTGGCGACGACGGGCACCTTGCCGGCGCCGCTGGTCTTGACGGCGATCCGCGCGCGTACGGCACGCCCCGGCGACTTGTCCACGTCGAGCGACACCCGCAGCCCCGTGACGGTCGTCGGGCACGCGGGGAGCGTCGTGCTGACGGTCTTCGCGCCCGCGGGGGCGGCGGGCGTGGTGGCGACCACGAGTGAGGCGATCCCGCCGCACCGCTGCCTGCCGAGGGCGTGGCTGAAGGCGCGGGTGTAGCTGTCCGAGCCGCTGACCTGGGTGCTCGCGGTGTGCACGAGCTTGCCGTCGACCAGGAACCGGGCGGTGATCGTGACCGGCGCGGTGCCGACGGTGCGCAGGGAGACGGTGGCGGCGGCCACTCCGGTGGCGTCGACCGCGAGGTCACCGACGTTCAGCGCCGACACACCCGCCACCGGCGTCGGGGTGGGCGTGGGAGTGGGTGTGGGGGTCGGGGTCGGGGTGGGCGTAGGAGTGGGGGTCGGGCTGGGCGGAGGGCCGGAGGTGCCCGGCGAGGGGGTCGCGGCGCCCGTGGGCGATCCCGCGCCGCCTGGCTCGCCCGTCGGCGCACCGGCGCCGGTCGTGGGGGTGATGGACGGCAGGGTGGACGGCAGGGTCGCGGGGCTCGGCAGCACAGGGGAGGGCGAGAACGACGGCGTCGCCGCCACCACGTCGATCGCCGTGGGCGGCGGCCGCCTACTGGCCAGCACGTAGCCGGTCACGCCCGCCGCCACCGCGACCGCCGCGGTGCCGGCCAGCAGCCGCTTGCCGTGCCGCCTGGCCGTACGGCCGGTGCTCCGGAAAGCCGTCTGGAAGAAGGAGGAGCTCGCGGCGGGCGGCGGGGTCTCGGGGGGTTGCGGCAGCAGCAACGGCAGCAGCGCCACCAGCGCGGCGAGCCGCCGCCTGCCGTTCTCCTCCCACTCCTCGCCGTAGGCGGCCTGGGCGGCCCGCTCCACCCCGGCCACGAACGCCGCCGCGCTCGGCGGGCGGTCGGCCGGGTCTTTCGCCATGCCGGTGGTGATCAGCTCACGCACGGCCTCGGGCACGTCCTGGACGGGGACGGGCGCGTGCAGGTGCTGGTAGCCGAGGACGTGCGACTCGGTCGAGCGGTAGGGCCGGTGCCCGGTCAGGCACTCGTAGAAGACGACCGTGGCCGCGTAGACGTCGGTCGCGGGGGAGGCGGGCTCGCCCGACCACAGCTCGGGCGCCATGTACGGCGGGGTGCCTGTCGCCCGCGTGGCGGTGCCGTGCCGGACGGCGATCCCGAAGTCGACCAGCTTGCTGACCCCGTCGTCCCTGACGATCACGTTCTCGGGTTTGTAGTCGCGGTGGACGACGTGCGCCGTGTGCGCCCGCTCCAGGCCGAGGAGGGAGCCCTTGAGCACGACCAGCGCCGCCTCGGGCCCGGTCGTGCCATTCTCGCGCAGCAGCGCCCGCAGGGAGACGCCGTTGACGAGCTCCATGACGATCGCGGCGCCCTGCGGCTCCTGGATGTACTCCCACATCCTGGCGATGTGCGGATCGACGAGCGTGGTCAGGACCTCCGCCTCGGTCCTGAAGGCGGCCAGCGCTCCTGGCTCGTGCCGTACCCGCTCGGACAGGTACTTGATGGCGACGCGCACGCCGGTCGCGTCGTGCACGGCGAGGACGACCCTGCCGCTTCCACCCGCGCCGAGCTGCCGTACTTCGGTGTAGCCGGGGGCGCTCCAGTCCATGGCGCTCTCCCATCAGGAGTTCTGGCCCACCTGATGAGACGTATCATCCAGCGTCCTGGTTTGCTGTCAACGGTCCCTGATGTGGTCGGGCATCGGGATTCCCTCGGGGAGCACGGGGTCGGGCACGGGCGCGGCCCACGAGGTGACCAGCGGCAGCACCCCGGCCCAGAGCGGCAGCGCGTAGTCCTCGTCCTCGTCGTTGGGCGCGCCCTGGCGCAGCTTGACCGACGCCTCCTCCAGCGACAGCGCGAGCACCGCCGTGGCCGCCAGTTCCTTGCGGGTGGGGAGCCTGGCGTAGTCCCACTGGCCGGGGGCGAGCTGCTCGGTCAGCGCCCGCAGGCCCGCCATGCGCTCCTCCTCGTCGGTGACGAGCCTGGCCTCGCCGTAGATGATCGCCGACCGGTAGTTGACGGAGTGGTTGAAGACCGAGCGGGCCAGCACGATGCCGTCGATGTGGGTGACGGTGACGCAGACCTGCTGCCCCTGCCCCGCCCGCAGCGAGCGGGCGCCGGTGGAGCCGTGCAGGTAGAGGGTGTCGCCGATGCGGCCGTACCCGGTGGGCACGACCATCGGATGATCGTTCAGCACCACGCCCAGGTGGCAGATGAGCCCGGAGTCGAGCACGTCGTAGAGATCGTTCCTGTCGGTGCTGCCGCGGTGCTTCTCTCGTCCGAGAGTCGTGCGGGGAGTGGTGGAGAGCATGCTCCTACGCTATTGAGATAGTGGACCTGTCGTTAATGTCCACTAATAACCGCTTCTTGGAGACCACTTCTGTGCGCACGTTGGTTGACCTGCCCGTCTCCCTGACCCGGGACTCGGCGATGCCGCTTTCCGTGCAGCTCGGCGACTGGCTGCGCGACGCCATGCGCGCGGGCGCCCTCACCGCGGGGGCCCGCCTGCCGTCCTCGCGCGGGCTCGCGGCGCAGCTCGGCGTCAGCCGTACCGTGGTCACCGAGGCATACCAGCAGCTGTACGCCGAGGGCTGGCTCGACGGCCGCCACGGCTCCGGCACGTACGTGGCCGACCTGCCGGACGACATACCGCGCGCCGCGCCCGCGGCTGCGCCCGTCGTGCCCCGCCCCGTACGGCCGGCGGCCCCGCTGATCGACCTCACCCCCGGAGAGCCGTGGGTGAAGGACTACGACGAGGCGGCCTGGAAGCGGGCCTGGCGTAAGGCCGCCGACCTGCCGCCCGGCGACGACCCCGACCCCTACGGCCTGCCGCGCCTGCGCGAGTTGCTGGCCGGGCACCTGCGCAGGAGCAGGGCGGTCGCGGTGGGCCCGGAGAACGTGCTGGTCACCAGGGGCACCGGCAACGGCCTCTTCCTGGTCGCCATGGCCCTGCTCGGCCACGGGATCAGGGCGGGCGTCGAGGATCCCGGCTACCGGGTGGCCCGCAACGTGTTCGCCGCGAGGGGCGCGACGGTCGTGCCGTGCCCCGTGGACGAGGACGGCGTGATCGTCTCCGAGCTCCCCGACGACCTGCGCGTCCTCTACACCACCCCCGCGCACCAGTACCCGGTGGGCGGACGCCTGCCGATCCCGCGCAGGGAGCGCCTGCTGGCGTGGGCGCGCCGCACGGGAGCGGTGGTCGTGGAGGACGACTACGACGCCGAGTTCCGCTACGACGTGGCCCCGCTGCCCGCCCTCTACGGCCTCGACCCCGATCGGGTGGTGCTGCTCGGCACGCTGTCGAAGGCGCTGGCCCCCGACGTGGGGGTGGGCTGGCTGGTGGGCAGGCCCGAGCTGCTGCGGAAGATCGCCGACATCAGGGACGACCTGTCCGACCGCACCAGCGGCCCCGTCCAGCAGGCCGTCGCCACCCTCCTGGAGCGTGGCGACCTCGACAGGCACCTGCGCAGGATGCGGCTGGAGTACGCCCGCCGCCGCGCGGCCGTGGTGGAGATCCTCGGCCCGGTCTGCCGCCTGCGCGGCGACACCGCGGGCCTGCACGTGCTGGCCGAGCTGCCGCCGTCCACGGTGCGCGGCATCGTCGGCGCGGCGGCCTCTGCGGGTGTCCTGCTCGACACGACCGCCCGCCACCACCACGGCGAGCCGCAGGTGCACGGCCTGGTCATCGGGTACGGCTCCGCCTCGCTGGCCGATGTGCGGCGCGGCTGTCAGATCCTCGCCGACCTCATCCGCGGCCTCAACCGCGGGCTGGAGTGAGCTCCCGCAGGACCGGTAGCGCCCGGTGGGCGTAGACGGGATCGACGGGCAGCACGTGCTCGGCCCACCACCGGGCGTCGTCAGGAGCGGGGGAGGGGGTCGTGAAGGCAGGCGCGTAGTCGTCGTAGGGAGGGGCGTAGAGATAGCCGGTGGCCACACCGCGGCGTTCGAGCGCGGCGATGGCCGCGTCGCGCTCCTCCACCAGCAGCGGCACCCTGAACAGCGGCTGGTCCAGGTGGTCGAGGACGCCCCGCGCCACACTCGGCAGCTCGGCCAGTCGCCGCACGCCCGCCAGCCGCCGCGGTCGCACGCGCGTGACCTTGGCCACCTTGCGGCTCTGGTACCAGCGGGACAGGCCGCCGCGCCTGGTCCGGTAGGAGTGGAGGTCGGCGCGGACCCACGGGTCGAAGGCGGGCAGCGACGGCACCGCCTTCATGGCCACGTCGAGTTCGGCGGCGCGCAGCGCGATCCGGTAGCCCTCGCGCTCCTCCTCCATGCCGAGCGCGCGCATCAGCGCCAGCGCCGGCCGTACGAGGTCGAGGGTGAGGGCCGCCTGGCGGGCCATCGAGCTGGCCACCGACAGCGCCTCGGCCCGCCATGATCCCGGCTGGAGGAGCTCGTCGCGGGCCCGCTCCAGCGCCCGGAGGTCGGCGGCGTCCTCGACGGCCAGCACGCCGCCCGCGCCCGCGCCCGCGTGCTTGGAAAGGCTGAACACCCCAGCGGCCCCGAACGTGCCGAGCGGGCGTCCGCCGACCGCGGTCTCCATGGCGTGGGCGACGTCCTCGATGAGGGTCTTGCCGTGGAAGGCGGCCAGGTCGTCGGGCACGCCGTACAGGTTGGTGGTCAGCACGGCGTCGACCTCCGACAGGTCCACGCGCGCGGGGTCGATGTTGCCGGTGCGGCGCGACAGCGGCGCGATCAGCGGCCGCAGGCCCGCGGCCAGCACCAGGAAGAGGATCTCGTCGGCGGAGATCGGCGACATCAGCAGCCGCTGCCCGGGGACGCAGAAGTGGCGCAGCGCGAGGTAGAGGCCGAGCCTGTTGGAGGGCAGCTCAAGACAGTGGCGGCCGGTGCGTCGCTCGAGCGCCCGCGCGGGGCTCACGCCTGCAGCGCCGTGCGCAGGCGACCGTAGGTCTTCAGCGCGCGGTCGGCCGTCTTGTGCAGCACCGGGTTGGCCAGGACCGCGCCGCGCGCCTTGCGCACCGGCACCCTGAGCATCCAGTGGACGCTCGCGCCCGCGCTGGCGCGCGCGACCCTGCCCTCGGCGACCTGCAGCTCTCCGGTCTTCAGCTTGTCCTTGTACTCCTTGGGGCCCCTGCCCATGTCGATGAGCTCGATCCCCGCGGCGGCGGCGGCCTCGGCCATCGCCAGGTGGTGGATCAGGCCGGGGGAGAACTTGGCGTAGGCGGTGTCGTAGGCGGGGAACCAGCCCACGAGCGTGTGCCTGGTGCGCAGCCCGAAGTGGCCCGCCATGGGGACGCCGTCGACGTAGACCATGTCGAGCACGCCCGCGAACGTCTCGGTCTGGGTGGCCAGCAGGCGCTCGACCAGCTCGACGATCCAGCGGGTGGCGAACCTGTCGGTGCGGCCGGTGCGGCGGTACTGGTCGGTCTTCCATGCCAGCAGCGTGCGCAGCGGCGCGGGGTCGGTGCTGGCGTAGTCGTGGCGCAGCGGCCCGACGTCGCGCTGGAGCTTGCGCGACTTGGCCAGCGTGCTCTTGTACGTCTTGCCGGAGTTGGCCGTGAGGTAGTCGGTGTAGGCCGCCCACCCGCCGCTCAGGTCGATGATCGGCGAGGGGTGGAGTTCGTGCCGCTCGGCCAGCATGGGCTGCCCGGCCACCAGGTGGTCGAACTCGAACACGCCCAGCCCGCACCCCCTGATCAGCGCCTGGGCGTCGATCTCCGCCTTGGCGTGTTTGACCAGGCCCTGGGCATCGGTGAGTCCCGCGGCCACGGGCTTGCCGATGCCGAGCGGATGCCGCTCGAAGGGGAAGAAGCCGACCACGTCGTTGCCGTCCTCGATGACGGCGACGCGGGTCTGGTCGCGCGACTCGCCTACCGCGATCGTGAACTCCGGCGACAGGAAGGGATTGTCGAAGCTCGGCTCGGCCTCCTGGAAGGCCCGCCACCGGTCCACTTCCTGGCGCCCCAGGTCACGGGGGTGAACAAGAGTGATGCGCATGGGCTCCTACTGGGGTGTGCGGTCCCCGGCCGCCGACGCTCGTGGGTCGTAGCAGGTGGGGTCGTCTTGACGATCAGATCATGCGCGGCGGTGTACAGCAACGTTAAAGGATGAGGGGACGTGGTGGACCACGTCGGCGCGCAAATTTAGAGAACTCTCATGTAGCCCGCGCGCCTTTCGACGGCGCGAACTTCGGCACCGCGAACTTTGGCCCACTTTGGCGCTGGGAACTTTGGCACTGGGAACTTTGGCACTGGGAACTTTGGCACGGGGAACAGAATCGGGTTCTAATGGGGTCCCATGACGGTACCTGGCATTGACTGGCCGCGCCTGGTCGCCTGGATGGGCGAGCATGTGCCCTCGGCGGGCGCGCCCGTCTCGGTGTCGCTGATCTCCGGCGGCAGGTCCAACCTCACCTATCTGGTCGAGGCGGCCGAACGGCGCGTGGTGCTGCGCCGTCCTCCGCTCGGCCACGTCCTGCCCACCGCGCACGACATGCGCCGTGAGTGGCGGGTCATCTCCGCCCTGTACGGCACGCCGGTGCCGGTCCCCCCGCCGCTCGCCTTCTGCGCCGACGACGAGGTGATCGGCGCGCCGTTCTACGTGATGGGCCACGTCGACGGCGCGGCCGTCCGCGACCGGGCCGAGCTGACCACCGGCGTCGAGGAGACCAGGAGACTGTCGCAGCGGCTGGCCGAGGTGCTCGCCGAGATCCACGCCGTGGACTACGCGGCGGTGGGCCTGGCCGACTTCGGCCGCCCCGAGGGCTACCTGGCCAGGCAGCTCGACCGTTGGTGCCAGCAGTGGGCCCGCTCCGCCGACCGCGAGGAGCCCGCCTACGACCGGCTCGTCGCCAGGCTGCGCGACCGCCTGCCCGCCACCTCGGCCTCCACACTCGTGCACGGCGACTACCGGCTCGACAACACGCTGGTGAGCCTCGCGCCGCCGGAGATCCGCGCGGTCGTCGACTGGGAGATGTCGACGCTCGGCGACCCGCTGGCCGACCTCGGCCTCACGCTCACCTACTGGCACGACCCCGGGGACGAGGAGCGCGCCGCGATCCCCGTGGCCGGCGACGTCACGCTCGCCCCCGGCTTCCTCAACACCGCCGAGTTCGCCGCCCACTACGCCAAGGTGTCCGGCAGGGACCTTTCCGACCTGGACTTCTACGTGGCGTTCGGCAACTTCAAGCTCGCCGTCATCGTGGAGGGTATCCACGCCAGGTTCCGGCAGGGTAAGACCGTGGGGGAGGGGTTCGAGAGCATCGGCGGCGCGGTGCCCGTCCTGATCGAGCGCGCCCACCGCACGCTCGACAGCCGCACCCCGTGACCTGGTCGGCCGCGACAGTCAAGGAGACCCGATGAGCAGCGTTGTCCTCATCACCGGAGCCGCCAGCGGCATCGGCGCCGCGGTGGCGCGCAGGATGGCGGCAGGGGGCGCGCGCTGCGTCCTCGTCGACCGCGACGAGGCCGGCGTCGAACGCGTCGCCAAGGAGGTGGGCGGCGTGTGGCTGGCGGGCGACGTCAGCGACCCCGAGACCTCCCTGCGCGCGGCCGCCCTCGCCGTCGACACCTACGGCAGGCTCGACCTGGCCCACCTGAACGCGGGCATGACCAGCGGCGTCGACCTGGCCGCCTTCGACCTGGAGCGCTACCGCACCGTCATGGGCGTCAACGTGGACGGCGTCGTCTTCGGCGTCAATGCCGCGGTCCCCGCGCTGATCCGCTCGGGCGGCGGCGCGATCGTCGTCACGGCCTCGCTGGCCGGGCTGGTCGGCTTCGACGGCGACCCGATCTACACCATGACCAAGCACGCCGTCGTCGGCCTGGTCAGGGGTCTGGCCGCGCCGCTGGCCAGGGAGGGGATCAGGATCGGCGCGGTGTGCCCTGGATTCACCGACACCCCGCTGGTGGCCGAGCAGCGGGAGATGTTCGTCGGAGCGGGCTTCCCGCTGCTGACTGCCGAGGATGTCGCGGCGGCCGTGGAGTCGGCCTTCTACGCCGAGGAGCCTGGCACGTTGCTGGTGGTCCAACCCGGCAGATCACCGATTCCCTACCGTTATGCTGGCGTCCCTGGACCCGCGGGGGGACAATTGCCGCCGAATCCCAGCTAACCGGTAGAGCAACTTTCAAGCGTTCTGCAATTGGTCCGGTTACCTTGGGGATGAGCCGGGCAGTTCGCCCCGGCTTTGTCGTGTGGAACGCTTCAGGAGGCTTCGGTGATACCGACGAACGGCCGTCACGCGCACAGGCGCTCTCCATGGCCGATCGCGCTGGCCGCCGGAGTCATCGCCCTCGTGCTCGTCGCGGGGATCATGATCTACGCGGGCTCCAGGACCAAGGCCTCGGGCGAGCCGAACACGATCCCGCCGTCCCAGGCGGCGCCCACGCTGGCCGCGCCGCCGGTCACGGAGGGCTGGCCGCGCTGGGGCGTCACCCACACGCAGTACAGCGCCGACCAGGAGCCCGCCGAGGTCAGGGACCGGGCGGCGGGCATCCTCGGCCGCGAGCCGATGCTGCAGAACCAGCACATCATGGGCTGGGGCGCGGACAACCCCGAGCCGAGCCCCGGCAAGTACGACTTCCGCAGCCTCGACCGCCGGATGAAGCTGATCTCCGACTCGCGGGGCATCCCGATCATCACGCTGTGCTGCGCGCCCGACTGGATGAGGGGCGGTACGGCCGGCCGTACGGACTGGGCGAAGAACGCGACCACCGCGCCCAAGCGCGAGCACTTCGACGACTACGCCAAGCTGGCCGCGACCGTCGCCAAGCGCTATCCGACCGTCAGGCACTTCATGGTCTGGAACGAGTTCAAGGGCTTCTGGAACCAGGCCAGCAACACCTGGGACGCCCAGGCCTACACCGAGCTCTACAACAAGGTCTACGACGCGCTGAAGCAGGTGAATCCCGAGATCAAGGTCGGCGGCCCGTACGTGCCGATCGACCATCACGCCCCCACGGCGGGCGAGTCGCCTGTCAGGGGCGAATGGGGCACGGCCGACCGGCGGGTGCTCGGCGCCATCGAGTACTGGATCCAGAACAAGAAGGGCGCCGACTTCATCGTCGTCGACGGCGCCACCATGACCCGCGACCAGCCGCCCACCCCCGACGAGTTCAGCGCGACGGCCAAGTTCTCGGCGATCACCACGTGGCTGCGGCAGCAGGCGCCCGACCTGCCCGTGTGGTGGGCCGAGTACTACATGGAGCCCGAGAACACCGGCTGGAGCGAGGAGCGGACCGCCGCGGTGCAGGCCACGGCGATGATGGAGTTCGCCAAGAGCGGCGTCACCACCGCGCTCTACTGGAACCCCCACAAGAAGGGCCAGCGGGAGTGCCACGGCTGCATGTGGGTGCCAGGACGCGGCGACGAGATGCCGATGGCGGGGCTGCTCAGCGGGTTCACCAAGTGGTTCCCCGCCCATGTGAAGGTCGACCAGCCGACCTCGAGCGACCCGAAGGTGCGCGTGCTCGGCCAGCCGCAGCAGATGGTGATGGTCAACACCACCAACGCCCGGCTGACCGCCACGGTGGACGGCAAGCAGTTCACCTTCGAGCCGTACGAGATCAAGTGGAGCCAGCGCGGCACCGCCTCCTGAGACGTCCTTAGACGGCCTTGAGGAAGCCGCCGTCGACGACGAACTCCGCGCCCGTCGTGCTGGCCGAGCGGGGCGAGGCCAGCAGGGCGATCACGTCGGCGACCTCTCCCGGCTCGACGAGCCGGCCCGTCAGCAGGTTCATCATCTGCGGCGCCACCGTGTCCATCACGCTGTCACGGTCGGCGCCCGTGGCCCCGGCGAGGATGTCGGCCGCGCCGCCCTCCTCCGTCCACCACGCGGTCCGCACCGGGCCTGGGGCGACGGTGTTGACCCTGATGCCCTGCGGCGCGTACTCCTCCGACAGCGCCTTCGACAGGTTCAGCAGGCCGGCCTTGGCCGCCTGGTAGTCGACGTTCATCGGGGCGGGCTGCCTGACGGCGCCGGTGGTGACGTTGACGATCGAGCCGCCGCCGCGCGCCAGCAGGTGCGGGATGGCCGCCCTGATCGCACGCACGACCGCGAACAGGTTGAACTCGAACATCTGCCGCCAGTCGGCGTCCGAGGGCGCCAGGAACGAGAAGCGGGGCAGCTTCACGCCGGGCGGCGGGCCACCGGCGTTGTTCACCAGGATGTCGAGCCCGCCGTAGACCTCGACGGCGCGCTCCACCGCGGCCGCGGGCCCCTCGGGGTCCATGAGGTCGATCGCGGCGTGCGTCAGGTTCGGTCCCGCCAGCGCGTCGAGGCCGGGCGCGCCCTTGCGGGAGACGGCCACGACCTTCGCTCCCTCCTCCAGGAGGGCGGAGACGGTGGCGAGGCCGATGCCCTTGGAGGCTCCGGTGACGACGGCCACGCGGCCGGAAAGCTGCAGATCCATGAGTGCGCCTTTCAGCGGATGCGGTTACACCCTCTGAAACACCGGCGCCTTCAGGTCGGTTGCACCCGTTGCGAGGGAATCTTCCAGTAGGTGAGCGCCCGCAGGAACCACTCGACGGGGCCGTGGCGGCGGCCGCGCAGCCACCGGTGGCTGAAGGCGGCCTGGAAGGCGAAGACGGCCAGCGCGATGAGCACCTCGACGGGCGGGCTGACCCGGTCGACGAGCGCCAGGCCGTACCCGGTGAAGATCAGCGAGCAGATCAGCGACTGCCCGAGGTAGTTGGTCAGCGCCATGCGGCCGGGAGCGGTCAGCATGCGGCCCAGGCGCGGCAGACGGGGCAGCAGGCGCAGCAGGGTGGCGGCGTAGGCAGCGGCCAGCAGCGGCGCCGTGACGAGGTCGACGGCCTGGCCGAGCAGCCGCAGCACCTGCCCCGAGCCGCCCCAGGCCGCGTAGGAGTGGAAGGCCTGCCCCGCCACGCCCACCGTGAAGCCGAGCTGCTGGATCCTGCGCAGCGTCGCCGTGCGCGGCTCGCGCAGCGCGCCCCACTTGCCGAGCGCGAGCCCGGCAAGACAGGCAGCCAGTACGGCCGGGCCCTGGAACAGCACCCGCAGCACGACGATCACCGACAGCTCGTTCAGGTGCTCAGAGATGATCATTCCGGGGCCGCCGCGCAGCAGCACGTCGGCCTTGAGCGCCTGCGCGACCCCGCCCGAGCCCGCGCCCGGCACCGGGAAACCGAGACCGGCGGCCACGGCGGCGGCTACGAAGGCCGCCGCCAGCACCGACGTCAGCGTGACGGCCAGGATCATCGCCGTCCTCGGCGTGACCTTCCGCAGCGCCAGCAGCGCCAGTCCGACCACGGCGTAGGTGCCGAGGATGTCGCCGGGGAAGAGCAGCACGGCGTCGGCGAGCCCGAGCACGAACAGCCCCGCCAGCCGGCGCAGGAACATCGGCGCGAACGCCGCGCCCCGCCTGGCGGCGGAGCCGATCTGCAGGGTGAGGCTGTAGCCGAACAGGAAGGAGAACAGCAGGTAGAACTTGTTCTCCATGAACATGGTCACGAACCAGCGCACGCCCCAGTCGAGCGCGCTGTCGAACCCCGGCTCCGGCAGCCCCGCCATCCGGTAGCCGGAGCCGAGGAAGGCGATGTTGACCACGAGGATGCCCAGCAGGGCGAAGCCACGCAGCGCGTCGACGCCGGCGATCCGGTCTCCGGGAGCGCGAGCAGATGTCCACATCAAGTGGACATCATCTCGCAACCTCAGAGTTCGCTGTGACTTTTGGTGAACTAGCGGAACATGTTCAGGCCGATGTACAGGAACCGTTCCACGATGACGGCGATCGCGATCACGAACGCCGGGATCGCGACCCACAGCAGCCGCCTGCGCGCCCGTGGCGCCTTGTCCCTGCCATGGAGGCGGATCACCTCGTAGGAGAACAGCGCCAGCCAAGTGAGGGCGAGGGCGATCACGCCCACCACACTCCACGGGGATCCTGGATCACCCGGACCGCCACTGGCGTAGCGCGGATCGGGGATCTCGGTGCCCTTGACGAACTTCTTCCACGTGTAGAGCGCCGAGTCCTCGTTGGAGTAGACCTTCTTGATCTCCTTGGACTTGTCGAGCGCGGCCACGAACTTCGGGTACCAGTCGGCCGGGAAGCCCTCGTTCAGCTGGAGGTAGGCCGCCTGCCCCTTGGTGACGGCCAGGAACGTGTTGCGCTCACTGCTCCGCAGCTTGTCGACCACGTCCTTGATGGTGGTCGGGTCCTTGTGCACCAGCGCCTGCTGGGTGAAGTCGACCTTCTCGAAGTCGCGCTCACCCCACGGCAGGATCGGGGTGACCTCGGGGCCGAGCTTGGGCACCAGGTAGAGCACCCTGGCGCTCGGCTTGTCGTGCTCGTAGACGTAGCGCATCGCGGCGACCTCGCCCGCGGTCACGCGCTCGAACTTCTCGTTGCCGTAGCGGGCGATGAGGAAGGCCATCGACAGGGCGAGCGCCACGCACGCGGCGAGCACGATCGAGATGATCCTCGTGGTCCTCGGGTTGAACCTGACATTGCGCTGGCGGAAGGGCACCGTCTCCTCGGAGGCGTCCTCGCTGTCGGCCGGCAGGTTCGGGAAGAAGGCGTAGGCGGCCAGCAAACAGGCGCCCGGCAGCATGAACATGTAGACCCGCAGGCCCATCTCGCCGCCGTAGCTCTGCAGGCCCATGGCCAGCACGGGCACGCACAGCAGGACGAGCGCCGCCCGGTCGAAGACGCCGCGCCGCAGCCGCCTGACCAGGCCCGCCGCCGCCAGCAGCAGGACGGCCGCGCAGATGCCGAGACGGGTCTTGAGCACGAGCGCGTGGACGGGGTCGCTGCCCGCGATCCGGTCGCCGGTGCCGCGCTGGAGGTTCTCCAGCAGCCTGCCGATGCCGCCGAAGATCGCCTCCATGTTGCCCTGCCAGAACCCGACGGTCTGGTAGCTGATCCACGCCAGCACCACCAGGCCGAAGAAGAACGGCAGCGCCCACGTCAGCGAGGTGCGCTTGACCAGCAGGAAGGCGGTCAGCACGCCCAGCATCATGAACGGCGTGATCTGATGTGAGGCCGTCGCGGCGAAGAACAGCGCGATCAGCAGCATCAGCATCAGCAGCTTGTCGGCCCTGAAGGTGCCGGTGTAGGCCAGCTCGCCCGGCAGCATCGCGTCGAGCCTGGCCAGCAGCCTGCGGACGGGACCCTTGGCGGGCAGCGGCTTGCTGCGCGCCTCGACCTTACCGAACCAGCGCAGCAGGATCGCCACGAAGGCCAGGTAGAGGGCGAAGGTGAAGCCCTGGGGCGAGAAGTAGTCCTGGCCGATCCACTGCACCAGGATGAACAGCAGCGCCGCGAACCACCTGGCCCGCGTGGTCGCCACCACCTGCCGCAGGATCAGCACGAACGGCAGCAGGTAGAGCAGGTTCGACAGCAGCGGCGTCCAGTTGAGGATCGGCGTGAAGTCGGTGATGCCCGCCGCCTTGCCGACGAACGCGAACAGCGCGAAGAAGCCCGGCCAGGCCATGCGGGCGTCGAGGCTGATCGCCGTTTCGCCGGTTCTGGAGATGAAGTCGACGAAGCCCGCGTGCACGTACGCGGTGGGGAAGCGTGGCGCGTCGGCCACGATCGCGCCCGCTCCGTGCAGGGCGAAGGTGATCGCGGCGATCTGGAACAGCAGCAGGAACTTGCGGTCGGTGCTCTGGGTGACCGTCACGAAGAACGAGACGATCATCAGGATGATCGCGAAGAACGCGCTCAGCGGCATCGCCGAAATCAGCCCGAGCCCGCCGATGTCGGCGGGGTCGACCCCGCGCAGCGGCCCCGGCGGCACCCGCAGCGCCAGGACGTACATGACCAGGCCCTCGAGGACCAGCAGCACCGGCAGCCAGCGCGGCGCGCCCTGCGCCAGCGCCGTGAGCCGCGCCCCCCACCCGTGGGCGGGGGCGGCGGGCTTCCTCTTGGGTACGGCAGGCGCCGCGGGAGCCGCGGGAGCCGCGGAGGTCGCGGGGCTCGCGGGGGCCGCGGGGTTCTCAGGGGCCTCGGGGGGACGGCCGACCTGCACGGAGGAGAAGGGCGTGGGAACGCGCGTGGCGACGGTGGAGTCCGCCGCCTCGTCCGCGGCCCTGGCCTGCTTCTCGGCCTGCTCCTCGGTCTGGGGCCGCGGGGGCAGGCGGACGGCCTGGGTGATCTCCGTGCTGTCGTCCGGCTCCGGCTCCCGCTCGGGGAGTCGGAGCGCGGGATTGGTCTGGTCGCTGTCGGCCTCAGCCTCGTGCGGGAAGGCCGTCTCCTGCGTGACCTCGTCGGCGATCTCTGGATCGTCGTCCCGCGCCTCGTCGGCGGACTCCGGTGTCTCAGGGGCCGCGCTCTCCCGCGTGCCCTCCTCGGCGGACTCCAGCGCCTGAGAGGCCGTGTCCTCGTCGGCGGACTCCAGCGCCCGGGGGGTCGTGCTCTCCGGTGTGCCCTCGTCATCAACGGACTCCGGCGACGACGCCGGGCTCTCCGCGGTGTCCTCGTCGGCGCACTCCGGCGCCCGGGCCTGGCTGTCCTGTGTGACGTCGTCGGCGGCGGCCTCCGGCTCGTCGTCCGTCGACGGAGAGCCCTCCTCGGCGGCCCGGCCCTCCCGCGGCGACTCCTCCTGCGGGGACCCAGCCTGCGGGGACCCAGCCTGCGGGGACCCAGCCTGCGGGGACCCAGCCTCCGGGGACCCAGCCTGCGAGGACTCTGCCTCGGGGGCCACTGTCTCCGGGGACTCCGCCTCCGGCTGCCGAGCGTCGGTCCGAGGGGCGGCGGGGTCGTCCTTGGGCACGGTGATCCGCGGGATCACCCCAGTGGCGTCAGGATCGAACTCCGGCTCCTCGGACACGTCGCTCTCCTCCACCTCCGCGGCCTTGGAAGCCGCGGACGTGCCGGTCGTCTCCGTCGTCATCGCCTCGCCCGCCGGTTGCCTCACGTTGACCATCATGCGACCTCGGACGACCTGCGCATGACACGCGGCTGCCCGGTTTCGCCGTATCTGAGAATCTTACGGAGACTACTGAAGATCAACAACGCTACCAAAATCTCGCTGAAAAGCAGACCGTATCCCACGGCGTCCACTCCCACGAAGGGGAAGAGGGCCATGATCGAGGTCAGCACCAGCACCGCGAGCCCGATCTGCACCAGCGCCAGCCTGCGCGCCTGGCCCAGCGCCCGCAGCGAACTCAGGTAGATCTCGATCAGCACCCTCGGCAGCACCGCCAACGCCATCAGCCGCAGCAGCATCGTCCCCTCCACGGCGAATTCGGAGCCGAAGATAGTGAGGATGAGCGGAGCGGCGACCAGCGCCACCCCGATGATCGGAGTGATGATCATCAGCGCGCGTTTCAGCGCCCTCCTGGCGTTGGCGGCGAGCATCGAGCGGTCGAAGGAGCCCTCCACTGTCAGCGAGACCGCCATGTTCATCGCCAGCAGCTCGATCATGCAGCCCAGCGTGTGCGCCATGGAGAAGCGCCCGAAGGTCGCCTCGCCCACCCTGGCCGCGACCAGCACGGGCACCAGGTAGACGATCGCCAGCATCGACAGCGTGCCGGGGAAGTCGCCCGCCAGGAACCTGCCCATCTCGCGCAGGCTGGGCGGCCGGGCGGTCTGCTCGGTCTCGCGGACGTGCCTGGGCACCAGGATGCCGAAGATCAGGAAGTTGATGGGCACCAGCGCGATCGCCGTCGGGATCATCCAGGAGACGAAGATGCCGCCCTCGGGCAGCCGGGTCGCCAGCAGCGCCAGCAGGCCCATCTTGACCAGGCCGAAGACCAGGTTGTTCACCGGCACCCAGGCGGCCTCGCGCAGCCCGGTGAGCGCCACGTCCTGCAGCGTGAACACCGCCCACACCACGACGGAGCCGAGGAAGAACAGGCTCATGGCGGGGGTGCCGAGCACCGCGTAGATGTCGCCCCATACCGGCAGCGTCAGCAGGAAGCCCAGAGCGGCGGCGCCGCCCGTGACGGCCGCCATGCCGTACCCGCGCAGGATGACGCCGCCGGTGCGGCGCCCGGAGATCGGGATGAACCTGGCCAGCGCGCCCACGAAGCCGAGCGCGGTCAGCGAGGCGAACAGCCGCATCGCGGTGATGAGCGCCTGCCCCCTGCCGAACTCCTCGGGGGTGTAGAAGCGGGTGGCCAGCAGCCAGTAGCCCATGCCGAGCGTGGCGGTGATCGCCGTGTTGGCCATGAGCGCGTAGCCGTTGCGGAAGAGCGGGTTGCGCAGGTCCCGCATGAGCTTGCGCAGGACCGATCGGTCAGACATTCCCGCGTACCCGCCGCAGTCCGTACCTCGTTCGCCTGACGACCGCGTAGCCCTTGGTGAGCACCCGCTCCCGTAGGTAGATCAGCGGGATCGCGTTGCCCTCGACGGCGCGCCTGAACATCGCCATCGACGTGTGCTGGCCCACGGTGAGCCGGGGGATGGCCAGCAAGTCGTGGCGATCGGCGGCCAGCGTGTTGCTCACCGCGCAGGCCGCCCAGTAGCCCGCCCTGCGCACCTCGCGGCGCACCCTGGCGCTGGAGTAGCCGTAGGGGTAGGCCATCGTGGCGACCGGCGCGCCGATCCTGTCTTCGAGCAGACCCTTGTTCTTGCGCAGCTCCTGGCGCAGCTCGGCGTCGGGAAGCTGGTCGAGCTGGGGATGGCTGTGGCTGTGGCCGCCGATCTCGATGCCCGACTGCGCGATCTCGCGCGCCTGGCCCCAGCTGAGCATGTCGTCAAGGGGCCTGCCCGCGGCGTCCTTTCCGGCGTCGGCGACCCATCCGCTGGTCAGGAAGACCGTGGCGGGGAAGTCGTGGCGCTCCAGGAGCGGCAGCGCGTTGGCGTGGAAGTCGGCGTAGCCGTCGTCGAAGGTCAGCACGATCGGTTTGTCGGGCAGCGACCTGCCGTTGTTCTTGTGGACGGCGGCGACCAGGTCGGCCACCGTCAGCGCGGTGAAGCCGCGCGTGGCCAGGTAGTCGAGCTGCTCGGCGAAGTCGCCGGTGCGTACGGCGTGCGGCCTGGTGTCCTGGTTGGGCCGCTCGGTGACCGAGTGGTACATCAGAATCGGCACCCTGATCATGTGCGCACCGCCTTCAGCCGGGCGGAGCCGACCACGTATCCCCAGGTCGTCCAGGCGAGCCCGATCACGATCGCGAAGGCCCTGCCGATCCCCGACACGTCGCCGCGCACCGCCTCGCCGAGGCCGCGCAGCGCGCCGAGCGGAAGCGCCTTCAGCGCGTGCGCCCGCTCGCTCGACAGCCCGTCCTGCGTGCCGACGCTCTGCGTGACCAGGGCCTTGGACAGGCCCTCCGCGTAGCAGCGGGAGCGGAAGTAGGCGAAGGTGGCGCGCTGGGCGGGCACCTTGTGGCCGATCACGGCGGCGGGCTCGAACAGCATGACCGAGCCCGGCTTGCGCTGCGACAGCCTGATGCAGAACTCGGTCTCCTCGCAGCCCAGCGGGCGGCTCTTGCGCCCCTGCACGCTGCGGCCGATGCCGCTGTGGAAGCCGCCGACCTCGCCGACGGCCTCGCGCCTGAACGCTGCGTTGCCGCCCATCACGTTGCGGATGGGCGACCGTACGGCGGGCATGCCCCGGTAGCTGCACCCCACGGTCCAGTCGAACTCGTGCGGGAACCAGCCGGGGCGCCTGCCCGTCTGCCAGAGCGGGTCCGTGCGGCCTCCCACGCCGACCACCGCGGGGTCCTGGAAGCCCTCCTCCAAAGCCTCCAACCACCCCGGATCAGCGACGGCGTCGTCGTCGAGATAGGCGACGATGTCACCGGTCGCCACCTCGGCTCCGGTGTTCTTGCCGCCGGACAGCCCCTTGTCGTGGACGTTCGCGACCACGCGGATGCTCGTCGCGCCCGCCTGCCCGCCGGTCTCGCTCTCCCCCTGGGCACCCACGCTCACGGCGACCGGATAGGCCTGCCTCAGCCTGCGCAGCAGCTCAGGGTTGTAGTCGACGACCAGGATCAGCTCGTGGGCCGGGCGCCGCTGGCGCTCGACGGACTCGACAGCCTGCCTGATGTCCTCCCAGCGGTCCTCGGTGTAGACGCAGATGACGACCGAACTCTTCATGACGACCTTTACGCCACGCCCCGGTCGGCCGCCGGACGGGCGGCGGGCTCGGGCACCGGCTGCGTGGGACGGCGGCGCCGCTCGCGCAGGATGGTCTTGAGCACCCTGATGCCGTCGCGGACGGCGTGCAGGTTGCTCTCGCCGTGGATCCGGCAGCGCTCGTGGCTGGGCACCTCGTGCACGCGCAGGCCCGCCTTGGCGGCCCGCACGTTCATCAGGGTCTCCACCTCGAAGCCGTCGCAGTCGAGGTCGAGAACCGGCAGGTGACGGGTCCAGAAGGCGTTGTAGCCGTAGCACAGGTCGGTGTACTTGGTCCGGTAGAAGACGTTGACCAGCGTGGTCAGCACCTTGTTGCCGAAGTAGCGGCTGAAGGTCAGGTCGTCGCTGCCTCCACCCGAGATGTAGCGCGAGCCCTTGACGAAGTCGGCGCCGGTGACGAGCGCGCCGACGAACGAGATGATCTCGTGGCCGTCGGTCGAGCCATCGGCGTCGATCATGACGATGATGTCGCTGGTGCAGGCGGCGAACCCGGCGGCCAGCGCGTCACCCTTGCCCTTGCCGGTCTGGGTGACGATCTTGACGTTGGGCCTGAGCCTGCGGGCCACGGCTACCGTGTCGTCGACCGAGTTGCCGTCGACGAGCACGATCTCGTCGATCCACTGCGGGATGGTGGCGAAGACGTGCGGCAGGTTCTCCGCCTCGTTCATCGCGGGCACCACCACGCTGACCGTCGGCGAAATGGCCAGGTGGGGGGTGAGCGGCGTGAACCGCTCGATCGGCGGCATGGATCTCAGGGCCGAACCCTGGATCTTGTGGCCGTTTGCCTTGGTGATCTCGGGACTCATGGTGCGCTAAATCCTTCCGGGACCTGTCGCTGCCGTACGGACCCGGGGCCATCCGCGATCCCATGGATCATCAGGAATGGCAGAAGTGACGAACGGTGCATGAAGGGTCCATGGGGTGAGGGTGCCAATGGAGGGTGCTGGTGGTGCTGGTGGTGCTGGTGCTGGTGCTCAGTGCTGGTCGTGCCGTGGTGCGAGGGTGGGGAGCGCTCAGCGCGCTCCCGTGGGTTCCTTTACTGCTGACTCCGATGACGAATCGGACTGCAGAGTCGTGCGCACCCGCCCGAATCCCTTCAGTACGCGATCGGCCACCTTATAGAGAGACGGTCGATCGAGCACGATTGTTCGCGCCTTGTTGACGGGAGTCCTGCCGATCCAGTGGACGGCCGCGGTGGCCGACGGCCTGGACACGCGGCCCTCGGACACGTAGAGGACTCCGCTCTTGAGCCAGTCCTTGTACTCCTTGCCGCCCTTGCCCATGTCGACGGCGAGGACTCCGGCCCCCGCCGCGTGCTCGGCCATCTGCAGGTGGTGCACGATGCCGGGGGAGTAGCGGGCGAACTCGGTGTCGTAGGCGGGGAACCAGCCGACCAGAGTGGTGGCTGTGCGCAGTCCGAAGTGGCCCGCCACCGGAGTGTCACCGGCGTAGAGCATGGTGAGCACCCCGGAGAAGCCGGCGGAGCGTTCGGCGTGCATCAGGTCGATGAGCTCGACGATCCACGGCTGGGCGAACCTGTCGACCCTGCCGGTCCTGCGGTACTGGTCGGACTTCCAGTTGAGGAGCACGCGCAGCACCTCGGGATCGGCCGAGGCGTACTCGAAGCGCAGCTCGCCCTGCTCCCTGCCGAGCTTGCGCTCCTTGTAGCGCACGGTCTTCAGGTTCTTGGGCGAGTTGGCCTTCACCTGCTCGATCCAGGTGTCGAACCCCTCGGTGAAGTCCATGATCGGGGCGGGCCTGACGTCGGTCTCGAACGGCGCGAACGTCGCCTGCCCGGCCACCATGTGGTCGAAGTCGAAGACGCTCAGCTTGGCGGCCCTCAGCAGGGCCCTGGTGTCGATCTTCAGCTCGGGGGCCGAGATCAGGCCATGACACGTGGTCAGAAAGCCGCCGAGCGGCTTTCCGATGCCGAAGCTGTGCCGTTCGTAGGGGAAGAATCCCGCGATCTGGCCGCCGTCGTGGACGACGGCCACTCTCACGTAGTCGCGCAGGCGGTCCATGGCGAGCGCGAACTCGACCGAAAGGAAGGGGTTGTCCAGCGAGGGATCCGCCTTCTGCAACTCCCGCCATCGAAACCGTTCGGGCTCACCGAGCTCGCCCGGGCGAACGATCGAGATTTTCACCGAGACCTCGCCCCCTGTTCGCTTTGCATGTTCTTCCCCCGATACAACACGCGCAGTACGTACATGAACCCAGCGAGGACGGCGACTGTCGCAACGCCGGCCCTTGGGGACCATGCGTCGAACAGAAGCATGGCTTGGGCAAGGAGAACGTTAAGAACGAGACTTGCCGCGGCTCCTACTGATAGTGCGGCAAGTGGGTCACGATCACGCAACAAACCGACTACCGCGGCACCAGGAACGACCAAAAGGAACAGAGAGATCAGAAGTGGACGCAGTGGCGTCTGGATGTCGGCAAGCGCGATCACCGCCCCCGCGATGCACGCGGCCGCCAGCACCCATGTGAGCGCCTTCCACTTGCTGACCATCTCCCCACTCCTGGCATCTAGCTGACGAAGACACGATTGATCGCATTATTCATGGGATCAACAACGCCTCGGGGTCGTCAATGCCGACGTCTGGCGGCAGCTCCAGGTTTACCAAGCATGCCGAGATTCCAATGTGTTGTTCAACACACTGTCAAGAGCGTCCAACACCGCGTGGCCCCCGAGGGGCCTCTAGCTTGCCCTATTCAGGGAGATCGTCGCCGCCCAAAGTCTGGTTTGTTGGTCTTTGTCACCAAAATGAGGTCTTAGTCGTCTTGCGGCTCATGCGATGATGTGCTGCTCGCCACACCTGGGCCGGGTGTTTCCGTTGGGCCCTGAGAGGTGGGAGGTTCCTCGGTCGGCTCGGGCTCGTTGCCCTCCTGCCCGCTCCACGAGACGGCGCAGGACCGCCCGCCGCCGTTGGACCTGATCGTGACGGTCCCCGTGCCGCCTGAGCCCGGATCGTTGACCGTCACCCAGACGGACGTCTCCTGCCCTGCCCTGATCGACCCTCCGGCGGGGAAGACGCCGAGCCCGTCCGAGGTGGTCGCGCTCCACGTGACGGTCGTGTCGCGGGCGGCCAGCCGTACCGTGCCCGCTCCTTCGACGCTCCCCGGGCAGGTGACGGAGAGCCTGGCGGCCGGGGCGGGCGAGGCGGTACGGCTGGCGGCCGGCCGCGGCCGGCTGGTCGACGGCAGCGAGGCGGGAGTCGGCACCGGTCTGGCCGCGGCCCGCGACCGCGGCGCCTGCCGATCGGCGGGCGAGAGGGTCGGCTCGGCCGGCTCCTCGTCCTCGATCTGCGGCTCGGGCTCGAAGGAGTCCTCGGGGGACGGCTCCGCCGAAGGGTCGGCCAGGGCGGGCACGGACTCGGAGACAGAAGGCGAGGCGGAGGGGATGACACGCAACGCGGCGGGCTCGGCCTGGCCGTTCATCACGATCATCGCGCCCGTCGCGGCCAGCACGCACGCGCCGACGGTGAAGACCGGCGCCAGGCGGCGCGGCCTGCGGCGGGAGCGGCGCTCCGCCGGCACGGGGAAGCCCGTCCTGTCGAAGCTGTCGCCGCGCTCGGTGATCAGCGTCCTGGTCTGGTCGCGCTCGGGGGTGGTGCAGGTGTCGATCACCCTGCGGCGCAGCGAGATCGGTGGGAAGGCGACGGGCACCAGGTCGAGGAGCCGGGCAGCCGAGACCTGCCGGTGCCTGCCCTCGGTGCACACCTCGCAGCCGCCGATATGGCTCGCGAGGCGGTGGCGCAGGATCGGGGTGAGCGGCCCCTCCCACGAGTCGACCATCGCCGACATGCCGGGGCAGTGCGCGCGCGCCGTCCTGGCCAGCACCACGGCCGCGGCGGCGTTCTCCAGATGGTCGCGGGCCCGGCCCAGCCTGGTCGCCGCCTGCCTGGAGGTGAGCCCGAGCACCGCGCCCACCTCCGAAGGGGTCAGCCCGTGCCGCAGCGAGAGCTCGAGCACCTCCCGCTCGCCCTTGCTCAGCTCCCCGAGCGCCTCGTGCACCACCTCGGCCAGCTCGGGATCCTCGGGGTCGTCCAGGACCGGGGGCGGGCTGGCGGGCGTTCTGGGCGTCTTGGCGACGCTCTGGAAGCGGGCCAGCGCGTACAGCCACGCCCGCAGCCTGCCGCTCTCCTTCAACTGGTCGGTACGGCCCTGCGCGGTCACCAGCGCGTCGTGCACGGCGTCGGAGGCGGCGTCGCGGTCGCCGGTCAGCGAGCAGGCGTAGTCGTGCAGCCGTTCGGCGTAGGCGTCGTAGAGGTGGGCGGGAGCGTCGGGGTCGGCACGGCGCAGCGCCTCCACCAACCGGTGATCGTCGGCGCGGTCGACAGTAGGCCATCCGGGCACGGATCTTCCTCCCCGCGGGCGAGCTCGTTCTCATAGCCCCACGCGGGTAGGACGCCCCCTCTTGGAGGGCGGTTGCCCGGACATAACGACCGGGTATCGGAGGGTTTCTATCGGCAGTCGGGCGCGCACAGTCGGCGCTTCATGCCCTGCACGAAGAACTTGCGTACATCGAGGATGTTTTCCGCGATGTACGCCTCGCCGCCGCTGGCCGCCGCCAGCGCGTCCATCTGCTTCCTGCCCTTGGGCGCGTCGGGACCGAACGCGATGATCAGCAGGTTGACCGGCCGCTTGGCGTCGTACTCCTTCTTCAGGAACTCCAGCATCTGCGCGTTGGTGACCTTGCCGGTCGGGTCGTCGTTGCCGGCGCCGTCGGTCAGGATCAGGATCGTGTTGATCTTGTCGCGCTCGTAGCTGTCCTTCATCTCCCGGTAGGCGGCCGTCAGCGTGTCGTTGAGCCCGGTGTCACCGGTGGCCTTGGCCCGTACGGTGGCCAGCTGCTGGCCGAGGATCTGCTTGCGGGGCACGCCGTTGACCATCTCGCTCAGCGGGCCGACCGGGACCAGTTCCTTGTAGTCCTTGTCGCCGTCGAGCAGCGTGGAGAAGCTCCAGACGCCGATCTCGCTGTCGGCGGGGAACAGGCCGAGCCCCTCACCGGCGATCTTGGTGATGGCCTGCATGCGGGTCATGCCCGCGCCGGGGATCGGCAGCGCCATGGTGCCCGAGACGTCCAGCAGCGCCAGCATCCTGGTGCCCAGGTTGAGCCGCGACCAGGTCTGCCGCATGCTCGCCACGTGCCTGGTGTCGGGCGAGGGCAGCGCTTCAGGGGCGGTCTGCTCGAAGCCCTTGTCCGCGGCGAGCGCGGCGCCGCCCTTGCCGTCGGGGGTGCGGAAGCCGTACCCGCGCAGCGTGGTCTTGGCGGAGTCGGAGGCCAGCTCCTGGGCGAACGCGGCCGCCGCCTTCTGGGTGGCGGCGTCCTTGGCGGTGACGACGATCGGGTAGTCGAGGCTCAGCGTGCCGTCCTGCGGGTAGAGCGGGACGACGGGCGAGGCGGACTTCTTGCTGTTGTGCGCCCAGACGCTCTGCTCGGAGGCGACGCCGACCGGCACCCTGCTGCCCGACTTGACGGTCAGGCTGGCCAGCAGCGCGCTCGGGTCGGCGGCGATCTGCTCCGACAGCTTCTTCAGCGCGCCGACGAGCTGCTCGTCGCCCAGGCCCGCCTCCTCGGCCGCACCCGCGGCGGCCACCAGCGCGCCCAGGCCGGCCGAGTTCTTGGCGGGGTCGAGCGCCAGGACGCGGATGTTCTTGCCGGGGCCGTCGGCGTTGGCCACGTTGGCCACGCTGATCAGGTTCTGCCAGCTCGGCTTCAGGCTCTTGGTCAGGTTCGCGGCGGCGCTCTTGGCGGCGACCAGCACGATGGGCGAGGTGGCGACCGACCCGGAGGGCGCGGGCAGCGTGACGCCCGACTCGGCCTCGCGCAGCAGGCCGACCAGCAGGCTCGAGTCGGCGATCCACATGTCGGCCTGGAGCTTGCCGTTGGCGTAGCTGTTGGCCGACTTGGCCGCGGACTCCTTGGCGACGCTCACCGTGACGCAGTGGCCGTCGACGGCCTTGCCCGTCTTGTTGAACGACTCGGCGATCTTGTTCAGCGCGGGCGAGATGTCAGGCGTGGCCACGACGCGCAGCGCGAGCGGGTCGCCCGTGCAGCCGCGTTCCTTGTTGAAGATGACGAAGGCGGCGACGCCCAGAAGTACGGCGAGCGCCACCGCGCCCGCCAGGGGAACCAGCACCCTGCCGCGCCCTCTGCTGGGGCGCCGGCGTGGTGTGCGATAGCCGTCATCGAGCTCATCTGTACGGTGTCGCCCCACGTTGCCCTCTTCGGTGTCGATAGATTCGGGTCACCATACCGGGAGAAACTCCGCGGTGCTGACGGAACCTTACTCGGTGCGCTTGGTGTGGCAAAACCATTGATTTGGTGCATTGATTACCGAGCGTTCGGGTCAGTGGCAGCAGTCGTGCCCACGCCACGCGCGCGCTCCCTCGCGCACAGCTACCACCGCCAGCCCCGTCGCCACCGCCGGATCGACCCACCACCAGCCGAGCGTGTTGAGCCACAACCCGGCCAGAACACCGCCCGCCATCGCCGCGCAGATGAGGTTCTGCGCCCCTTCCCCGCGCGTGGCCGCCGACCCGAGCCGCGCGCCCAGCCGCCGCTTGGCCAGGCCGAGCGCGGGCATGCTGACCAGGCTCACCGCCGTCACCACGATGCCGAGCACGGTCGGGGCCGCGCGGTGGCCCGCGTCGAGATCGTGCAGCACATGGAGGACCAGATAGGGCGCCAGCAGCCAGAAGCTCACCGCCACCGCGCGCCTGGCCCGCTCCTCCGCATGGTGCGAGAGCGTGCGCGCGCCGGTGAACCGCCACACCACGATCAGGCTCGCCAGCGCCTCGACGAGGGAGGACAACCCCCAGCCGATCAGCGCCACCGAGTGCGCGGCCAGCCCCGCCGCCAGGCCGAGCGAGCTCTCCAAACCGAGCCACACCAGCGTGACCACCGACAGGACACGAGCTCTCGCCGCATCGCGAAGCCAGGCGGCCGACACGGCCGGATGCGAGTGATCCCGCTGGTCGAGCACCATGACCCCCTCCGGCCGACGACAGCGTTCCGTACCCTATCGACTACTGATCGTTATCATTTCGTTTCTGTGCAAAGCTCGGTCAAACATCACAGGGGGAGCCTTCGTGCCGTTCACACCGAGCCATGTCGCCGCCGTCATCCCGATGTTCCGGGTGAGATGGCTTGATCCGTGGGCCCTGGCACTGGGCGCGATGGTGCCCGACCTGCCGATCTTCCTGCCGTTCCTGCCCGACTACACGCTCTGGCACTCCGTGGCATGGGTGGTCACGGTCAACCCCCTCGTCGTGTGCGTGCTGATCGCCGCCTTCGCCGGGATCTTCCGGCTGCCGCTCGTCGCGCTGCTGCCGCCGGCCTTCGTCGGCAGGGCCGCCTCGCTGCGTCCCGCCCCGCGGATCCTGCCCCTGCTCGCGGGTGCGACGATCGGGTCGGCCACCCACGTGTTCTGGGACTCCTTCACCCACTCCTACAGCTCGCAGGTGTGGGGCTGGACCTGGCTCGACCACGAGGTGCTCGGCGTGATCACGGTCTTCCGGCTGCTGCAGTACCTCTCCTCGGTGGCCGGCCTGGCGTTCGTGGTGTGGTGGGCATGGCGCGGCCTGTCGCGGATGGCCGACGTGTCCGCCCCCGAGGGGCTGCTGCTGCGCGATCGGGTACGGCAGGCAGTGCTGTGGACGGGCGTGGCCGGCGCCGTGGTGGGCGCGGCCTGCTGGCCCCTGCTGAACCCGCCCGGGCCGAGCCTTGCCGCGCTCGTCACCAGGATCGGCGCGGGCACGATCGTCGGACTGTGCCTCGTGCTCACCGTCTACACCGCGATCTGGCAGTTCAGGCGGCTCGTGGCAGGATTCGACCGTGCCTGAGTACGTATCCGACGCCCACGACCCCCGCCTGTCCGACTTCACCGGCCTGCGCGACGTGGAGTTGCGCAAGAGCCTGGAGGCCGAGCAGGGCCTGTTCGTCGCCGAGGGGGAGAAGGTGATCAGGAGGGCGATCGGCGCGGGCTACCCCGTGCGCGCCGTCCTGACCACCGAGCGATGGCTGGAGCCGCTGGCCGACGTGCTCGGCGACGCGACCGTCTACGTGGTCTCGGAGGAGGTCATGCACGGCGTCGCCGGATTCCAGGTGCACAGGGGGGCGCTGGCCTCGATGGAACGGCTGCCGCTGCCGCCGATGGCCGACGCGCTCTCCGGCGCCTCGCGGATCGTGGTGCTGGAGGATCTGGTCGACCACGGAAACGTCGGGGCGATCTTCCGGTGCGCGGCGGCGCTCGGGGTCGACGCGATCGTCCTGTCGCCGCGGTGTGCGGACCCTCTCTACCGGCGCTCGGTCAAGGTGTCGATGGGCGCGGTCTTCGCGATCCCCTACGTGCGCATGGACGACTGGTACGGCGGGCTGGAGCAGATCCGCGCGGCTGGGTTCCAGGCGCTGGCGCTGACTCCCGACCAGAGCGTGACCCCGCTGGACACCGTCGAGCTGAGCGATCGGGTGGCGCTGCTGCTCGGGGCGGAGGGTGACGGGCTGTCCTCCCGCTGGCTGCGGGAGGCCGACGAGCAGGTGTGCATCGCGATGAGCCCCGCCGCGATGGCCTCAGGCGTCGACTCGCTCAACGTGGTGGCCGCCGCCGCGATCGCCTGCCACGGGCTGATGCGCGGTGCCGGAACGCCACGCGGTTCGAGTAACGCCGGGTAGCGGCCTCAGCTTCACCGATTCCTCTGCTCTTCGATAAGTTTGTCCAGGCGTGAGCCAGGAAAGACATGACGTGCATGGCGTCCGTTGACAAGAGCCCGCAAGCCTCACCATGATCGCACTCAGGCCAAACCGTCACTCTCCGTGACGAAGGGTCGGGTCGTCGGGGGCGTACGGATGCGGAGTGCAGTCATGGCTGAGCAGGGACGCGTGCGGTGGAAGCGGTTCGCCTTGATCTTCACGCCGGTGGTGGCGATGGCGTCGCTTCTGGTCGGCGCCACAGCGCAGGGCGCGATCGGCGCCTCGTTCGTGGTCGCGGGCTCCACGTTCAAACTCTTCGCCGGTGAGCTGCGGGCACAGGGCTTCACTCTGGCAGAGGGCGTGGTGCACGACATCAAGGGCCGGACGATCCCCGTCATCGTGACCGGCATCGGCCGCGCCCAGGTGACCGATCTGTGTCAGAGCGCCGTGGTGAAGTCGCCGCTCGGGGCGGTGACCGTCACGATCACCGGCGGACTGGAAGCGCCGGTGACAGTGGAGAACATGGTGATCGACACGGCGGTGGCGCGGGCCGACGCCACCATCAACGACCTGGAACTGGGCCGCGACGCCAGCACGCTGGACGTGCCCGCGGCCAGGGGCCCGGCCGGGACCTTCGGCGCGCAAGGCAGGACGGTCACCCTGCGAGACGTCAGGCTGACCGCGTGGGCCGTGACGGCGGCCACCTTCAGGCTCCCTGACCTCAAGCTGAGCCTGCGGGCCGGCGAGCACGAGTGCTTCTGACGTGCTTCTGAAGGAGCGGAAGATCATGAGGTCGTGGCGGCGGTCGAGGCCGTTCTGGGGCGGGCTGTTCATCGTGCTGGCGGGGGCGGAACTGCTGTCCGTCCCGCTGGCGATCGACGCGCTGTCGGTGGCGATCCTGTTCGGCGCGGTGGGGGCCACGTACCTGATCGCGCTGCTGATGATGATCGCAGGGGTGCTGGTGTGGCTGCAGCCGGGACAACGGGTGTTCCTCGGCCTGGTGGCCGTGTTGCTGTCCATGGCGTCGTTCGTCTACTCCAACCTGGGGGGATTCCTGGTCGGCATGAGCCTGGGACTGCTGGGCGGAACGCTGGTCATCGCCTGGACACCCCTCAGCAGACCGGCAGCCCGGATCGACTCCCTGGGCGTCCGCGACCTCCTCGACATGACGCTCGGCATGACGCGGGCGCTCGTGTCGAAGGCGAGAGCGATGCGCTCGGCCCGGTGAGCCGCGAGGTCGCCTTACGCGCCGCGCATGGTGGCGAAGGCCTCGACGACCGTGGGAAAGACGCGGAGCCGTTGGGTGGCGCCGTCGTGATAGGGGTTGGCCCGCAGGACCGCGACGACGGGGCCGTGAACGGACGCCAGCACCAGCCGGCAGTCGAGCGCCTGAAGTTCGGCCGCCAGCTCGGCCAGGGTCTCGGCGGCCGTGGCGTCCACGTAGAACACCGCCTCGGCGTCCATGATCACGCAGCGTGGCCGTGGCTCGACGGTGGTGACCAGGCTGAGCACCCGCTGCCGGATCCGCCGGGCATTGGCGAAGAACAGCGGCGCGTCAACGCGGTAGATCAGAATCTCGGGATGGGGCGAGGCGCCTTCGGCGATCTCGCTGGGCGCCTGCTGCCCGGGGTGGACGGCCAGCAGCGTGTCGTGCGGCCGGGCGGTACGGCGCAGCAACTGGCCTGTCGAGAGGATCACGGCGACGATCAGACCGCGCAGCACACCGAGGCCCACGACGCCCACGACGGTGACGAGCGCGATCACACTCTCCGCGCGCCAGCCGTGCCACAGCCGCAGGAAGCCAGTGATGTCGATGAGCTTGGGCGCGCTCACCACGACGATCGCGGCCAGCACCGCCATCGGCAGCAGCGCGATCAACGGCCCGCCGCTGACCAGGACGAACATCACTATGGCCGCGGTGAACAGCTGGAAGAGCTGGGAGCGCGCACCGGCTTGGGCCGTCATGGTGCGGCTGGTGCTGGCCATGGGAGGGAAGCCGCCCAGCGCGCCGGTCGCGATGCTCGCCGCGCCCAGAGAGGCGGTCTCCCTGGACAGGACGATCCGGCCGGCGAGGTCGATGCCCGTCCGCCGGACGGCGCTGACCGTTTCGATCGAGGCGATCAGCGCCATTCCCAGGGCGGGTAGCAGCAGGGCGTACACGTCGTTCCAGCTCACCAGGAGCACTCGGGCGGGTGTCGGCAGGCCGCCTGAGACCGTGCCGACCACGGCCACGCCCCGCTGGGCCAGGTCCGCCGCCGCCGAGATCCCGATCGCGGCCAGGCAGACCACCAGCCCGGCGGGCACGGCGGTCAGGAACCGCTTGAGCAGCACGATCACGATGAGGCCGCCCACGCCCGTCGCCGCGGTCAGGGGTTGGCTCAGCTCCAGGTGGGTGAGCGCGTACCAGAGCTTGACGATCGGCTCGGGGTGGGGCGTAGGGATGCCGAGGAGCGGGCCGACCTGCCCGGCGATCATCTCGATGCCCACGCCCGCCAGGTAACCGAGCATGACCGGTGAGGACAGGAACTCGGCGATGCCCTGCAGCCGGAGCAGTGCGCCCAGCAGGCACCACAGTCCCACCAGCACCGACAGGGCCGCCGTCAGCGCGACGGCCCTGCCCTGGTCGCCGCCCGCCCTGTCGTGGACCGTGGTGAAGGTCAGCAGCGCCATGGTCGAGGAGGCGCCCACCGCGACGAAGCGGGTGCCGGTCAGCAGGGCGAACACGATCGCCGAGCCCATCGCGGTGTAGAGACCGGCCGCCGGGTGCAAACCGGCCAGCACGCCGTAGGCCAGACCCTGGGGTAGCAGAGTCACCGCCATCGACAGGGCGGTCACGAGATCGGCGCGTGCCGAACCGGCCGGATAGTGTCGCAACTGCCCGACGAGCGGTATCACCTGCGCCACCGAGGCCCGGGACACATCCATCCGACGAGACCACCACGTACGTCGGGACAGTCGCTACCCGGCCCATCCCCAGTGTCGGAATAGTCAGATTCAAGAGACCAAAGATGATTGTCCATTATTGGCCTGCTCTTGCGTGGTGGCTCATGGCCTCGGGGAGAACCGTCTGCGGGGATCGACTTTCGCCGATCGCGGAGACGGGGGAGCGCGATGAGTCACGCATCAGACGGGTGGCGCCGGAATTTGCCCATTCCCGACAGTGCCCCGCTGGGTTTCACGGCGCAGGACATCAGGAACCAGGCGCCCGCCTTCGACAAGAGGTCGCCGCTGCGGCCGCCGGTGAACGCGCCCAACGTGGTGATCGTGCTCATCGACGACATGGGGTTCGGTGGCTCCTCGTCCTTCGGCGGTCCTTGCGAGATGCCCGCCGCCGAACGGCTGGCCTCGGGAGGACTGAAGTACACCCGCTTCCACACCACCGCGCTGTGCTCGCCGACCAGGCAGGCGCTGCTCACCGGCCGCAACCACCACTCGGTCGGGATGGGCGCCATCACCGAGATGGCGACCTCCGCGCCCGGCTACACCGGCATCAGGCCCAACAGCGTCGCGACCATCGCCCAGATCCTGAAGTACAACGGCTACAACACCGCCGCCTTCGGCAAGATGCACCAGACGCCCACCTGGGAGACCAGCCCCTCGGGCCCGTTCGACCGCTGGCCGGTCGGCGACGGGTTCGAGAAGTTCTACGGTTTCCTCGGCGGCGAGACCAACCAGTGGGAGCCGACCCTGTTCGACGGCACTACGCCCGTGCGGCCGCCGCGCACGCCCGAGCAGGGCTACCACCTGTCGGAGGACCTCGTCGACCAGATGATCGCCTGGATACGGGCCCAACGGTCGCTCACCCCGGACAAGCCGTTCTTCGTCTACCTGTCCTTCGGCGCGACGCACGCCCCGCACCACGTGGCGCCCGCGTGGCGCGAGCCGTACCTGGGGCGGTTCGACGGTGGCTGGGACGCACTGCGCGACCGGACGCTCGCCCGGCAGAAGGAGCTCGGAGTCGTGCCGCAGGAGGCGGAGCTGTCACCGTGGCCCTCCCTCGCCCCGCACTGGGATCAGCTCTCCGACCTGCAGAAGCGGGTCGCAGCGGCGCTCATGGAGAATTTCGCGGGCTTCGCCACGCACACCGACCACCAGGTGGGCAGGCTGGTCGACGCGCTCGCCGAGATGGGGGCGCTGGACGACACCCTGCTGTTCTACGAACTGGGCGACAACGGCGCTTCAGCCGAGGGCGGGCTGGACGGCACGACCAACGAGCTCTTCACGCTGAACGGCCTGCAGGACACCGTCGAGAGCGTCGCCGCCGAGCTGGACAAGCTCGGCGGCCCCGAGTCCTATCCGCACTACCCGTACGGCTGGGCGCTGGCGATGGACACGCCGTACCAGTGGACCAAGCAGGTGGCCTCGCACTACGGCGGCACCCGCAACGGCCTCATCGTGCACTGGCCCGCGGGGATCGAGGAAGGCGGCGGGATCCGGCACCAGTGGCACCACGTCATCGACGTGGTGCCGACGATCCTGGAGGTGGCGGGGCTGCCCGAGCCGTACTCCGTCGACGGTGTCGCGCAGCGGCCGATCGAGGGCGTCAGCATGCGCTACAGCTTCGCCGACGCCGACGCCGACGAACGGCACACCACCCAGTACTTCGAGATGTTCGGCAACCGCGGCATCTACCACCTCGGCTGGACGGCGGTGACCCGCCACCGCATCCCCTGGCAGACGGGGGCGCAGCAGATGCCCGCCTTCGACGAGGACGTCTGGGAGCTCTACGACACCACCACCGACTGGACCCAGTCCCGTGACCTCGCGGCGCGGGAGCCGGAGCGGCTGGCCAGGCTGAAAGAGCAGTTCCTCATCGAGGCCGCCAAGTACCAGGTGTTCCCGCTGGACGACCGCGCCGCGGAACGGACGAATCCCGACGTCGCAGGCCGGCCCGACCTGCTCGGCGACCGCACCTCGATGACGCTGTACGACGGGATGCGGCAGTTGCTCGAGAACACCGTGCCCAACATCAAGAACAAGTCGCACTCGATCACGGCGGAGATCGACGTGCCCGACGGCGGCGGCCACGGCGTGATCGTCGTACAGGGCGGCAGGTTCGGCGGATGGGCGCTCTACCTGCACGAAGGCCGTCTGACCTACTGCTACAACTACCTCGGCAAGGAGCGGTACGTCCTGCGCGCGCCCGAACCGCTGACCGCCGGACGGCACGTCGTCCGCTATGAGTTCAGCTACGACGGAGGAGGCGTCGGCCTGGGCGGGACGGGGCTGCTGACCGTGGACGACGTCAAGGTCATCGACGGCCGCATCGACAAGACGGTGCCGCACATCTTCTCCGCCGACGAGACGCTGGACGTCGGGGTCGACACCGCCTCCCCGGTGAGCGAGGACTACGCCGAGGGCGACAACGCCTTCACCGGAGCCATCGGCTACGTCCGCATCGACATCGGCCAGGACGACCACAGCCATCTGGAGAGCCCCGAACACCGTCACCACCGGCTGATGGCCAAGCAGTAGCCGCGCAAGCGGCCGGGGGCTCGCGGCGGTGACGGTCAGGGGGTGGTGGCGGCGATCTGCTCGCTCGCGAAGTCGAGCAGCCTGTCCGCGGTGGTGAAGCGGCGCCCGTCCTGGTCGCCGAGCAGCACGCCGAAGACGCGCCGGCCGTCGCGCTCGGCCGCGAACAGCAGGCAGAAGCCCGCCTTGCTGGTGAACCCCGTCTTCACCCCGATCACTCCGTCGGCCCGGCCCAGCAGCTTGTTGGTGTTGGTCCAGGTGTGGGCCCGGTGGAGCGAGGTCTTGCCGACCTTGTACGTCTTCTTGGACACGACGGTTCTGAAGGCCGAGTCCTCCAGCGCGATCTTGGCCAGCTTGGCCTGGTCGACGGCCGTGGAGTGGCCGCCGCCCTTGGGTGTGGGCAGGCCGTCGGCGTTGGTGTAGACGGTGTCGGCCAGGCCCAACTGGCGGGCGGCGGTGTTCATCTTGGCGATGAAGGCGGGTTTGCCCGGGCCATAGGTGCGGGCCAGCGCGTTGGCCGCGTCGGCCCCTGAGGGCAGCATGAGACCGTAGAGCAGGTCCCTGACCGTCACCTTCTCACCGGCGCGCAGCGCGGCGCTGGTGGCGCCGTTGTCGGCGGCGTGCCGTACGTCGGCCTTGGTGATGGTGACGAGGTCGCCGAGCTCGCCCTCCCGCAGGACGACGTAGGCGGTCATGACCTTGACCAGGCTGGCGACCGGCACCCTACGGGTCTCACGCTTGCCCAGGTGGACGGTCTCAGAGGAGTCGACCACGTAGGCGATCCGCGCGCCCACCTCGGGTTCTCCGGCCGCATGTGTCTCGGCGAGCGTCGGCGGGGAGAACCCCATGATCAGCGCGAGCGCCGCGGCGCCGGTCAGTAGTCGAATGCCCCCAATACACATGTCCGACATGGTGACAGGTGATCAACCGTTGATATGCGGAACTTGACCCTATGGCGGGAAAACGTCGTCGTGGACGCGGGTAAATGATCCCTAGAACCGTCATATCGGGGGAGATCGACATGGCAGGCAAGTTCGTCATCACCAAGGACAGGCGTGGAGAGTTCCGCTTCAAGCTGGTCGCGGGCAACGGTCAGACCATCGCGATCAGCGAGGGCTACACGACCAAGGCGGCCTGCGTGAACGGGATCGAGTCGGTCAGGAAGAACGCCCCCGAGGCGACGGTCGACGACGCGACGCTGGCCACCGTCTGAGGCCGCCGTCTGACAACAGGTCAGGCGGCCAGGGCCTTCTCGCTCTTACGGCGTCTGCGCCACATCACGAAGCCGGTGACGGCACTCACCCCGAGCACCGCGGCGACGGCGGCGGCCACAGGGGAGTGGGTGGCCAGTTGGAGCCAGCCCCAGATCACCGAGTAGAGCGCGAACGAGGTCACCGGCACCCAGGTCAGGCAGCCGAGCGCGCTGGCCACGACGTACCACGGATAGGAGATGCGCAGCGCCCCTGCCACCCATGGCAGGGTGTGGCGCAGGACGGGGACCCAGAAGCATGCGTAGACGGCGAGCGCCCCCCACTTCTCGACGACCCGCTCGACCGCGCGGATGCGCTCGCGGGGCAGCTTCCTGCCGAACCGCGACTCGTAGAGCTTGTCGCCGAGCTTGAACCCGATCCAGTAGTAGGCCTGGAAGGCGCCGAACAGCGCGACCGCCCCGACCGCCACGATCAGCCAGTACGGCAGGCCGAAAAGCGAGGCGCGCGTCGGATCAGGGATGGCGATCGCAATCGGCCGCATACCAGACATCACCACCCGAACAGAATATTAGGCCAGGCTAACCTTAGGTCATCCTGACTTCGCCGCGCTACCCGCCACCCACGCTACCCGGGCGGCATCACCCGCCCTGCCATGGGTGAGCTGCGGAGCAAGCCGCCATCAAGCGGATCTCAACTCCTTCCCTCTACATATGAGGGCAAAGAGAAGAGGTGTAGATCATGGGCACGAGAAGCAAGGCGGTCCTGGAAACCGGGTCCTCCACCGCCGCCAGGCTGCTGGTCGGCGCGCTCGCCTTCGCCGCCGCCTACGCCGGCGTCTCGGCCTACGGCACCGCGAGCTCCACGTCGCGGGCCACCACGACCGTCAACCTCTCGGCCACCACCATGCCGATCACCGAGCAGACCGGGCACGCAGGACAGACCGGGCAGGCGGGGCAGGCCGGGCAGGCCGAGCCCGAGGTCGGCACCATCACCGTCAGCTCCCTCGGCGGCAGGGGCGCCGCCTGTGACAAGAGCTTCGTCGCCAGGTCCGTCGTGCTCAACCCCGACGCCGGCGCCACCCTCATGTACCACTGGCGGCTGACCAGGTGGAGCGCCGTCAACAGGGCGTGGAAGACCTACCAGAGCGAGTACGCGGGCTTCACCGGCGCGCGCAGGAACGTCAAGTGGGAGCTCCACGTCCAGGACAACCCCGGCTGGTACCGGATCGAACTGGTCGTCGCGGGACAGAAGAAGGCCATCAGGTCGGATCGGATCCTGGTGCGTTGCTGACCGCCCGCTGCGCCGCCTCCACCCACCGCGGCACGCCGACCCTCCTGGCCACCTCCAGGGCCTTGTGGTAGTGGTCGCGAGCCGCGTCGGGCAGGTCGAGCCTGATCGCCAGATCGCCGAGCGTCAGCGCCACGGGCCACAGCGCCACCACGCCGGTGCCCGCGCCCGCGATGCGGTCGGCGAACGGCTTGAGCTTGTCGTAGCAGTCGACCATGCGCTCGCGATCGTCGAGCAGCATCCCGGCCAGCGCCCGCCACGTCATGGCCAGCTCGTACAGGAAGTCGGGCCGCACCGGCGGCCTGGTCGTGGCCACCGCCTTGGCGTCCTTGACGTGCCCGGCCGAGGCCAGGGCGAGGGCGTAGGCGTCGAGAGTCCATTTGGCCCCGCGCTGGTGCGCCTCGCCGAGCAGCTCCACCATCTGCGCCGCCCTGCCGTCGACCAGGTGCAGGCAGAACGTCGTGATCAGCGGAAGGTCCTGGCGGCCCTCCAGCATGCCCGCCCGCGCCGTCATCCTGGCCGCCTCGCGGTAGGCCCGCTCGGCGCCGGCGTAGTCGCCGGCGATCATCAGCCGCTGCCCTTCGTACCAGGCGACGACCGCGGCGGGCGCCGACAGGTCGTACTGCTTGGCCAGCCGCTCGGCCGCCCGCGCGTGCTCGTCGGAGACCGAGAACTCGCCGCGCGCCGCCGCGCACTCCAGCAGCACCAGGTGGGCCAGCGCCTGCACGGCCATCTGCCCTGAGTGCTGGGCGACCTCCAGCAGCTCACGGCCGATGCTCTCGCGGGTGTCGACCGCGGGGATGTCGTAGGACTGGCGCAGCCTGCCGCTCAGCGCCGCGGCCAGCAGCGTCGGGTCGCCGCTCTGCCTGGCCAGTTCGAGCGCCTCCAGCGACGCCTGCCGTCCCCGCTCGGGCGAGGAGGAGCCCTCCAGCTCCAGCGCGAGCGTGGTCAGCAGGCTCGCGCGCAGTGTCTGCTCGCCCTCGGGCAGCTCGATCAGCGCCCGCTCGGTGACGTCGACGATCTCCCAGGCGGTCTGGGTGAAGTCGCGGGCGATGCCCTTGTGCGGTACGGCGAGCGCCGCGGCGACCCGCGCCGTCAGCACCGGGTTGCTCAGCGGCAACGCCAGGTCCATCGCCTCGCGCCGCCGCAGCCTGGCCGCCGTCATGTCGCCGCACAGCGCGAGCGCCTTGATCTGGGCGAGCATCAGCTTGAGCCGCTCGGCCGTGTCGCCGCCGGTGCGGTCGAAGGCGGCGATGGCCTGCTCCCACAGCGTGGCGGCCTCGCGATGGGCGAAGCGCCGCTCGGCCTGCTCGGCGGCCAGCCCCGCGTAGTGGACGGCCTTGTCGGCGACGTCGGCGACGAAGAAGTGGTGGGCCAGCGCCGCCACCTCGGCGGGCCTGCGCTGCTCGATGACGTTCGCCACGGCGGCGTGCAGCCTGGTGCGGCGCAGCCTGGAGGCGTCGGAGTAGATCGTGTCGCGCACCAGGTCGTGGTCGAAACGCAGCATTCCAGGACCCGGCTCGGTGACCAGGCCGGCCAGCAGCGCCGCCTCCACGGCGTCGACGACCGCGTCCTCGTCGCCCGAGACCTCGACGAGCACGTCGACGTCGACGTCACGGCCGATCACCGCCGCCTGCAGCAGGATCTGCTGCGCGCGCTCGGGCAGCCGGGAGATGCGCCGCCGCAGCACGTCGCGCACGCCGGAGGGCACCTGGGAGGCCACCTCGGCCGCGGTCGCGCGACCGCCGACCGCCTCGGCGTCGAGCAGACGCACGGTCTCGCGCACGAAGAACGGGTTGCCTCTGGTGCGCTCGACGATCGACTCGACCGCGTCCTCGTCGACCTCGCGCACGCAGGTGGCCCGCACCAGCTCGGCCACCGCCTTCGGGTCGAGCCCCGACAGGCTCACCCTGACCGGACCGAGCCTGGCCAGCGCGGCGAGCACGTCGGACTGCCGGTCGTCGAGCTCGCTGTCGCGGCAGGTCACCACCAGCAGCACCCTGCTGGTGGCCAGCAGGCTGGGCAGCGCGCGCAGCAACGCGAGCGTCTGGTCGTCGGCCCAGTGGAGGTCCTCGACCGTGACCAGCACGGGCGACCTGCGGGCCACGCCCGCGAGATAGCCGCCGACCGCGCGGTGCAGGCGGAAGCCGCCGGACACCTCGTCCTCGTCGGGGTCGGACTCACCGTCGTCGAGCAGCGGGGCCAGGAGCTGGCCGTACTCGCCGGCTCCGGTCTTCTCGACCAGTGCGCGCAGGATGCCCACCCACGCCCAGCCGGGCGGGGTCGCGCTGGAGTCGGGGCAGGCGCCGGAGGCGGCGGTCCAGCCCTCGCCGGTGAGCTTGCCCTCGAGCTGGCGCAGCAGCGTCGTCTTGCCCGCGCCCGCGTCGCCGGTGACGATCGCCACCTCGAAGCGCGCGGTCTTGGCGGCCGCGCCGGTCAGCCTGGCCAGCTCGGAGTCGCGGCCGATGAAGGGCTCAGGCTCCAGCGGCGGCGGCTCGACGAGGGTGGTCGCCCTGGGCGGCCAGGTGTCGGCGACCGGCGCCGGCTGCCGTGCGGGCCGTGGCGGGGCGGTCAGTTCGAGCTCGGGCGACTGGGCCAGGATCTCGGACTCCAGCTTGCGCAGCGCGGGCCCGGGGTCGATGCCCAGCTCGTCGGCGAGGATGCCGCGCGCCCTGCGCAGGGCCGCCAGCGCGTCGCCCTGCCTGCCGCACCGGTAGAGGCCGAGGGCCAGCAGCCGCCAGCCTTCCTCGCGCAGGGGGTTCTCGCCGGTCATCGCCTCGAGGTCGGGCACCGTCTCGGCGTGCATGCCCAGGCGCAGCCCGGTGTCGGCGTGGCGCTCGCGCGCCACGAGCCGCAGCTCGGTGAGCCGGTTGACCTCGGCCTCGGCCCACGGCTGGTCGGCGAAGTCGGAGTACGGCGTGCCGCGCCAGAGCCCGAGCGCCTTGCCGAGCCTGGTCCTGGCCGACTGCGGATCGTCGCTGTCGAGATGCTCGCCCGCCGCCCTGACCAGCTGCTCGAAGCGCAGGGCGTCGACCTGGTCGGGCGCGACCCGCAGCGCGTAGCCGGAGGCCACGGTCACCAGCAGCCTGTTGGGCCCGCCACGCGGTCTGCCGGGCTCGAGCACCCGCCGCAGACGGGAGATGTAGACCTGCAGGCCCGACTGCGCGCCCTTGGCCGCGTCGTCGTCCCACAGGTCGAAGAGCAGGGTGTCGACAGGCACGACCTGCCCTCTGGCCACGAGAAGGCGGGCGAGCACGGCTCGCTGCCGCAACCCGCCGAGGTCGAGTTCGTCGTCGCTGCTGCTTTCGTACGCCTCGACCGGCCCCAGTACCCGGAACGCCACCATGTCAGCCGCCACGCTATGCGCGCTTCCGAATCACGCACAAGGTCTTTGTCAGGTTCACGATGGTCACGGCTGCGTTTCCATGTTCGTGTGAGGGTTCGAGGGTGGGCGCGGGGATGGGCGTTCGCGACGATTCCTGCGGTTCCTCCCCAGTAGCGCCCAGGCTCCCAGAGCCAGCCCGCCGAAAGGGATCTCGACAGTGTAGGTCCAGAACCCGAACAACAACGCCGTGGCCGTGGCGGCGGCCGTGTCCACGTTGAAAGCGGTTGTCAACAGCAACACGACACCCCCCTCCATGAGCCCCGCGCCACTAGGTGTGACCAGGACCGCGGTGAGCACCCGGGACAGGGCGAAGACTGCGATCGATTGTGCAAGACCAGGATACGCGCCGGTCGCCCACATACAGCAGATCATGATCAGCCATTGCAGGGCGAGGAAGGCGATCATGCTGGCGGACAGGCCCGCCCAGCGGGTTTTCACGATCCCCGCCGTGTCCTTGCGGAGTTTCTCCAACGATTCGGACGCGGAGAACCTCAGCCGGGCCAGCCGTACCAGCCTGTCGAGGGCGCGGCCGAGCAGGGCGGCGGCGCGGTCCCAGTAGAGGGCGGCGGCGACGACGGCGACCAGGACCAGGATCGAGACCGCACCGACCCAGCCGGCGCGGGCCACGGTCGGGTTGGGCACCTCGCCCGCCATCAGCAGCGCGATGATGCCGAGAGCGGGCAGCACGAACCTGAACATGGTGTTCCACACACCGCTGACCAGCGTCATCACCACGATGGGGCGGTTGCCGAAGCCCCAGCTCCTGGCCATGGCGAAGGTCAGCGCCACCCCCGCGGCGCCGCCGAACGGCAGCAGGTTGCTGACCGCGCTGCCCGCCGCGTTGAGCGTGAGGCCCTGCAGGTTGTTCAGACCGGGCAGCGAGTTGGTCAGCACGAAGGTGTAGGCGAGCAGGCTGGCCAGCCACACCGCGGCCATCAGCGCGATCGTCCACGGGCTCATCCCGGCGAACTCCGCGCCGATCTCCGTCCATGAGACCGGCTTGCCGGTGAGGGCCTGGACGATCTGCGGGAGGTAGACGACGAGCGTCACCGCCAGCGCCAGGGAGACGGCCGACAGGGCGATCTGGAGCCACTTGTTCTTCATCGGTACCAGCCTGCCCCGGATCGCGGGTGCTCGGTCATCTTCGGACTCACGGCGCCTCGTCGAAGGGGTGGTCGAAGGGGTGTCTGTCGAAGGGGTGCCGGAGGCGGGTGCCCGGCGGCAGGTCGCGGCGGACGTACCACTCGGTGCCGAAGACGAGGCGGTAGAGCGGCCCGGGGATCTTCAGCAGGACGGCGAGCGTCCTGTCGCCCTCGCCGCCGCTGGCCTGGGAGGCGTGGGCGCGCATGCTGGCCCGTTTGCGCCCTGCGTACTTCCTGACGTTGACCCTGTGGGTGATCTGGTCGCCCGCGGTGTAGGCGCTCTCGAACGTCCTGAGGTCGAACTCGGGAGGGAAGGTGTAGACCCTGCCTGCCAGCCGCAACGCCCTGATCAGCGGGTCTCTGTTGACCGTGGCCTCCAGCACGATCGGCGTGCCCGCGATCTGCGCGGCCCTCCTGCCCACCCTGTGCACCTGCACGTGGTCGGGGTGACCGTAGCCGCCCGCGGGGTCGTAGATCGACAGCAGGTCGGCTTTCTCCTCCTCCAGCACGGCCGCCAGTGCCTTGGCGGCCTCCTCGGAGTCGGCGTCGATGAAGGCGTTGTCGGGCCGTTCCTCGGCGAAGCCGCCCGACGGGCTGAGACCCGAGTCGCCGTAGCCGAGACACACCACGCGCGCACAGCCGAGCACCGCGGCGGACTCGTACAACTCCTTCATCCGCTTCTCGCCGAGCGCCTCGCCCTTCTCCATCTCGGCCAGGCCGCGTTCGCCCGCCGTGGCCACGACGAGCACCACTCGGTGGCCCTCGGCCGCGAGCATCGCCATCGTGCCCGCCGTCAGCAGGGCCTCGTCGTCGGGATGGGCGTGGAAGAACACAGCGGTACGTGGTGGCACAAGGTCAGATTAGTGTGGGACGGGTGCGGATCCTTCACGTCAGCGACTGTTATCTTCCGCGGCTCGGGGGCATCGAGGTGCAGGTCGCGGACCTCGTCAGGATGCAGCGCGAGGCCGGCCACACCGTCGAGGTGGCCACCGCGACCAGGGGAGAGGCGCTTGCCGGCGTCCACAGGATCGTCGCCAGGATGCCGTTCGACCTGCCCGTCCACCCCCGCGGTGTGGGCAAGCTCACCAGGCTCATGACCTCGGGCAGACCAGACGTGGTCCACGTCCACGCGGGCGCCGTCTCGCCGTTCGCGTGGATGGGGGTGCGCGCCGCCGTCAGGGCGGGGCTGCCCGTCGTGGTGACGGTGCACAGCATGTGGGACCCCGTCACCCGGCTGCTCTACACCGCGCTCAGGCTCGGGTTCGAGTGGCACAGGTGGGGGCTCGTCGCCACCACCGTCAGCACGGCCGCAGCCGGCCCGATCCGCGCGGTCGCGGGCCGGGGCACGCCCGTCCACGTGGTCTCCAACGGCCTCGACGTCTCAGGATGGCGGCCCGCGGACGGCCGGCCGCCGCACGACGGGGAGGTGCACCTCGTGGCGGTCGGCAGGTTCGCGCCGCGCAAGCAGCCCGTCCGGCTGCTGCGGCTGCTGCGGGCGGCGCGCGCGAGGGTCCCCTCCGGCGTCCCGATGCGGGCCACGATCATCGGCGAGGGTCCCGCGCGCGGCGCGATGGAACGCTTTCTCGCCGCGAACGGCATGACCTCGTGGGTCTCGCTGCCCGGCCGCCACACCCGCGAGCAGATCGCCAAGGTGCTCTCCACGGCCGACGTCTTCATCGCCCCCGCCCCCCGCGAGTCGTTCGGGATCGCCGCGCTCGAGGCGCGCGCGGCCGGCCTGCCGGTCGTCGCCCGCAGCCAGAGCGGCGTGGCCGACTTCGTCAGGAACGGCAAGGAAGGGCTGCTCGGCCGCTCGTTCGACGACCTGGTGCGGGCGGTCGTGCGCTTGTCGACCGACACGGCGCTGCGCGAGTCCATCGCCGAGCACAACCGCGCCACGCCGCCGACCGCGGGCGCGTGGCCGCTGGTCCTCGAAGGGTTCGACCGCTGCTATGAGGAGGCCATCGGCTGACCCGCGGCGCTCTTGCGCAGCACGACGTAGCCGTTGCGCTCGAAGAGCTTCTCGTAACCCGACGACAGCAGCAGCGCGACCCGCTCGGCCTGGGCCGTGGGCGAGCCGTGGGGATACTCCCATCTGGCGACGTCGGCCACGACCCAGGGGGCGTAGCGGGGCTGGTGGTCCCACAGCAGGACGGTGGCTCGTGAGGTCAGGGCGGGGCCGAGCGAGTTGACGACCTCGACGACCACGCCCGACGGCACCTTCGACACCGCCTCGGCCGCGGCGAGCGTGCGGTCGGGGTCGGCCCGGTAGAAGGCGGGATGGGTGAGCTGGTCCAGGGCGAAGCGGGGCACCAGGGTGAGGGCGACGGCCGCGACGCCGACCGACCACGCGAGCTTCATCGAGTTGGGGCCCTTGACCCAGCGCAGCAGCCGGGAGAGCCCGTCGACGCCCGCGCAGAACAGGATGACCACGGTGAACGCGCTGTACTGGAAGTCGGCCTGCCACCACGACGACCGGTCCGACAGCATGCGCTCCAGCACATGCGGCAGCGCCATCAGCGAGACCGGCGACAGCAGGCAGAGCAGCAGCGTCGGCCAGACCAGCAGGAAGAGCGTGTCGACCTTGGCCTCCTCGCTGAACGGCAGGGCCAGCGTGCCGAGCGGGTCGCCGAGCATGTGCAGCAGCGCGCTCGGCACGTCGGCGCCGAGGTGACCGTAGGCCCAGAAGTCTCCGGTGTCGCCGCCGACCAGCTTGAGCAGCACGCCGCGCACCAGGACCGTCCACGCCAGGCCGACGGTGACGCACAGCAGGCCGCGCAGCCGGTCGCCGAGCACGACGAGGCAGGCTCCGGCGCCGATGGCCATCAGCCCCATGTCCTCCTTGACGAGCAGGAGGGCGAGCATGGCCAGGAACGCGGGCAGCGGCCGGCCCGCCTGGTAGCGCTCGATCATGATGGCGGTCAGCAGCGGGACGAACATGACCTCGTGCGCGTCGAACGCGGCGGCCTGGGCGATCGGCCACGACACGGCGTAGGCGAAGGCGACGAGGTAGGCGGGAGCCGTACCGAGGACTCGGCGGGTGAACACCCACAGGAACGGGATCGCGGCCGCGAACAGGGCGGCCTGCGCGACGATCAGCGTGGCGGGGCCGTCATGGATCCAGTAGAGCGGCGCGAGCAGCGCGTAGATCGGCGAGAAGTGGTCGGCCAGCTGCACGTAGTCGAGGCCGCGGCCGTGGAAGACGCCCACCGAAGGGATGTACGGCGGGCCGAAGCGGGAGTAGCCGCGCACCGCCTGGTCCACGATGACCAGGTCGAAGGTGGTGGCGCGGAAGGTGGCGAGCCTGACCAGGCCGAGTACGGCGTAGGCGAACGCCGCGGCGAGCGACAGGAGGTAGACCCACAGGCGGGGGGAGGTCGTCAGGCGCACGGAGGACAAGGGTAGACCGGACGGCTGACCCTGGCCGCCGCGCCGCACTGCCCCCCACAGGCGGTGCGGCGGCCGGGCGGTTCATCAGGAGCAGGCGCTCTGGATCTTGGTGGAGAAGCCCTGCATCTTGCCGGTGAACTCGGTGAGCTTCGAGGCGTCCTTGAGGTCCTTGATGCTCTCGAAGCCGGCGGCCAGGTCGTTGAGGGCCGCGGCGAGCTCGCCGTCGTACTTGGCCGCGAGGGCCTTGGACTTCTCGGCGGCGGTGCTGGAGGCCTTCTCCATGGCCGCGTCGTCGGTCATGGCGGTGCTCAGGCTTCCCGACCACTCAGTCATGATCTTGGTGGCCTCGTTGGCGACCGCGTTGCAGTCGACGGCGGTGCCCACCGCGCCGCAGGCCGTGAGGCCCGCGAGAGTCAGCGTGGCCGCGGAGACGGTGATGGCCCGCTTGAGGAAACGCATTCTAGTGCCCTTCGTAGGATGTCTAGCAGAAGGGACCTTATGGTCTCAGACTTGATGTTCACTTACATCCCGCTTACATCACCTGTCACACGCACGGGTAGGAGTCGGGCCATGACCGTAAGTCACGAACTGAAGCGGGTCATCGGGCGCAGGATGCTTCTGCTGTTCGTCGTCGGCGACATCCTCGGCGCGGGCATCTACGCGCTGGTCGGCAAGGTGGCGGGGCATGTCGGCGGTGCGCTGTGGGCGCCGTTCCTCGTCGCCTTCGTGCTGGCCGCGCTGACCGCCACCGCCTACGCGGAGCTTGTCGGCAAGTATCCCCAGGCGGCGGGCGCCGCCCTCTACACCAACAAGGCGTTCGGCATCCCCTTCGTCACGTTCATCGTGGCCTTCGCCGTGATGATGAGCGGCATCACCTCGGCCAGCGCCGCGGCCAGGGCCTTCGGCGGGCGCTACCTGGCCGAGTTCATCACGCTGCCGGTGGTCGTCGGCGCGTTCATCTTCCTGGCCCTGATCACGATCGTGAACTTCGCCGGAATCTCCGAGTCGGTGAAGGTCAACGTGACCCTGACGATCATCGAGGCCTTCGGCCTGCTGGTGATCGTCGCCATCGGGATCTACGCGCTGTTCACCGGGGAGGGCGAGCCGGCCAGGGCGCTGGAGTTCCATCCGGTCAGCGGCGCCTTCCTCGGCATCCTCGGCGGCACGGCGCTCGCCTTCTACGCGCTGCTCGGCTTCGAGGACTCGGTCAACCTCGCCGAGGAGGCCAAGGAACCGCAGCGCGACTACCCGCGGGCGCTGTTCGGCGGGATCGCGGTCGCCGCGGTGATCTACCTGGCGGTCGCCTTCACCGCCACGATGCTGGTCGACACCAAGACACTCGTCGCCTCGACGGGACCGCTGCTCGAAGTCGTCAAGGTGGCGGGCCTGGCCTTCCCGCCCAAGGTGTTCGCGCTGATCGCGCTGCTCGCCGTCGGCAACACCGCGCTGATCAACATGCTCATGGCCTCCAGGCTCGTGTACGGCATGGCCAGGCAGCGCATCATCCCCGCCACCTTTGGAGCGGTCCATCCCACCAGGGCCACGCCGTGGGTGGCGATCGTCTTCACAGTGGGCATCGCCGCCGCCCTGGTCTCGACGGGCGAGATCGGCCCGCTGGCCGACACGACCGTGCTCCTGCTGCTGTGCGTGTTCGCGCTGGTGAACATCTGCGTGCTGGTGCTGCGCAAGGACAGGGTCGAGCACGAGCACTTCGTCGCGCCCACGTGGATGCCCGCCCTGGGCGCGGTGGTCTGCCTGTTCCTGACCCTGCCCATCACCGGCCGGTCGGGCGACGTCTACCTGCGGGCGGCCATCCTCGTCGGCATCGGCGTCGTGCTGTGGTTCGTCAACCGGTTGTTCGTGGGGCCGATCAAGGAGATCGACATCACCAAGATCAACCCACCGGACTGACCCAGGCACGAGCGCGCCCGTCCCCGGGATCCGTCCGCGTCTCGGAAAGGGGCTCGGAAGGAGGGTGGAAGGGTCGGAAAGGGGTTGGGGAGCCTCAGAAAGGGAGGGGTCTGCCGGAGGGAGTTCGCAGGTCGAGGGGGAGAGGGCGGCGAGGGGGCCGCGGGCGGGGGACCAGCTGGAGCTTCTTCACCTAGCGGAATCCTTCCAGTGGGGAGTACCTATGTCATACCCGATGATCAGGTGTAACTCACCCTGTCGCGGTAACCTCACAGGTATGGCGTTCGCCCACCCCGCGTTCTTCTACAGGGACGACGCGGACTACCTCTCGGGCACCGTCCCGTTCATCCGCGCGGGACTGGCGGCGGGTGACCCGGTGGCCGTGGCCGTACCGGGCCCGAATCTCGAGGTGATCAGGGACGAGCTCGACGAGGCCGCCGAGCGGGTGCGGATGCTGGACATGACCGTCGTGGGCCGCAATCCGGGCCGGATCATCCCCGGGGTGCTGCGCGAGTTCGCCGACAACTTCCCCGACCGGCACGTGCGGATCATCGGCGAGCCCATCTGGGCCGGGCGCACCGGCACCGAGTACCCCGCGTGCGTCCAGCACGAGGCGCTGATCAACCTGGCGTTCGAGGGCCGCCGCGTGACGATCATGTGCCCGTACGACGTCAAACGGCTGGAGCCGGAGATCCTCGACGACGCCGAGCTCACCCACCCCGTCGTCCAGGACATCACGGGCGAGCGCGAGAGCGCCGCCTACGCGCCCCTGCGCGTGATCGACGGCTACAACGTGCCGCTCTACGAGCCGCCCGCCTCGGTCGCGCTCCACTTCGACAGCACCAACTTCGGCCAGGTACGGCACCTGGCCAACGAGTGGGCGACGGCGGCCGGGCTGACCGGCACCCGCCTCGACGACGTCCAGCTGACGGTCTCCGAGCTGGGCGCCAACAGCCTCGACCACGGGGGCGGATCGGGCGTGCTGCGGATCTGGCACGAGGAGAGCCGCCTGGTCTGCGAGGTCAGCGACGGGGGGCACATCACCGACCCGCTCGCCGGCCGCTCCCCGGTCGACCCGCGCACGCCTGGCTCGCGCGGCCTGCTGATCGTCAACCTGCTCAGCGACCTGGTCCGCGTCCACACCCGTGAGGGCTCGACGGTGGTGCGGGCGTACTTCGACCGGTGAACCACACGATCAGACGGGCAACGTCGCGCGCACGGTGAACCCGCCCTCCGGCAGGGGGTGCGCCTCCATCCGGCCGCCGAACAGCGCCACCCGCTCGCTCATGCCGATGAGGCCGTGGCCGAGCCCGCGCCGCTCCGGCGGCTCGTGACCCGGCGTCGGCCCCTCGTCGGTGATCTCCAGCGACAGCTCCGTGCGCCGGTGCGCGACCGTGACCGCCACCCTGGTCGCTCCCGCGTGTTTCAGCGTGTTGGTCAGCGCCTCCTGGATGATCCGGTAGGCCGACAGCTCCAGCCCCGCCGAGAGCGGGACGGGCTCGCCGCGCACGTCGAGCTTCACATCGAGGCCCGCCACACGCACCTGCTCCACCAGCTCCTCCAGCCGGGCCAGGCTGGGCTGCGGGATGTTGACCTCCGTCTCGGGCCCCGACCGCAGCACGCCCAGCATGCGCCGCAGCTCGTGTACGGCCCCGCGGCCCGCCTCCTCCACGATCGTCAGCGCCTCCCGCTCGCGCGTCTGCTCCTCGTTCAGGCAGCGACGCACCGCGCCCGACTGCATCACCATGACGCTGACGCTGTGGGCGACGATGTCGTGCAGCTCGCGGGCGATCCTGTTGCGTTCCTCGTTGACCGCCTCCCTGGCCAGCAGCGCGCCACGCTCCTGCGCCTGGGCGGCGACCTCCCTGTAGCGCTGGACGGCGAGGCCCGCGCCCGCCGCGACGCTGGTCATCACCAGGGCGATGGCCAGGTCGCCGGGGCCGATGGGCGCGTCGTCGGTGAAGACGATCAGGCCGACGAAGCCGAGCGCGAGTGCCAGGCCCGCGGGCGTACGCCAGTTTCTTGGCGGCACCTCCGCCATCAGCGTGAACAGCAGCAGCAGTTCGACATAGAACTGCCAGGCGCCCAGCGTCTCCTGCGAAAGGGGAATGGCCACGCCGCCGAACACCGTGTAGACGGCCAGCGCGGCGAACGGGATGCGCCGCCGTACGGCCACCAGAGCCGCGCTCGCCAGGGCGAGCCCGATCCACAGCGCCGGGTGGGCGCGGTCGGGTTCGACGGTCCGGCCACCGAACTCCTCTGCCAGCGAGAACACGGCCACGATCGCGGCGATCGCCCAGTCGAGCCTCATGAACCCCGACTGTAGAGCGACCTCGGGCGGCGGCGAATCATCCCCGAGACGGACATGTGGGCGCCCGCCGTACTCACCCTGAGGGGGGCAGCCCCACCAAGGGTCGGCTTCCGGCAGGTCATCGGGGTGGTGCAGGGGACGCTCCTCCCAAGGTCGTAAGGGTCGGTTCAGGGACCGCGTGGGGCCGATCTCCGATACTCCGCAAGGCCGCATTCCACGAGCGTTGAGGGCATGAAGGGATTGCTCATCGGCGGACTGGCGGCACTCGGCACGGGCGCGGGCGCGATGCTCGCGCTGCAGACGGGGGCAGGGCTCGACCCGATGCACACCTTGATCAGCGAGTACGCCTTCCACCCGATCGGGTGGCTGCTGCCCGCCTCGCTGACGCTCTTCGCGGCCGGGGCGGCGCTCATCGCGGTCGCGCTGCGCAGGTCGGGCGGCGACGGCAGGGTCGTGGCCCTGGTGGCGGTGTGGGGGGTATGCATCTTCCTGCTCGGCCTCTTCCCGACCGACCGGCCAGGGGTGCCGCTGTCGCTGTCGGGCGGCATCCACCGCTACGCCGGGTTCGTCGCCTTCCTGGTGCTGCCGGTGGCGGGCCTCCTGCTGGCCAGGGCCAGGGTGGGCTACGCGTGGGCGATGAAGGCGCTCAGCGCCGTCGCGCTCGGCGCGCTGGTGCTGGTCGTGATCCCTTACGTGGTCAGGATGTTCGGGATCCCGCTCAGCAACAGCGACATTCCGGCCGGGCTCACCCAGCGGTTCGTGGTGGTCTCCGAGCTCGGGCTGCTGCTGTTCCTGACCCTGCATCTGGTACGGCTACCGCACGGGAGGGCCCACCGCAGTCACCGGCTGGTGTCCGTCCAGCACGCCGCTCCAGCGGCGACGGCTCCCGCCCAGACGTCGCGGTCGCTGGCCGCGTAGGTGGTCAACGCTCCCACGGGGGTGTCTCCCCGAGCTTGGCGTAGTACTTGGCGAGGTGGGCCTTGACCCGGTCCACCTCGTCTTTCGGTATCTTCACCCCGCCCCTCGCGCCCTGCATGACGGCGCCCGCCGCCATGATCGCCCGGGGAACGGCCTTGAGCGTGCCGTTGACGACGTCGGCGATGGGCAGCTTGTACCCACCGAACTCGTCGGCGTTGTCGGAGTCGTACCAGACGTGGGCTTCGCGGTACTTCGCGTTGGGCGCGTCCTCGGCCTTCGCCCAGGAACGGACCCGCTGCTCGGCCTCCGCTGCGTCCCACTCCCTGTCGCGGTCGGCGAGCGAGAGATCATGGAACCTTGTCACGGTCATAGCATCCGCCCTACCGCTCCCGAAACGATTGAAACGGATGCCCCGGGTAGGACGTGGAGAGAGATCACCACGTTGAGGGGAGCCGAGATGACGATCCTGGTGGCGTACGACGGTTCGGACGACGCGAAGGCCGCCATCGCCTACGCGGGCAGCCTGCTGAAGGGACACGAGGCGGTCGTGCTGGCTGTGTGGGAGCGGCTGGCGCTCGCCTCCATCAGGGGCTCGGCGGGGATGATCGCGCCGGTCGACACCACGGCCGAGGACGCGGCGATCCAGGCCGCCACCAGAGAGCTGGCCGAGCAGGGGGCCCGGCTGGCCGTCCAGGCGGGCCTCGACGCCACGGCGCGCTGGGAGCCCGACTCGCTGGCGGTCTGGTCGACGATCGTGGACGTGGCCGAGGAGCTCGACGCGACCTTGATCGTGACGGGCACCAGGGGGCAGGGCGGGGTCAGGTCGCTGCTGCTCGGCAGCACGTCCGACCGGGTGCTGCACCACGCGGGCCGTCCCGTGCTGATCGTGCCGTCCAAGGAGGACTCCGCCTGATATCGTCAACCCATGACGACTCGGCGAATGATGGCCCCCTAGGGGCTCGCCGACGTCTTCGCAGAGGCCCTGATGACCGGGGCCTCTTCGCATGTCCGGGGCCCCTTTGGAGGTTCCCCGATGTACATCACGACGACCATCCCCTACGTCAACGCCCGTCCCCACCTGGGCTTCGCGTTGGAGATCGTCCAGGCGGACGTGCTGGCCAGGCACTACCGCAGACGCGAGCCGGTGCGCTTCCAGACCGGCACCGACGACAACTCGCTCAAGAACGTCTTGGCCGCCGAGGCCGCGAACGTGCCGGTGCAGGAGTTCGTCGACCGCAACGCCGCGGCGTTCGAGGCGCTGCGCGAGCCGCTGGCGCTCTCCTTCGACGCCTTCGTGCGCACCAGCCGCGACCCCTCCCACCGCGCGGGCGTCGAGCGGCTGTGGCGGGCCGCCGAGCACGACGTCTACCAGCGCTCCTACGAGGGCCTGTACTGCGTCGGCTGCGAGGCCTTCTCCACCGAGGACACCTGTCCCGAGCACGGCGGCCCGCTGCAGAAGGTCTCGGAGAAGAACTGGTTCTTCCGCCTGTCCCGCTACCAGGACGAGCTGAAGGCGCTGATCGCCGACGGCCGGCTGCGGATCGAGCCGGCCGCCCGCAGGAACGAGGTGCTGTCCTTCATCGATGCCGGGCTGCAGGACATCAGCATCTCCCGATCGCAGGAACGCGCCCGCGGCTGGGGCATCCCCGTTCCCGGCGACCCCTCCCAGGTGATCTACGTCTGGTGGGACGCACTCGCCAACTACGTCACCGCGCTGGACGACTACGAGCGCTGGTGGGCGAACGGACGCAAGATCCACCTGGTCGGCAAGGGCGTAATCCGCTTCCACGCCGTCTACTGGCCCGCGATGCTGCTGTCCGCGGGCCAGCCGCTGCCCACCGAGATCTACGTCCACGACTACCTCACCGTCGACGGCCGCAAGATCTCCAAGTCGTCCGGCGCGACCGCCGATCCGGCCGAACTCGCCGCCCGCTACGGGACCGACGCGGTGCGCTGGTGGCTGCTGCGCGAGGTGCCGCGCGTCGGCGACGCCGACTTCACCGAGGTACGGCTGGCCGCCCGCCACGACGAGGACCTCGCCAACGGCCTCGGCAACCTGGTCAAGCGCGTGGTCACCATGGTCCACAGGTTCTGCGACGGGCACGTGCCCGACGTGCTCGTTCCCGACGTGCTCGTGCCCGACGTGGAGGAACGGGTGCACGCGGCGCTGGAGGAGTTCGACTTCAGGGCGGCCGCCGCGGCGGTGTGGTCGATCGTGGAGGAGGCCAACAAGTACATCGAGCGGGAACAGCCGTGGAAGCAGGCCGACCCGCGGGTCGCGCTGGCGACGCTGGTCCACGCGTGCCGGACGCTTGCCGTACAGCTGGAAGATCTGCTGCCGGGAGCGGCGGCGAGGGTGGCGGCGCAGGTGACGGGGGAGCGGCTGCCCGCCCCCGCGCCTCTGTTCCCCCGGCTCCTTTGATCCGTGGTGCTTTGATGCGTGATGCGCGGGTGCCTCGCCCTCCGACGGGTGGGCGAGGAAGTCCCCGCGACCTTCGGTAAGGTAGCGGGATCGAAGCGTGCTACACGGGTAGGTGGAGCTGGGTGACTGCGGAGCAGGCCTTGTCGATCAGCCTCGGACTGCAAGGTCCCTGTGTCATCGCGAGGCTGACAGGAGACTTCGACTTCGGATCGGCGGCCGAAGTGCGAGATCGCGTCACCAAAGCGCTCGATCTCAGTCAGCCTCCGATGATCGTCATCGACATGCAGGCCGTCAGTGTCTGCGACTCCTCGGGGCTGTCCGTGCTGGTCTACCTCCACAAGGCGGTCACCGCCTCGGGTGGGCGGCTGCTGTTGTCGGGGCTGAACGGGCGCTGCAAGCACCTGTTCGCGATCACCGCGCTCGACAAGTTCTTCGACATCAGGACCACGGCCGAACTCGCCATCGCCGAACTCTCCGAGGCGGGGGACGCTCCGCCGTTCGCCGGTTAGCCGCCTGTCTTGTGTTGACAGGGGCGATCGTTTAGCGGGTTAATCGTGGCTTCTGGATCTTTACGGGGGACTTGGGGACTGGATGTTACGAAATATCGCCATCGCTGCCGTGACCACCTCGCTGGCCTTCGGAATGCCTGCCGTCGCCTCGGCGTCTACGGCCGCCCCCGCGGGACCTTCCGCTTTCTCGTCGGTTGCCACGTCCTCCCTCTTCGGCGCTCCCTCACCCGCTGTGACGTCGTCCTTCGCTGCGGCTTCCGGGCCCGCAGTGGCGTCGTCTTCTGCGGTGGCTGCCTCTCCCTTTGTGGCGTCGTCGCTCGCTGTCGCTTCCTGGCCCGCGGTGGGGTCGTCTTCTGCGGTGGCTTCTTCGTCGGCGGTGGCTTCCTCGTCCGGTGCGGCTTCCTCGTCCGGTATGGCCTCCTCGTCCGCCGTCGCCTCGGCTCGGCCCAAGCTGCTGCGTGGCAAGCCGTACTTCGGCAGATGCAGGAGCACGTGCAGGGTCAACGTCCGGATCAAGAACGTCTCCCGGCAGTCGGTCTACAGCGTCAAGCTCACCGCCAAGCTGAAGGTCAACGGGAGAAGCGTCGGCAGCTGCGGCGACTGGGTGGGCACGATGCGCGCGGGCAGCGTCAGGATCGCCTCCTGCACGGTCCGGTCGGGCAAGCTGTCCAGCATGTGGCGTAACCGGTACGACTACGGACGCTGGTACGTCTCCGCCCGCACCGCCGTCCGCTACCTGTACTACCGCTGACCCGCAGGCATCACCCTCGAGACCGGCCTATACCGCGGCCTCGCACGCGCCGCAAACCTATACCGCGGCCTCGCACGCGCCGCAAAGCCACGGTTGCGTGGTAGCGCCGTCGCCCGCCAGAACCAGGGTGCGCGAAAGGTCTGGGGCGCGCTGGCGGATGGCGTGGCTGGGGTCCGCAGGGCCCACCAGGATCGCAGCGAAGGGCAAGGGCCGCGCCGTAGGGCCCGGATCGCGCCGTATGGCAAGGGCCGCGCTGTAGGGCCGGGATCGCGCCGTATGGCAAGGGCCGCGCCGTAGGGCCGGGATCGCGATGCGCGGGCTGCACGGACGACGATCCAAACGAGGGAAACGACCGAAAGCCCACGGACGGCTCCTGTGGAAAGGGCCGTCTCGCGGGCTGAGTCAGCGAATACCCTGGATCAGGCGGTGATCATGAGGGCGAGGCCGATGAGGACCACCATCGGGACCACCCAGACGACAGCCTCGGCCGCGAACTCCTTGTACATGCTGTAGCTCTCCCTCAATGGGCCGCAGAAAAGGTCACTGCGCAGCATAGCCGCACTGGTCAGCGGTCCGTCCCCCGGTGGTCCTTCTCGGCGAGCCTCAGCCGCTTGGCGAGACTGAACCGCAACTCGTCGGCCATGAGGAGCCGAAGATCCCGAGAGTCGGTTTCGACGCGTTCGCGCACCTCCGGATGATCTCCCAGATGAGCCGTCCAGGCCCGCAGGACCTGCGGCATCGCGTCGATGGCGGTCTCGCTCATGATCGCTTCCCTGGGGAGCCACGAGGTCACGAACTGTGTGACCCGCGCCGGACTCCACCACGACGGACGATCGCCAACGAACTCCACAAGTGTGGCGAACGCCTCATCCGCGCCGGGCACATCGGGAAGATCGTCGAATCGCTCCACGGTGTCATCCGGCGACCGCCGCCCACCCGCGCCGCCCCTCGGACCTCGTTCATCACGTTCCGCGCGACGCACGCCCACACCCTCGTCCTTCGCACGTGCCGGGCGCGTGGTGTCGGTGCTCTTGGTGTCTGGTGTGGAGGCCTCGGTGCTGCGGGCCCTGGCCAGCACGATCGCGCGACCCTGCGGGAGGGTGTCGGCGACCGGGGCGCCCAGGACGGCGTCCGTGAGCTCGAACGCGTTGATGATCCGGCCCGCCACCCGCACGGGATCGGCTGGGCGAACATCGAGGTCGTCGAGGAACTTCGGCTCCTCGATCACCGCGTCGACCGCGAACCCGCCGTTGGCCTGGTCGATGCCGACCACCGCCAGGTGGGGCTCCTTGCCGTTGGGGTAGACGAAGGAGATGACGGCCAGCGCCTGCTCGCCGTAGGGGTCGGCAGTGCCGTACCACGCGCTTTTGGGCTGGGCCTGCCCCATGAGCTCCATCCATCGAAGCGCCGGGTCTTGAAGCACCTCACCTGCGGGCGTTGAACTTCCGGGCACACGGTCACCGGTCGCCTCGGCTGCGGAGATCTCGCTCGCGGTCGTCTCGTCACTGGTCGTCTCGGCCGTGGAGAGCTCGCCTGCGATTGCCTCGTCCCCGGTCGTCTTCGCTGCGGAGATCTCGTTCGCGGTCGCGTCACCGTCGGTCACGTCGTCGGCGGCGGGTGGTTGGGCGACGGAGGCGAGCGCGGTCGTGATCAGGCGTGCCTCAGGTGTGTCGTCGCGTGTGGCGAGCTCCATGAACGAGCGTCTCGCCTCATCATCGTCGTGCCATTCGGCGGTCAGCCTGCTCGCCCACAGCTCGGCACGCAGCGGCGATCGCCACCTGAGCAGGTCACGTGCCTGCCGGACGGCGTCGCGGTAGAGGTCACTGGTCTCGTCCACCCCCCGACCGTACCCATTCGGCGAGGCGCGCCAGCCATCCGTCCGCTCGCCGCTGAACCGCACCAGCGTGTTTCCGACACGAACGCACCGGCCCAGCGAGGAGCGAAGCGGTACGCCAGAGGGGCACCCCACATGGGCCAATCGGGATTCGGCGAGAAGGCGGCTGGGCTCCGATCGCTGTCGCGAGGTGGGTTACGGCCGGGCTCCGATCGGTGTCGTGAGGCGCGTCACGACGTCGGTCGGTGTCGCCACGGTCGGGTGTCGCGAGGTGCGCCGCGACGTCGGTCGGTGTCGTGAGGTGCGCCACGACGGGCCGTTGGTCGGTGTCGTGAGATGCCATCACCGGGCTCGGATCGTGCCACGAGGTATGGGGCGACTATCGATCTGAGGTGGCGGTAGGGCGGTCGTTGACCGGTGTCGCGAGGTGAGAAAAGCGACCATCGGTCGGAGGTGTGGGAGGGAGGTCGTCGACCGATGCCGCGAAGTGCGGGGAAGGCGACCGTCGATCTGCGGTGCGGGGATGTGACGGCTGACCGGTTCCGGCGGATGTGGATAGACCGGTTCCGGTGTCGATCGACTGGTTCCGATGCGGACCAGCTGGTTCGACCGTTCCGGTGTGGGCCGATCGGGTCCGGCGGGTGCACAAGGTGTGTGGGGTGGGGCAGGGCGAGGCGGGGTGCGGGGCCTTGGTTGGGCCCGCACCCCGGGTGCGGTCAGTGGTCGTCGCCTGCCAGGCCAGCCTTGCGCAAGGCCTCGGCGAGGGCGCCCGTCGGGGCGGGGCGGCGCTGTCCGCCGCGCTGTCCGCCCTGGCGACCACCGTCACGGCCGTCTCCATTGCGCGCGCCGCCGTTGCCGCGGCCCCCGTCTCGTCCGCCGCGGCCACTGTCACCGCGCCCACTGTCACCGCGACCGCCATCACCGCGGCCACCCGCATAACCGCGGCCACCGTCACCACGGCCACTGTCACCGCGACCGGCTTCGCCACGACCGCCAGCGTCACCGCGACCGGTGCCGCCCGAGCGTCCGTCAGCCGAGCGGCCACCCGAGCGGCCCTCGCCGCGACCATCTCCAGAGCGACCGTCACCAGCGCGACCGCCTCCTGGACGGCCGGTGCTCGGACGGCCGCCGCCCTGCTGGCCGTCCCCGCGCGCCTCCGACGAACGGCTGCCACGCCCCTGACGGGCGCCCGCCGTGTTCTCGTCCTCCAAACGCAGCGTGAGGGAGACGCGCTTGCGAGGGATGTCGACCTCGAGCACCTTCACCTTGACGATGTCGCCGGGCTTCACCACGTCGCGCGGGTCCTTGACGAACGTGCGCGACATCGCCGACACGTGCACCAGACCGTCCTGGTGCACGCCGATGTCGACGAACGCCCCGAAGGCCGCGACGTTCGTGACGACCCCTTCGAGGATCATCCCGGACGCCAGATCGGAGAGCTTCTCCACGCCCTCCTTGAACGTCGCCGTCTTGAAGGCGGGCCGCGGGTCACGCCCCGGCTTCTCCAGTTCGCCCAGGATGTCGGTCACCGTCGGCAGGCCGAAGGTGTCGTCCACGAACTCGGCCGGCTTGAGCGAGCGCAGCGTCGCGGTGTTGCCGATCAGCGACTTGAGGTCGGCGCCGACCGAGGTCAGGATCCGCCGGACCACCGGGTACGCCTCGGGGTGGACGCTGGAGGCGTCGAGCGGGTCGTCGCCGCCGGGAATGCGGAGGAACCCGGCGCACTGCTCGAACGCCTTGGGCCCGAGCCGCGCCACCTCCTTCAGCGCGCTGCGCGACCTGAACGGACCGTTGGCGTCGCGGTGCTGGACGATGTTGTCGGCCAGCGTGGAACCGATGCCGGACACGCGGGTCAGCAGCGGCGCCGAGGCGGTGTTGACATCGACGCCGACCGCGTTGACGCAGTCTTCGACGACCGCGTCGAGCGAGCGCGACAGCTTGGTCTCGGCCAGGTCGTGCTGGTACTGGCCGACGCCGATGGACTTCGGGTCGATCTTGACCAGCTCGGCCAGCGGGTCCTGGAGGCGGCGGGCGATGGAGACCGCGCCGCGCAGCGACACGTCGAGGTCAGGCAGCTCCTGGGAGGCGTAGGCGGATGCGGAGTAGACCGACGCGCCGGCCTCCGACACCACGATCTTGGTGAGCCCGGGCATGTGCTTGACCAGCTCGCCGGCCAGCTTGTCCGTCTCGCGGGAGGCCGTGCCGTTGCCGATGGCGATCAGCTCGACGCCGTGCTTCTGGGCGAGCGCGCCGAGGACGGCGAGAGACTGGTCCCACTGCCGCTTGGGCTCGTGGGGGTAGACGGTCGCGGTCTCGACGACCTTGCCGGTGGCGTCGACGACGGCCACCTTGACGCCGGTGCGCAGGCCGGGGTCGAGGCCCATCGTCGCGCGGGTGCCGGCGGGAGCGGCCAGCAGCAGGTCACGCAGGTTGGCGGCGAACACCCGCACCGCCTCGTCCTCGGCCGCCTGCCACAACCGCATGCGCAGGTCGAGGCCGAGGTGGACGAGGATGCGCGTGCGCCACGCCCAGCGAACCGTGTCACCCAGCCACTTGTCGGCGGGCCTGCCCTGGTCGGAGACGCCGAAGCGGGAGGCGATGCGCAGCTCGTACTCGGGCCCCTCCTCGGGCTCGAGCGCGACAGAAAGGATCTCCTCCTTCTCGCCGCGGAACATCGCGAGGATCCGGTGCGAGGGCAGCTTGGTGAACGGCTCGTTGAAGGCGAAGTAGTCGGAGAACTTGGCCCCCGCCTCCTCCTTGCCCTCGCGCACGGTCGAGGCTGCCCTGCCGTACGACCACATGCGCTCGCGCAGGGTGCCGATCAGGTCGGCGTCCTCCGCGAACCGCTCGATCAGGATGGCCCGCGCGCCCTCCAGGGCGGCGGCCGAGTCGGCCAGCCCCTCCACGACGTACGGCTCGGCGGTGGCGGTGGGGTCGAGCGTCGGATCGGCGAGCAGCGCGTCGGCCAGCGGTTCGAGCCCGAACTCACGGGCGATCATGGCCTTGGTGCGGCGCTTCGGCTTGTAGGGGAGGTAGATGTCCTCGAGGCGGGCCTTGGTGTCGGCCGCGAGGATCTGCTCCTTCAGCTCGTCGGTGAGCTTGCCCTGCGACTCGACCGACTCCAGGATCGCCGCGCGCCGCTCCTCGAGCTCACGCAGGTAGCGCAGCCGCTCCTCCAGCGTGCGCAGCTGCGCGTCGTCGAGCGTGCCGGTGACCTCCTTGCGGTAACGCGCGATGAACGGCACGGTGGCGCCGCCGTCGAGCAGGTCGACCGCGGCCTGCACCTGCCCGTCGCGTACGCCCAGCTCTTCCGCGATCCGCTGGTGAATAGAGAGCACTGATTCGCCTTTCGATGGTCCGCCGCCCAATTGTGCCGGACCCGGGGTCGGAGTGCGCTCGCCGGCGTCGCCTTGCCGTGCAGAAGCCCATTCCTCCCGTACGGCAAGCCGGTCTGGCGCCTCCGTCTCCCCATGGTCCCGTCCGCCGAGGGCGCGCGCCCAGCAGGACTTCGGTCCCCGCCGTCACGGCGAGCCTGAACCCGAAACCCTAAACCCCCGCACCGACGTTTTCCGCGAACGCGGGGACGACCACGCGCATGCCGCCGCCGTCCGGCGGAGACGACGGCGGCACGCGCACTCAGCGAGGAACCGTCGCCCTGGGGACACCGGCGCAGCGAGGAACGGTCGCCCTCGCCGGCGTCGAACATTCGGGACACACGGGCCCCGACCACGGGGCGGGCACCAGGTGGCCGTGGTGACGCCAGGTCACGGCGCACCTGCCGCGCCCGTTGTCGACGTGCCATGCCTCATAGGTGTGCTGCCACTCCGAGCGGCACTGCGGGCAGTGGTGAGTCCAAGTCTCCAGAACGACGCAGCAATCCTTCATCTCTGGCTCCGATCATGTGGTGGTACGGCGGGCGCGGGCCCTGTCACGTACGCCACACGCAGAGCAGCGTTCGGAGCTCGGCCGTCCGCACGCACGGGTGCGGGACGGCTGTGGTGTTGGTGGGGGTGCGGTCCCCCTTCGTCACCCGGCGGGCGGGGCGGCGGAGGGGCTGTTCGGACCTCCGCGAGACCTCCTCGACGGTGGTGGCGCGGTCCTGGGTGACCACCTCACGTTCAGCGGTGAGCGCCCCGGCGTGGCCGGTGGTGCAGCCGCCGACCTGCATGGTCCAGGCGAGAGCGGCGATGAGCACCCACAGCCATGCTCTTCCGCCGGGGGTCAGGCGGGGCGCTGCGGCGATCACGCAGGGTAATATCTCCGGCGCTCAGAGTCGAGAACCGCAACGGAGCGTAATATTCGCCCCGCCTGCCCCTCTGGCACCCCACCGCGCGGCCGACCCCGTGGTCGCGGGCGGGCGTTCTTCTGAGGGGGCCGGCAGAGTGGGGCCGGTCCGTGCGGCCGTCCGCGTGGTCGCGGGTGGGCGTTTTCCGAGGAATGGCAGGCCCGCGAGCGGAGCTGTGGGTCGCGGAGGGGCTATGCGGGGGCCATGCGGTGTTCCTGTGGGCTCAGGCCTCTTTCTCGCTTGAACGCCGTGCTCAACGCGAACGCGCTGCCGTACCCCACCTTGTGGGCCACCGACGCCACGGTCGCGTCGGGCTCGCGCAGCAGGTCGGCGGCCATGGACAGCCGCCAGTTCGTCAGGTAGGACATCGGCGGCTCGCCCACCAGCTCGGTGAAGCGGCGCGCCAGCGCCGCCCGGGAGACGCCGACGCGTTCGGCCAGCGAGGAGACGGTCCACGGGCGGGCGGCCTCGTTGTGCAGCACGCGCAGGGCGCGGCCGACGACGGGGTCGCTGTGCGCCTGGTACCAGGCGGGCGGCTCCGCCTCGGGCCTGGAGAACCAGGCGCGCAGCGTGGCGATGAGCAGCAGGTCGAGCAGCCGGTCGAGGAAGACCTCCTGGCCCGGCTGGTCCTTGGCGACCTCGTCGCCGAGCAGCGCGAGCAGGGGCGAGTCGAGCGAGGGCACCAGCAGCGTCGACGGCAGGGCGCGAAGCAGCCGCGTGCTGATCTCGCCCTGCATCTGGTAGGTGCCGCTGAGCATGATCGTGGGGCCGTCGAGGCTGTCGCCCCACGTGCGGACGCCGAGGTCCATCGTCGCGCACAGCTCCACGCCGTCGACGGTGGTGCTGCGCTCGCCGGGGTGGATGAGCACGGTGGGCTCGGTGGCGGGGTCGTCGGCCACCGTGTACGGCTCGGGCCCGCGCATGATCGCCACGTCGCCCGGCCGCAGCCGTACGGGAGACCCGCTGTCGGGGACCACCCACGACTCGCCGCGCAGCATGGAGACCAGCGTCAGCGGGGCCCGGTCGAGGATGCGCACCGACCACGGCGGGATCATGATCGAACGGAGCAGGAAGGCGCCTCTGGCCCGCGGGCCGTCGAGGAGTCCTGCGAGAGCGTCCATGTCCCGAAGCCTAGACGCTCGATGATGGGGGCGAGCTTCTCAGCGATGGTCTCGGCCAGGGGGTCCCGGCCAGGCTTGAGGCATGACAAACCTGGTTCTGGGCGGGACCGGCAAGACCGGCCGCCGCGTGGTGAACAAGCTCGAGTCCCTCGGTCTGCCGGTTCGCGTCGGCTCGCGGAACGGCACGCCGAGGTTCGACTGGGAGGACGACAGGACGTGGGCGCCGGTCCTGGACGGCATGTCGGCCGCCTACATCGCCTACTACCCCGACATGGCGGCGCCGGGCGCGGCCGAGCACATCGGGGCGCTGTCCAGGCTCGCCGTCTCGATGGGCGTGCGCAGGCTGGTGCTCCTGGCGGGCCGCGGTGAGGAGGAGGGCCTGCCGACCGAGCAGGCGCTGATCGACTCGGGCGCCGACTGGACGATCCTGCGCTCGACCTGGATCGCGCAGAACTTCAGCGAGTCCTTCCTGCTGGAGCCGGTGCTCGCGGGCGAGGTCGTGCTGCCCACGGGGGACATCGGCGAGCCGTTCGTCGACGCGGAGGACATCGCGGACGTCGCGGTCGCCGCGATGACCACCGAGGGGCACGCAGGGCAGATCTACGAGCTGACCGGCCCCCGCCTGCTGAGCTTCGGTGACGCCGTCGCGGAGATCGCGAGGGCCACCGGGAGGGAGATCAGGTACGAGTCGGTGACGACCAAGGAGTTCGCCGCCATGCTGGCCGAGGGTGAGGTGCCCGCGGACTACGTGGAGTTCCTGACCGAGCTGTTCACGAAGGTGCTGGACGGGCGCAACGCCTACCTGGCCGACGGCGTGAAGCGGGCGCTGGGCCGTGAGCCCCGCGACTTCCGCCTGTACGCCGAGGAGGCCGCGGCGACCGGGGTGTGGGGCGGACGGTGACGACGCTGACGCAGATCGCCGCGCTGCTCAGCCTGGTGCTGCTGGGCGCGATGGCAGGGCTGTTCTACGGGTTCTCGATCTCGGTGATGCCGGGGCTCGACGCGATCAGGGCCGAGCAGGCGGTCGCGGCGATGCGCAGCATGAACAGGAAGATCCTGAACCCGGTGTTCCTGCTGATGTATCTGGCGGCCCCGGTCGCTCCCGTCGCGACCGGCGTGCTGCTGCTGACGCAGGACGTGTCCGGGGCGGGGATCGCCTTCCTCGCCTCGGGCGGGCTCTACATCGCCGGCTCGTTCGCGGTCACGGCCGCCGTCAACGTGCCGATGAACAACGCCCTGGAGGCCGATCAGGGCGAGCCGCAGCGGCTCTGGGCCGCCTACTCCGCCCGCTGGCGAAGGTGGAACACGATCAGGGGCCTGGTGAGCTTCGCGTCCCTGGCCGTCGCGGGGGCCGGGCTGTTGTTGTGGTGATGCCCGCAAAGGGGGAGGCGTAAGTCGCTACGATCTTGCCCGGCGGGGCGAAACCTGGGCGAAAAGCACGGATCCCGTCAGAGTGGCTTACGAAAGGAACTCCCCCCATGCGCTGGCACAAGCGTTTGCTCACCGCAGGGGTCGTCGGGGCCGTGACCATGACCGCATCCGCGTGCGCGGGCGGCCAGGTGCGAGGTGCCAGCCAGCCCCCTTCGGCGCCCGCCACAGGGACCGCCACGGGATCCACAGCCTCCCCCCAGGCGAGCACGGCGGCGGAGAACGACAGGACGTTCGTCTACGCGCCCAACCTCGAGGTGGTCACCGACTGGGACCCCGCGACCTCGTACTCCAACGAGAACATCGCGATGCAGAACATCTACGAGTCGCTGACCCGCTACAACGTCACGACCCAGAAGCCCGAGCCGCGCCTGGCCACCGAGTGGAGCTCGGCCGACGGCGGCAAGGAGTGGACGTTCAAGCTCCGCGAGGGCGTGAAGTTCCACTCGGGCAACCCGGTCACCGCCGAGGCCGCCAAGAAGGCCATCGAGCGGACCATGAAGCTGAAGAGCGGCGCCGCCTACATCTGGGACGCGGTCAAGAAGATCGAGGCGCCCGATGACGGCACGCTGAAGTTCACGCTGAAGTACGCCGCCCCGCTCGACCTGGTCGCCTCCTCCGGCTACGCCTCCTACATCTACGACACCAGCGCGGTCGAGCAGGTGAAGGACGGCAAGGCCGACGCGGGCACCGGCCCCTACACGATCGACACGTGGGAGAAGGGCAAGGAGACCGAGCTCACGCTCAAGGCCTTCGCCGACTACTGGGGCGGCTGGAAGCCCGAGCAGTACAAGAAGGTCGCCTTCCGCGTCACGCCCGAGCTGAACACCGCCTGGCAGCTGCTGAAGAACGGCGAGGTGAACTTCGTCCAGCGGCTCAACCCTCAGCTGTTCGCGCAGGCGGGCGGCACCGACGGCGTGCAGGCGGCGCAGACGCCGTCCTTCCAGAACCTGATGCTGCTGTTCAACACCGAGAGCGGCCCGCTCAAGGACGTGCGCGTCCGGCAGGCGCTGCAGAAGGTCCTCGACTACGACGGCCTGGCCGCCGCGCTCAAGGGCGCGGGGCAGAAGGGCTCGGGCCTGGTGCCGCAGGGCCTGCTCGGCTTCACCCCCGGCCTGGAGCCCAAGCAGGACCTCCAGGAGGCGACCGAACTGCTGGCCGCCGCCGACTACGGCCCCGACCTCAACGAGCTGAAGCTCAACCTCACCTACGCCCAAGGTGACGCCGACCAGCAGCTGCTGGTAACGCTGCTCAGCACGGAGCTGAAGAAGCTCAACGTCAGCCTGCGGGCCAAGCCGATGCAGTGGAACCCGCAGTGGGACCTCGGCAAGAAGAAGGGCCAGGACATCTTCGTCATGTACTGGTTCCCCGACTACGCCGACCCCTACTCGTGGTTCGTCAACGTCTTCCGCAGCGCCGACCCCGTCTCCTTCAACCTCTCCTACCTCAAGGACGAGGCCGTCGACAAGGCGATCGACGCGCTGCCCGAGCTGACCGCGACCGACAGGGCGGCGGCCGAGCAGTCCTACGCGGACCTGCAGAAGAAGATCATCGAGGAGAAGGCCGCGGTCGCGGTGCCGTACGTGCAGACCTACCAGCGCGCGCTGTCGGCGGACGTGCAGGGCTACGTCGACAACCCCGCCTACCCGAACGTGGTCTCCTTCTACGACCTGAAGCCCACCGGGTGACGCGTTATCTGGCACGCCGGCTCGGCCAGGCCCTCCTGGTCGTGGCCGGCGTGGTCGCGCTCACGTTCGTCGTCATGCGCATGGTGCCGGGCGATCCGGCCGTGGCGTACGCGGGGCCGAAGGCGACGCCCGAGCAACTCGCCGCCGCGCGCGAGCAGTTCGGCCTCGACCGGCCCCTCTACGTCCAGCTCTGGAACTACGCCAGGGATCTCGTCACCGGCGACTGGGGCACCAGCCTGCGCACCCGCAGGCCGGTCGTCGACGACCTCCTCACCGCCTTCCCCGCGACGCTGGAGCTGGTGGGCGCGGCGCTGGTCGTCGCGATCCTGGTGGGGGTGCCGGTGGGCGTGCTAGCCGCCCGCTACAAGACGAAATTTCCGGATCTATCGGTACGGCTGGGCTCCATGCTGGCCGTCTCCGTCCCGGTGTTCTGGCTGGCGCTCGCCCTGCAGACCGTGTTCGCCAGCCACCTCGGCTGGTTCCCCGTCGCGGGCGAGTACGACACCACGCTCGACACCACCAGCCCCCTCACGCTCTGGACCAACATCACGATCGTCGACGCCCTCATCACGGGCAACTGGCCGATCTTCACCAGCACCCTGAACCACCTCGTGCTGCCCGCGCTGGTCGTCGCCGCCTACCCGGCGGGCGTGATCGCCCAGCTGACCCGCGCCGCGCTCATCGAGGAGTCGGGCCAGGACCACGTGCGGCTCGAACGGGCCATGGGCTTCGGCGAGAGCGCCATCCTGACGCGCTTCGCGCTGCGGCCCGCGCTCAACCCCGTGCTGTCGCTGATCGCGCTCGTCTTCGCCTACTCCCTGGTCAACGGCTTCCTCGTCGAGGCGGTCTTCAACTGGCCAGGGCTCGGCCGCTACGCCTACAACGCGATCACCTCGGCCGACACGCCGGGCATCGCGGGCGTGACCGTGCTGGTCGCCGTCGTCTACGTGCTGGCCAACCTGGTCGTCGACCTGCTCCAGGGCGTCGTCGACCCGAGAGCGAGGGCGCGATGACCGCCGTCGAGCCGCGCAGGCGGCTGCTTCGGGTCCCCGACCGCTTCGCGGCCCTCGGGGCGGTGCTGCTCGTGCTCATCGTGCTGTCGGCGCTCTTCGCGCCGTGGCTGGCGCCGTACGAGGAGAACGACGTCGATCCGCTGCGGGCGCTGCTGCCGCCCGGCGGCGCCCACTGGTTCGGCACCGACCACGTCGGCCGCGACATCCTCACCCAGGTCCTGTACGGCGGGCGCACCTCGCTGGCGATCGCCGCCGCCGTCCTGGCGCTGTCCGCGACGGTCGGCGTCACGCTCGGGGTCGTCGCGGGATACGCGGGCGGTTGGGCCCGTGACGTGATCATGCGGATCACTGACGTCTTCCTGGCCTTCCCCGCGCTGCTGCTCTCGCTCGCCCTGGCCGTCGTGCTGCAGCCGAGCGTGACCACGGTGATCCTGGCGATCGCGGTGACCTGGTGGCCCTGGTACGCCCGCCTGTCGGCCTCGGTGGCCGCCTCGGTCGCCACCAGGAGCTACGTGGACGCGGCCCGCTGTCTGGGCGTGCCCGCCCCGGTGATCGTGTGGCGGCACGTGCTGCCCAACTCGCTGACGCCCGTCATCGTGCAGCTCTCGCTCGACGCGGGCGGCGTGATCCTGACCGCGGCGGCGCTGTCCTACCTGGGGCTCGGCGCGCACGAGCCGACCGCGGAATGGGGGTTGATGGTGCAGCAGGGGCAGGCGCTCTTCACCACGAACTGGTGGGTGGTCACCTTCCCAGGCCTCGCGATCCTGTTGACGGCGTTCGCGTTCAACGTGCTCGGCGAGGGGCTGCGCGGCGCGCTCGACCCGCGGAGGACCGTCAGGTGATCAGCATCAGGGACCTGCGGGTCGCCTACGGGCCCAGAGTGGTGGCGCACGTGCCCGCGCTCGACGTGGGGGCGGGGGAGTGCGTGGCGATCGTGGGCGAGAGCGGGTCGGGCAAGTCCACCACGCTGCTGGCCGCGCTCGGGCTCACCGAGGGGGCCACGGTGTCGGGGGAGGTGAGCGTGTGCGGGGTGGACGTGCTGCGGGCCAGGCCGCGCGCGCTGCGGGCGATCAGGGGGTCGAAGGCGGCGCTGGTCATCCAGTCACCGCAGGCGGCGCTGTCGCCGACGACGCGGCTCGGCGTGCTGATGCGCAGGGCGCTCAAACTCCACGGCGTCACCGGGCCGGGCGGGATCGAACGGCTGATGGCGCAGGCGTGCGAGGCCGTCATGCTCGATCCGATGATCCTGCGCCGCTACCCGCACGAGATCTCCGGCGGCCAGGCACAGCGGTTCGCCATCGCCCTGGCCATCGCGCTCGGCGCCGAGGTGATCCTCGCCGACGAGCCCACCAGCGCCCTCGACGTCACCGTCCAGGCCGAGGTCGTCGGCGTGCTGCGCAGGCTGCGCGAAGAACGGGGCCTGGCCCTGCTGATCGTCTCCCACGACCTCGCCCTCGTCTCCACGATCGCCGACCGCGTGCTGGTCATGAAGGACGGCCAGGTCGTGGAGGCGGGCCCGGCCGAGCAGGTGTTCACCCGCCCAGGCCACCCCTACACCCGCGAGCTGCTGGAGGCACTCCCTTGATCATGCGCGCGGAGGGCGTCACGCTCGCCTACGGCAAGGCCACCGTCGTCCACGACGTCACACTCGACATCACCGAGGGCGGCGTCGGCCTCATCGGCGAGTCAGGCTCGGGCAAGACCACGCTCGCCCGCGCCTTCCTCGGCCTGCTCAAACCCGTCAAAGGCCGCATCACGTACGGCGGGCGGGACCTGCGCCAGGTCGACATGAAGGCGTTCAGGAAGGCCGTCCAGCCCGTCTTCCAGGCCGAGTCGCTCGACCCGAGGATGTCCGTCGGCCGCTCGATCGCCGAGGGCAGCCGCGACATGTCAGGGGTGCCGGCGCTGATGGAGGAGGTCGGCCTCGATCCCGCCCTGGCGGGGCGCAGACCGCACCAGCTCTCTGGCGGCCAGCGCCAGCGCGTGGTCATCGCCAGAGCGCTGGCCGTGCGGCCCGAACTGCTCATCCTCGACGAGCCCACCAGCGCGCTCGACGTCACCGTCCAGGCCAGGATCCTCGACCTGCTGGAAAGCGTGGGCACCGAACGGCTGCTCATCACGCACAACCTGGCGGTGGTGGGGCGGCTGTGCCGTACCTCTCATGTGCTGTTCGCCGGGCGGATCGTCGAGTCGGGGCCGACGGAGGACCTGCTGCGGCGGCCCGCCCACCCCTACACGCTGGCGCTGCGCGACGCGGTGCCGAGGCTGGGCGGGCCGCCGCCGGTGGCAAGGGGGAAGGCGGAGTCGGCGCCCGCGGGCACCGGGTGCCCGTTCAGGCTGCGGTGCCCGCTGGCCGTACCCGAGTGCGAGAGCGCGCCCGAGCCGCGCCAGGTGGCAGGCAGGACGGTCGCCTGCCACCGGGCGGAGCTGGTCATGACCGGCCTCGCGGCCCGATAGGTGATCACAGGGCGCGGAGCCCGTTGATCACCTCCAGCATCACCTTGGCGTCGGGCGCGGGCGGCGGCTTCTCGACCTCGACCAGCTTCTGCGCGTGCAGGTCGCCGACCAGCACGCGCACGACGCCGATCGGCAGGTTCAGCTCGGCGGCCACGTCCACCAGTCTGGTGGGCTTGGTGCACTGCTGCAGGATGATCAGATGCTCGGGGCCCAGGCCCACGGGCATGGCGAGACCGCCCGCCGTGATGATCACGGCGATGAGGTCGATGGCCTCGCTCGCGGGCACGGTGCGACCACGGGTCAGCAGGTAGGCGGGGACGATCGGACCTGCGTCCTCGTCGAGCCAGCGCTCCTCACTCACTGGTCACCACCCGCATCTTTCTCACGGGTTCCGGCTCCTGCTCCTCGGGTGAAACGACGAGCTCTGCGGGGATCAGCACGATGGCGGTGGTCCCTCCATATGGCGAACCGCGCAACGTCACGCGGATGTCATGCCTGGCGGCCAGGCGGGCGACGACGAACAGGCCGAGCCGTTCGCTGTCGGCGAGATCGAACTCGGGCGGGTTGGCCAGCCGCTCGTTGAGCTCGGCCAGCTCCTCCTCGCCCAGTCCAAGGCCCCGGTCCTCCACCTCCACCACGAAACCGTGCGCGGCGAGCTCGCCCCGCACGGTCACGGTGGTGTGCGGAGGGGAGAAGACAGTGGCGTTCTCGATGAGTTCGGCGATCAGGTGGATGACGTCACCGACCACGGGCCCGGCCAGCGAGTGGGCGGGCATGGGGGAGACGGTCACCCTGGGGTAGTCCTCGACCTCGGCCGAGGCACCGCGCACCACGTCGTGCAGCGGCACCGGCTTGCGCCAGCCGCGGCCCGGAGCGGCGCCCGACAGGATGATCAGGCCTTCGGCGTGGCGGCGCATGCGCGTGGTCAGGTGGTCCAGGCGGAACAGGTCGTCGAGGGCCTGCGGGTCGGTGGCGGTGCGCTGCATGCCGTCCAGCTGGATGCGCTGGCGGTGCAGCAGCGCCTGGCTGCGCCTGGCGAGGTTGCGGAAGACCTGGCCGACGCCCGCGCGCAGCTTCGCCTCGCCCACGGCCGCCTCGACGGCGGTCTGCTGGACGGTGGCGAAGGCCTTGCCGACGTCGGCGATCTCGGCCGTCCTGCCCGGCACGGTCAGCTCGGGCACCTCGACCTCCTCGCCCTGCCTGAGCTTGCGCACCACCAGCGGCAGCCTGTTCTCGGCCACGTCGAGCGCCGCCTGGCGCAGCCCCGCCAGCTCCCTGGACAGCCTGTTGCCCATCCGCAGCGAGATCCCGATCGACACGACCACGACCAGCAGGCCGGTGCCCGCCAGGACGAGCGCGCGCACGAGCACCGCGTCGGCCACGGGCTCGGCGCGTTCGGTGAGCATGACGCTCGCCTCGTTCTGCGCGTTCTGGATGGCGTTGGCCAGCGCGGTGGAGGTGGACGGCCAGTCGGCGGGCGCGCGGCCCGCGATGATCTGCTCCTCCATGATCCGCAGCCGCTGGTAGGCGGGGGAGGTGATGATGCCGACCTGGATCTCGCGCAGCGGCGCGTCCAGCTCGGCCAGCGCCTGGTCGATGAGGAAGCGGCGGTTGCCGACGAGCTGGGTGAAGAGCTTGCGCTCCTCGGCGGCCGGGTCGCCGACCGCGATGGCCTGCTCCCTGGTCAGCAGCTCCTTGGCATACCCGAGGTTGATGACCAGGCGCGACTGCTCGTAGATCGGGATGTCGTCGATCAGCGCGACGTTCCGCTGCAGACCGAAGAGCGCGTCGGAGATCGCGTTGTAGGCCTCGACCACCGGCAGCCTGGGCGACAGGCCCGCGTCGACCTCGGCCCTGATCGCCTCCAGACGCGACAGCTGGGTAGAGACCGCGTCGATCTGGCGGCGCACCGCCTCGGTGGTCGAGCCACGCGAACGGTCGGAGAGCCGGCGGAACAGGTCTCTGGCCGCGTCGGTCCTGGCCCGCTGCTCGTAGGCGTCGGCCTGGTCGGCGGCGACGTGTCGGTGGGCCACCAGCCTGGCCGAGGTCAGGCGCTCGCGCTGGAGCTCGCCGATCAACTGGCCGGCCGGTTGGCGTAGATTGGTCCAGCGCTCCTTGTACGAGCGCAGCTCGAGACTCTCGCCTGCGGTCACCGCCACGATGACACCCCATAGAGTGATCATCGACACCAGCGGAACCAGCAGCAGGCCGACGATCTTCACTCTGATCGTGCGGCTTCGGCCCATGGCACCTCACTCCGGTCGGTCCCTAGTATCGGAACCCCGGATTTGGGACAGGTGAGAGCCTAGCAACTGCACCACACTTTTTCCCGATTTTTCGGGATTTTCGGCGTGTTTTCGTGATCATGCAGTAGGTTCGCCAGCACAATCGGGGAGTAGAGGGAGGCAGATGCGCCGTCGGCTGATCGCGGCCGCGCTCGCGCTCCTCCTCGCGGGCTGTTCGACCCCGCAGGCACGGCAGGAGCGGCGCCCGCTGGCGAAGGAGTCCACGTTCGTCTATGTGGCGAGCCTCGACGTGGTCACCGACTGGGACCCGGCCACCTCCTACTCCAACGAGATCATCGCGATGCAGAACATCTACGAGTCGCTGACGACCTACAACCCGGTCACCAAGAAGGCGGGCCCGCGCCTGGCCACCTCGTGGCGCACCTCCTCCGACGGCAGGACCTGGACCTTCACCCTCCGCTCCGGCGTCACCTTCCACACCGGCAGGCCCATGGACGCCGCCGCGGTCAAGGCGTCGATCGAGCGGACGATGCGCTCCAAGAGCGGACCCTCCTACATCTGGGACGCGGTCGAGGCCATCAGAGCCGACGACCCGCTCACCGTGACGTTCAGGCTGAAGTACGCCGTGCCGCTCGACCTCGTCGCCTCCTCCGGCTACGCCGCCTACATCTACGACACCGCTGCCGCCCCCGACCTCAAGAAGTGGTTCGAGAGCGGCAGGGACGCCGGCACGGGCCCCTACACGGTCGCCGGGTGGCGCAAGGGCAAGAGCGACGAACTCACGCTCAAGGCCTACCGGCCCTACTGGGGTGGCTGGGACCGGCCCCACTACACCACCGTCAAGTACACGGTCGTGCCCGACACCCAGGAGCGGTGGCGCCGCCTGCAGCGCGGCGAGGCCAGCTTCGCGCACCGGCTGAACCCGTCCCTCTACCGCAGGGCGAGCAGGACGCCGGGCGTGCGGACCGCGGCCATGCCGTCGTTCCAGACGGCGATGCTGCTGTTCAACACCGCCGCGGGGCCGACGGCGGACGTGCGGGTCCGCCGGGCGCTGGCCAAGGCCGTCGACTACTCCGGCACACTGCGCGCGCTACGCGGGGCCGCCTCTCCCGCGACCGGCATCGTTCCCGAGGGGCTGACCGGCCACGTCGCCGACCGTACGCCGCGACAGGACCTGCAGGGCGCGACACGCCTGCTCGCCCGGGCAGGGTACGGCCCCGGCCGCCGCCCGCTGCGCCTCACCCTCACCTACGCCCAGGGCGACGCAGACCAGCGGGTCTTCGTCCAGCGCCTGGCCGCCACCCTCAAACCACTCAACATCACGCTGATGGGCAGGGCGATGCCCTGGGAGGAGCAGTGGGACCGCGGCAAGCGGCGCGGCCAGCACATCCTGCTCATGTACTGGTGGCCCGACTACGCCGACGCCTACTCCTGGTTCGGCAACGTCTTCAGGAGCGCGGAGACCGTCGACTTCAACCTGACCTACCTGAAGGACCGCGAAGCCGACGCGCTGATCGACACGCTGCCCGAGCTCACCGCCACCGACCGCGCAGCGGCGCAGAAGGCCTACGCCAAGCTCGCCAGGAGGCTGCTCGACGTCCAGGCGGCGGCCGTGGTGCCGTGGGTGGTCACCTACCAGCGCGTCTACCTGAACGGCGTCCAGGGCTACAGCGACAACCCGGCCTATCCCGACGTGGTCTTCGTCCACGACCTGCGCCCGGTCGGCTGAGGTCGGGCCCTGCTTGTGCCTGTCCGGCCCGCTCGTCCAGCCCGCTACTCAGGCTTGCTTGTCCGGCCCGCTCGTCCGGCCCGCTCGTCCGGCCCCTTGTCAGGCTTGTTTGTCCGGCGCCTCGATGCGTTCGCGGAGCCTGGACCTGATCTCCTCGGGCGTGTAGGCGCGGCGCCGCCGTTCGGCGCGGGCCATGACGACGCCGGTCGCGGCGACCCCCGCCATGCCGGCCAGGCCCAGAATCTTCCACCACTTCGTCCGCATCTGCCTAGGGTAGTGGTGTGCTGACTCTCGACCAGGCCGTGAACCTCACCCGCACCGGCGACCTCTGGGTGTTCAGGGGACGATCGGTGCCGGACCGGGCGATCCAGACGGTGACCAACAGCCCGGTCAACCACGTGGGCATGTCGATCGTCATCGAGGACCTGCCGCCGATGATGTGGCACGCCGAGCTCGGTAAGTCGCTGCTCGACCTGTGGTCGGGCACCCATCAGCGCGGGGTGCAGCTGCACGACCTGCGCGAGGCCGTCACCGTGTGGGGTCAGAGGTACGGCCAGCGCGGCTGGTTGCGCCAGCTCGAACCCCAGGCCACCGCCGAGATGGAGGACGCCGCCCTGCGCACGGTCGCCAGGCTCGACGGTACGCCGTTCCCCTCGACCGCGCGCCTGGCGGGACGGTGGCTGCGCGGCAGGGTGCCGCGCCTGCGGCGCGAGGCGGGGGAGCGGGCGCTGGAGCGCGCCTACTGCGCCGAGGTCGTCGCCGTCACCTACGAGGAGATGGGGCTGCTGCCCACGGGACGCAGGCCCAACTGGTACGACCCCGGACGCTTCTGGAGCGGCGACGACCTCGACCTGCTGCTCGACCACAAGCTGGGCGGTGAGATCTCCGTCGCCGTGCCGCTCGGCCCGAGCTGACCGGGCTGCCCGGCCAGCTCCCACACCGCCCCGCCCAGAACTGACCGGGCTACCCGGCCAGCTTCCACACCGAATCGCCCAGGGCTGACCCGGCTACTCCGCCAGCTCCCACACCGACTCGAACGCCTCCCGGCTGATCTCGGTCAGCTCCCAGATCTCCAGCGGCTGGTCGGTGAGGAAGCCGTGCTCGTCCTGCAGCCGGCGCCACCAGTAGCGGTGAACGGAGCGATCGGCGCCGATCTCGACCTGCCTGATCGCCCAGTGCTCGCCGTCGCCCTCGACGCTCTCGAACAGCCACACCCCGCCATCGTCGTCGTCGGCCCGCCAGTGGTGGCGGGCCAGGTCGGACTCGGCGAGCTGCCTGATGACGGGCTCACGTAGATCTGGAAGCACGCGCCCACTCTAGGAGGCGCCACCGACACTCTGCTGCGCCGCCAGCGCCCTGAACGCGTCCGCGCCCTCACGCTCCATCCAGGTCGCGAAGTCCATCAGGCCGGGGTGCAGGCGCCTGAGCATGGGCACGTCCGCGTTCCACCCCGCGAAGGATCCCGTCAGGTCGGGCTCGTAGCCGCCGAGCCGTTCGCGTAGCTCGGCCGGCAGCGGGGCGGTGTCGATCGGCACGCCCACCACCTCGCCGATCGCCGCCACCAGGCTGTCGCGCGGCAGTTCGTCGCCCGCGAGGTCGATCTCCCTTCCCACATAGGTGTCGGGGTCGCCGAAGGCGAGCCCGGCGAACGCCCCGATGTCGGCCACGGCGATCAGCTGGACCGTCATCCCCCGCGGGATGATCCTGACCAGCGCCGTCTCGCCGAAGACGCCGAAGCGCGGGTCGAGGTGGTTCGACATGAACTGCACGGGCCGCAGGATCGTGTACGGCACGCCGCTCCCGCGTACGTGTCGCTCGATGTCCAGCTTGGGCGCCCACTGCCGGACGTAAGGGGTGCGATGGAGCGCGCCAACCGAGGTGTAGACGAGGTGCTTCGCCCCGGCCTCGCGCGCGGCGTCGGTCACGTTGACGCCGAGCCGTACCTCCTCGTGGTCGAAGTCGGCCGAGCCCGCGGTGGGCTGGACGCTGAAGACGCCGTAGGCACCCTCGGCGGCCGCGTCGAGCGCGGCCCTGTCGCCCATGTCGCCCTCGACGAGCTCGGCGCCGGCGGCTTCGAGCTCCCGCGCGGCCGGCGCCGAGGGGTCGCGCACGAGCGCCCGTACCCGCCAGCCGTCGGCCAGCAGCCGGCGGACGGTCGCGCCGCCCTGCTTTCCCGTCGCGCCCGTGACCAGAACGATCCGTGTCATCTGCGTTCCCCTTCAGTAGGATGTGGAGCAGTGCTCCGATAATAAGCGGAGCGATGCTCCGATTGCCAGTGGGGGACGCATGCCCGACCTGACCCGCGCCGACGCGCGGCGCAACCGCGAGCACCTGCTGGACGTGGCCGGAGAGGTGTTCGCCGAGCAGGGCACCGACGCCTCCCTGCGCGAGGTCGCCCGCCGCGCGGGCGTGGGCATCGGCACCCTCTACCGGCATTTCCCCACGCGGGAGGCGCTGCTGGAGGCGCTGACGCGCGCGAGCTTCGAGTCCATGCGCGAGCGCGCCGACGAGCTGCTGACCTCCCCCTCGCCCCGCCAGGCCCTGCTGGAATGGCTGCGCGTGTTCGCCGTGCGGTCGACCACCTACCGGGGGCTGCCCGAGTCCGTGATGGCCGCGCTCCGGCAGGAGGGCTCGGAGCTGCACGCCTCCTGCGAGGGCATGCGCACGGCGGGCGGCAGGCTGCTGACCAGGGCGCAGGAGGCGGGAGAGGTGCGTCCCGAAGTCACCGGCGCCGAGCTGCTCGCCCTCGTCGCGGGCATCGCCTGGGCGGTCGAGCAGTCGCCAGGTCGCGACGACCTCATGGACCGCCTGCTGACCCTGGCCGCCAACGGGTTCTTGCCGTGAGGGCGCCCACGCGGCTCATCGTGCTGCGCGGCAACTCGGGCTCGGGCAAGACGACCACCGCCCGCGCGCTCCGCACCGCCTACGGCAGGCGCGGCCTGGCCATCGTCGGCCAGGACGCCATCCGCCGCGACCTCCTGCGCGAGCGGGACCGGCCCGACGGCGTGAACATCGGCCTCATCGACACGATTACCCGGTATTCACTGGAACACGGGCACCACGTCGTGCTCGAAGGCATCCTCACGGCCGACCGCTACAGCGCCATGCTCGCGGGCCTGGCGCGCGACTACGCCGGCAGGGCGGACTTCTTCTACCTCGAGGTGCCGCTCGACGAGACGCTGCGCCGCCACGCCACCAGGCCGTTGAGCGCGGAGGTCGGCGAGGAACTGCTGCGAGAGAGTGGTACATCGAGCGGGACCTGCTGCCCCACCCGGACGAGCGCGTGATCGGCCACGACAGCTCGCTCGACGACACCGTCGAACTACTGCTGGCGGCACTGCTCGCACCCGGCGGTCCGGCGTGACAGCGGTGTTCGCCCCTGGCGGTCCCAGCTGGCGGCGCTGCTTGCTTCCGGCGGTCCCGCCTAGCGGAGCTGCCTGCTCCGTGCGCGTTCCAACGTCGCGTCCGTGGCCGCGACGGCGCCCACGACCAGCGTGGCGACGACGCCCAGGGCCAGCGGCGGCATCAGCGAGGGCAGCAGGATCACGAGTACGGCCACCGCCGCCAGCACCGCGATCCCGATGAGCCGGTTGGCGGGCACGACCCCGAACACCGCCCGCTTGAACAGCGCGTGCCCCGCCAGGAACAGCGCCGGGCCGCCGAGCACGGTCAGCGCGGTGCCCAGCGAGATCTCGCCCGTCGGGTGAGCGATCGCCAGTTCGTCGCCCACCGCCGTGATGATGATTCCCATGACCATGGGGATGTGGATGTAGGTGTAGGCCGACCTGCCCAGCCGTCCCGCGTCGTCCGACTCGGCGATCGCCTCGGCCGCGGCCTCCGCCGTACGGTCGAAGTAGACCCACCACATCGCCACGCTGCCCAGGAAGGCGATCACGAACGCTGCCACGGTGGCCGCGGTCAGGTGATCGTTGTCGGCCAGCGTCAGCCCGGTGACCAGCACCGACTCGCCCAGCGCGATGATCACGAAGAGCTGGCAGCGCTCGGCCATGTGCGCGCCGTCGATCGTCCAGTCGGTGGTCGACGACCTGCCGAGGTACGGCGTGCGGTATCCGGCCCACGGCCCGCCGTACTCCACGGCTAGCGCGGCGACCCACAGCGTCACCTGGGCCACGCCGCCGAGGACGGCGCCGGCGATCCACAGCGCCCCGGCCACGACGTGCCAGGCCAGGATCAGCCGGTAGGTGTGCCCGATCGGGACGGTCCGCGTCGAGACGGCCATCGCCAGCGCCCGCCCGACCTGGATGGCGACGTACGCGCCCGCGAACCACAGCGCCCGATCACCGAACGCCTGGGGCAGCGCCGCCGACATGACCAGGCCCGCGAGCATCATCCCGGTCAACGTCAGCCGCAGCACGGGATGGTCGGGATTGCCGACGTTGGTGGTCCATGTCGCGTACATCCACGCCCACCACACCGCCAGCGTGAGCAGCAGCGTCTGCGCGGCCCCGGCCAGGTCGAGGTGGGCGAGGAGCAGGTGGGAGAGCTGGGTGATCGCGAAGACGTAGACGAGGTCGAAGAAGAGCTCGATGGGCACGACCTTGGCGGTATCACCGCGAGGCCGAAGAATCCCCGTTGCCATGTGGCTTCCTTCCCCCTGCTCCCCACGAACCCCTCGTGGCGATTCGTCATAGTAGGTGCAGGAACATGACCACATGATCGGATCTGCCGAATTCAGGCATGCCAGAGCAGGCCAGGGGGACCAGTAAGGCCTCCTGGCCTGGATCGGCGTGGCCGGTCGTCAGTGCCGCTTCGAGCGGAATCGGCTCAGGAAGCGCCGCGCCTTCTCCTGGTTGTGCGGGTCGTTGGCCATGCGCTTGGCCTTCTCGATCGTCTGCTTGCCTTGCGGGCTGCGCAGGTACGCGCGCACCTTGTCCATGAGGGTCATGCGCGTCCCCTACCCAGGAGGCCCCCACTTTCGCATCGCTGCGTAGAGTGACCCGCGATGTGGAACACGACGACCCTTCAGCGTGACGGCGTTCGCCTGGTCTGCCGCGACAGCGGAGGACAGGGGCCCGCAGTCCTCCTGCTTCACGGGCTGGCCGGGCAGTCCCGCGAGTGGGAGCCGCTCGGCGAGCATCTCGGCGGCCGCTACCGGCTCCTGGCGCTCGACCAGCGCGGCCACGGCGCCAGCGAGCCCCGGCCCGGCGACACCTCCAGGAGCGCCTTCGTCGCCGACGCCGTCGCCGTGATCCGCGAACTCGGCGTCGGTCCTGTGGTCCTCGTCGGGCAGTCGCTCGGCGGGGTCACCGCGATCCAGACCGCCGCCGCGCACCCCGACGTCGTCCGGGGCCTGCTGCTGGTCGAATCGGGCGCGGCGCCCGGTGGGAGCGAGGTGCCGGGCCACATCGACGGCTGGCTCGGCTCCTGGCCGGTCCCCTTCGCCACCCGCCAGGACGCGGTGCGCTTCTTCGGCGACGGGCCGGTCGGCGAGGGTTGGGCCTCAGGGCTGGTCTCCACGGCGGACGGCCTGCGCCCGCCGTTCCACCGCGAGGTCGTCGTCGACGTCATCGCCGCCCACACGGGCCACCCGAACTGGGCGGACTGGGCGGGCATCACCTGCCCGACGACCGTCGTCCTCGGCGAGCGGGGCATCCTGCCCGCCGGGGAGGTGGCCGAGATGCGGCGCCTGCGGCCCGACGCCCGGTTCGTCACGGTGCCCGACACGGGACACGACCTCCATCTGGAACGGCCCGCCGAGTTGGCGGGCGCGTTCGAGGAGCTCATGACACGTTGTTCTTCAGCGGGACGTCCCGGATGATCGGCCACGTGAGGCCGAGGCCTACCGCGAACGTCGCCACGCCCACGGTCAGCGCCAGCGGCACCGACTGCTCGAGGTCGAAGCCGAGCCTGAACGTGATGAACGGCAGCGGCATCTTGTCGCCGATCGCGCTCTGCGCGAAGAGGATCATGACGATGCCGAGGGGTACGGCCAGCAGCCCGCCGCCACCCCACCGGTAGAACGCCGCCGAGACGAAGGCGCCGGTCACCAGCCAGGCCAGGAACATCACCGTGTACTCGAGGAAGATCAGCGGAGCCTGCGTGGGGGCGGTGTACAGGTGGGTCTGGCCGAGCGCCCAGGTCCAGCCCGCCATGCCGTACAGCAAGGACTCCGCCAGGAAGCTGATCACCAGCAGGACCGACAGGAACGGGGCGAAGATCGCGAGGGTGACCGCGGCCTGGAAGCCGAACTGGCGGCGGCTCTGCCCGTGGGCGATGAACAGCGGCAGGAACTCCGTGACCAGAGCGGCGCCGACGAACAGCGCGTACCAGCGGGTCAGCTGGACGGCCTTCTCCCACACGCTCTGGTCGAGCTCGCCCCAGATGGCGATGCCGACGGTGACCAGCGTGATGACCACGAGGTAGGCCAGCCAGACGAAGACCGCGAGGAACATGTTGGCGGCCAGGAGCCGGCGGGGGAATCTCATGAGGCCGGGCCTCCCGTCAGGTGGATGAAGAGCTCCTGCATCGCGATGGGGCCGGTCTCCAGCCCGGCCTTGCGGGCCGCGGCGCGGTCGAGCGGGCCGTACACCATGGCGGAGCTGGTCGGGCCGAGCTGCTTGGTGCCGAGGACGGTCAGGTCCCTGGTGAAGGATTCGACCTGCTCGGTGGGTCCGGTGACGGAGGTGCCCATGGACTGGAGTTCGTCGGCGGGGGAGTGGACGACGAGGCGGCCCCTGTCGATGATCACGACTTCCTCGAACAGGGCGCTGACCTCCTCGATGAGGTGTGTGGACAGGATCATTGTGCGCGGGTGGGCCATGAAGTCGGCCAGCAGCGCGTCGTAGAAGGCCTGCCTGGAGGGGGCGTCCATGCCGAGATACGACTCGTCGAACATGGTCAACGGAGCCCGCGAGGCGAGCCCGACGACCACGCCGACGGCCGAACGCTGGCCCTTCGACATGGCCTTGACGTTCTTCTTGGGGTCGAGCTCGAACAGGTCCATGAGCTCCTTCGCGTAGGCGGCGTCCCAGCGGGGGCGCAGGTCCTCGGCGAAGTACAGCGCGTCCTCCACCGTGCCCAGGTCGATCGTCTCGCCCGCGTCGCGGATCAGCGAGATCTCCCTGGTGATCGCGGTGTTCTCGAAGATCGGGCGGTCGTCGGCCCGTACGGCGCCCGCGCTCGGCTTGCGGAAGCCCGCCAGGACCGACAGCAGGCTCGTCTTTCCCGCGCCGTTACGGCCGAGCAGGCCGTAGATCTTGCCGCCGTCGAGCGTGAGGGACAGCCCGTCGATGGCGGTGGCCTCGCCGTAGCTCACCCGAAGGTCCTCGATGTCGATCCTCATCGGGCGTTCCTGATGCGGTCGATGACGTCGTCGAGCGGGATGCCGATGGCCTTGGCCTCGGTCACCATCGGGTCGACCACCTCGGTGAAGAAGCCCTCCCTGCGCTCCGCGCGGAGCGTGTCCCGGGCGGCAGGGCTGACGAACATGCCGATACCTCGTTTCTTGTAGAGGACGCCTTCGTCGACCAGTTGCTGGAACGCCTTCTGCGCCGTGGCGGGGTTGATCCGGTAGAAGGCGGCGTACTGGTTGGTCGACATGACCTGCTCGTCTCCCTGCAGCGCCCCGCTCATGACCTCGGCCTTGATGCGGTCCGCGATCTGCCGGTAGATGGGGCTCCGGTCGTCGAACATGGCTACTCGCTTCTATGGTTCATTACTCCTGTAATGAACCATAGAAGCCTTATGAGGGTGCGTCAACTCCCCAGGGAGCGCAGGATCGAGCCATGGACCTGACGGACCTGGTACGGCGGAGCCTCGGCGACCCGCTGGCCGAGATCGCCGAGCAGCGCAGCGAGCCCGTGGCCGCCCATGGATTCGGCGCGCTGTCCACCACCTCGCTGCGCAGGCTCCACGGCACCACGACGGCGGGCGTGCCGTGGTCGTTCTTCGTCAAGTCGATCGAGTCGCCCGAACGCCGCCCCGGCTTGGAGAACACAACGGCGAACTTCCCGTGGCGGGTCGATCTCGACACCTACCTGGCGGGCTTCGCGCTGCCCGCAGGCATGCGCCTGCCGCGCCTCTATCACGTGGAGGACCTGGGTGCCGACCGCCACGTGATGTGGCTGGAGGACGTGCGGACCGCCGACGCCACCTGGGACCTCGACAGGTACGGCTCCGCCGCCACCCTGCTGGGGCGGCTGGCCGCCATGCATCCGGCCACCGGGCCGAACGAGGGGCTGCGCCACTTTCTCGGCGGGCCCGTCGAGCACCTGTTCCTGCCCGCGCTGCGCGACCCCGACCTCTGGCGGCACCCCCTCGTCGCCGCGTACGCCGACCCGCAGCTGCGCTCGGATCTGCTTGCCCTCGCCTCCAGGATCGGGTCGCTGGTCGAGACGGTCGCCGAGCTGTCGCACACGCTCTCGCACGGCGACGCGTGCCCCGCCAACCTGCTCGTGCCCGCGGACGGCTCCGCGCGGTTCGTGGCGATCGACTGGAGCTGGCCGTGGGCGACCTGCGCGGGCTTCGACCTGTCGCAGCTCCTGGTCGGCAGGGCACACACGGGGGAGCTCGCGCCGGAGGAGCTGCCGGCCGTACACGAGACGATCAAGGCGGCCTACGTCGAGGGGTCGGGCTTCGCCGCCGACGAGGTGGCGCTCGGGTGCGCGGCGACGCTGGTGCTGTGCGGCGCGTGGACGGCCCTGCCGCTCGATCGGCTCGGTGACGAGCCGACGCCCGCGCTGCACGAGCTGTTCCGCCGTCGGGCGGGGCTGGCCAGGTTCGTCGCGGACGTCGGTCGCGATCTCTGACGTGCGCGGATCCACGGGTATGGGCAGTCCATGATCTGGGGCTCCCTTTCGGTGATATACAGGTGCCCTCTCTAGGGAGCTAACGGGGGAAAAGGGGCATCGTGGTCGAGATGAGACCGCTCATTCCTGAGGATCCAGCGGAGGTCGGGGGACACCGCATCCTCGGGAGACTGGGCGAGGGTGGCCAGGGCATCGTCTACCTGGGCGAGGGGCCAGGCGGGCAACGGGTGGCCGTCAAGATCCTGCAGGGCTACCTGACCGCCAACGCGGAGGCGCGCGAGCGGTTCGTCCGCGAGGTGCGGATCGCCACCAGCGTGGCCAGGTTCTGCACCGCCCAGATCCTGGCGACCGGCGTGGTGGGCGAGAGCCCCTACATCGTCAGCGAGTACGTTTCCGGGCCCTCGCTCGAGGAGTCCGTACGGCAGGCAGGGGCCCGCACGGGGGCGGCGCTCGAACGGCTGGCCCTCAACACCGCGATGGCGCTGGCCGCCATCCACCGGGCGGGCGTGCTGCACCGCGACTTCAAGCCCGCCAACATCCTGCTGGGGCCCGACGGCCCCGTCGTGATCGACTTCGGCATCGCCAGGGCGCTGGACAGCGGGCTGCCGGGCATGACGCACCAGGGACAGTTCTTCGGCACGCCCAGGTACATGGCGCCCGAGCAGTTCGCGGAGGCCCCTGTCGGACCGCCCGCCGACGTGTTCGCGTGGGCGATGACGATGGTGTTCGCGGCGAACGGGAGGCCCGCGTTCCTCACCGAGACCCTGCCCGGGTTGCTGCACTCGATCATGAACGAGGAGCCGGACCTCGGGGTGCTCGCCGGAGGGCTGCGTGACCTGGTCTCGCTCTGCCTGGCCAAGGATCCCGCACGCAGGCCGTCGGCCGAGCAGCTCGTGGCCCAGCTGAGCGGGGCCCACACCCCGGTGCCGCCCGCCCGGCAACCGTTACCGCAGCAGCCTCCGCCCTCACCGCACCTTTCGCCGCCCTCACCTCAGCCGCCCTCGCTTCAGCCCGTTTCCCCACCTCAGCCGCTTCCGCACTCGTCGCGGCCACTGTCGTCATCCCAGCCCCAGCCGCCGCCGTTCCTCCAGCCTGGGCCTCACGACCTGCAGCAGTCACCACCTGGCACCCAGACTGCCCCGGCACCTCACCAGTCCACGTTTCCCGGGCAAGCTGTCCCGATGGCCCAGCAGGCTGCCCCGGCCATGCAGCAGTCCTCGTTGTCCGGCCAGGCTGGCCCGACGCCCCAGCATGCTGCCCCAGCCGCACAGCACGCCGTCCCGGGGCCCCAGCACGTGGTGCCGCTCCAGCAGGCGCTTCCGGGTGCGCCGCAGTCGGCAGCCCCCGCCCAGCACGCGTCACCGGGGCCCCAGCAAGCGTCGCCGCTCCCGCAGGCGCTTCCGGGCGCGCCGCAGTCGGCGGCCCCCGGTCCGCCATATGCGCCTTTCGGTCACCAGGCGACCATCCCACCCCCCTCGACCATCCCACCCCACTCGACCATCCCACCGCATTCGACCTTGCCGCCGCAGGCGCCACCGCCCGGCGTGCCGGGAGCGGAGGGCAGGTCGCCGAAGGGCAACAAACGGCTGATCGCCGTGCTGGCGGGAGCGACGGTCGCCGTGCTCGGTGCCGTAACCGCCGCGGTCGTGCTCTCCACGGGCGGCACCGCACCGCAGACCGGCGCGCGGGCGCAGGCGAACCCCCAGCCGAGCACGCTCCCCGTCGCGGTGCCCGACCGCGACGCGTGGTCCACTCCGACGCCGAGCGGATCGCCGAAGCCGAAAGCGAAGAAGAGGCGAACGCCGACGCCCACCCCGACCGCCATCACCAGGCCGCCGGTCAGGAAGGCGCGGCTCTCCGAGCGCAATCTCCTGGCGAACAGCGGGTTCAACGGGGCCGACCTGGCCCCCTGGTACCTGCGGGGCACCGTCAAGCAGGTCACCAGTGGCCAGCGCACCGGCTGGGGCGCGCTCTGGTTGACCGCCACGGCGGGGATGGACGCAGCCGCCGAGCAGGTGGCCAAGCTGCGCCCCAACACGAAGTACACGCTGAGCGGCTGGGTCCGCTCCGACGGCAGGCGGACCGTGTTCGGCGTCAAGACCACCGACCCCCGCAGGGGCGGCTGGCGGGCGCACAAGGGGAAGAAGTACGGCTACTACTCGATGACGTTCACCACCGGCAAGGACATCACGAAGGCGACGATCTTCTGCTGGCGGAAGGACACCGGCCAGGGCTACTGCGACGACGTCAGCCTCCGCGCCTGGGAGTAAGCCCTTCGCCGCGGCTGCCCGAGGACGTCGTCGTCGGAGCGAACGCGCAGGACGTGCCCGCCGTCGCTGCTGTCGGGCTCGCCGCTGGAGTGACATCCGCACATGAGGGAGCCCCCCGGACGCGGCGGTCGGTCCGGGGGGCTCCCTCCTGCTGAGATCAGGCGGCGCTCATCCTGCGCTGCAGGTCGATGAGGATCTCCATGGCCGCAGCTTGGCCGGCCTTGAGCTCCTGGACATCGCCCTTGATGACGGTCAGTTCCTTCGTGACCTCGGTCCTGAACGACTTGAGGTCGTTCCCGATGCCGTTGATCCGGTGCGTCAGGTCCTCCAGGCCCTGCATCATGTCCGCCCGAGTATCGATGATCGCGTTCTCGATGTCGGTGGCGAACTGCAGGCCGGATTCCTTGATGCCCATCTACTTCTCCCTTACCGTGGGGGAGGGACCTGGACGGTATCGACGTTCAGGTCCCGTTCTGGTGTTCTAACCCTAGCGGCTGACGACAGGGCAATGAACACTTTCTGTCGTCGAAGAGTCACCTCACGTCATACCTTTCTAGCATGTATAAGAAAGTGCTAATCTCGCATACCAAGCAAGCGCTCGATCGCGCGGAGGTGGCGGGGTGGATCGCACGGCCGTTCTGGTGATGGAGATGCAGCGGGGCGTTGTCGGCGATATCGCGAAATTTCCGGACCTGGTGGTGGCGTGCGACAAGCGCGACGTGATCCGCAACGCCGCCCACGTGCTGAGGGGCGCGAGGGCCCAAGGCGTCCCGGTCATCCACTGCACCGCCGCCTTCCGCGCCGACCGGGCGGGCTCGCACACCCGTAACACCCCCTTCCTCTCCCACCTGCTCAGAGACCCCGCCCACATGCTCGACGGCACCCCGGCCGTCGAAGTTCTGCCCGAGCTGTGGGACCAGCAAGACCTGGAGATCCGCCGCTTCCATGGGTTCTCGCCGTTCACCGGAACCAGCCTGGACATGACGCTGCGCTCGCTCGGCGTGACGAGCGTGGTCGCGATGGGCGTCTCGCTGAACCTCGGCATCCAGGGCCTGGCCATCGAGGCGGTCGCGCTCGGCTACCGGGTCACGGTCGTCACCGACGCCGTGGCGGGCATCCCCGAGGACTACGCGCAAGCCGTACTCGATCACACGATCAGCCTGCTGGCGACCAGGGTGACGGCCGCGCAGGTGTGGGAGGGCGCCGCCTGATGGACGGGCTGCGGCTGGATGGCAGGACGGCGGTGGTGACCGGGGGCGCGGGCGCGATCGGGGCCGCGATCTGCGCGGACCTCGACGCCCTCGGCGCGCGGGTGGTGGTCGCGGACGTGAACGAGGAGGGCGCGGTGGAGGTGGCCCAAACCCTGGGCTCCGGTACGGCCGGCCGCGTCGACCTCGCCGATCCCACATCCATCGCGGACTTCTGCGCCCAGGCCGGACCGGTGGACATCCTGGTCAACAACGCGGGCGTGTCGATCGTCGAGCCCTTCACCACCGGCGACCCCGCCCACTGGGACCTCATGTGGCTGGTCAACCTGCGGGCGCCCATGCTCATGACCAAGCTCCTGCTGCCCGGCATGGTCGGGCGCGGCTGGGGTCGGCTGGTGTTCGTCTCCTCCGACGGGGCGCGGGCCGGCTCGGGCGGCGAGGGCGCCTACGCGGCGACGAAGGCGGGCCTGTTCGGGCTGGCCAAGACGCTGGCGAGGGAGGCGGCCAGGGGCCAGGTGACCTCCAACGTGGTCTGTCCTGGCCCGACGGACACCCCGATGCTGCGCAGGGTGGACGCCGAGAAGCCGGGCCTGGTCGACAAGATCGCCAAGGGGATCCCGCTGCGCAGGCTGGGTACGCCGGAGGATGTCGCGGGCCTGGTGGCGTACCTGTGCACCGACAGGGCGGCCTACATCACGGGCCAGACCCTGTCGGTCAGCGGCGGGGTGACGATGCAGTGAGGTCAGAGCGCGTCGTAGACCGCGGCGGCCAGTTCCCATGCGGGAGTGGTCGCGGCGAAGGCGGTGGAGAGCCTGTTCATGGTGTAGGCGATGGCCACGCCGCGCTCGGGGTCGCCGAGGCCGAGGAAGCCGCCCATGCCCGTGTGCCCGAACGCGGAGGGGGCGAACGGGGCGAAGCTCTCCGAGGAGGTCATGAAACCGAGGCCGAACGAGGTGCCGATCCGCAGCACCCGGTCGTGGCCGCCGACCCTGGGCCTGATGGCGTCGCTCAGCGTGTCGGGCCGCAGGATCTCGCCCGCGATGAGCGCCCGGTAGAAGCCGGACAGCGCTCTCGCGGTGGTCACCAGGCCCATGGCGGGCCAGCCGGCGCGCAGGAGGTCGGGGTGGTTGGCGCCGCCCTTGAGCCGGTGCACGCCGGGGTTGCCGAGCGCCCTGTTCATGAGACTGTACGGGTCACTCGCGGCCTTCTCAGCGGCGGTGAGCGGCGCGGCCTCCCCAGGGGCGGGCGAAGGCGGAGCCGCCGACAGCCTGGCGACCCTTGGGATGACCTCGTCGGGCGCGCCCAGCCACATGTCCAGCCCGAGCGGCCCCGCGATCTCCGCGGCCACCAGGTCGGCCACCGACTTGCCCGTGACCCTGCGCACTACCTCGCCGATCAGGAACCCGTAGGTCAGCGCGTGGTAACCGTGCGCGGTGCCCGGCTCCCACAACGGCGACTGCCCGGCCAGCCTGGCGGCGATGGCGGCGTGGTCGCCGTACTCCTCGACGGGCACCCGCTCCTCGATCACCGGCAGCCCCGCCTGGTGGGTGAGGAGGTGTTCGACGGTGACCGAGGCTGCGGCGAACTCGGGCCACACCTCCTTCACCGGCGTCGAGAGCCCGAGCAGCCCCCGCTCGACCAGGAGCATCGTGACGGTCGCCGTGACCGCCTTGGTGCACGAGTAGGACAGGACGGGCGTGTCGCGCTCCCACGGGCGCCCCGTGCGCCGGTCGGCGATCCCGCCCCACAGGTCCGCCACCAGCTCGTCTCCCACGTGTACGGCGAACGCCGCGCCGAGCTCGGTGTGCCGCGCGAACACCTCGTCAAGCCGCATGGACCACTCTCCTCAAAGAAGGAAGCGCTTGCTTGGTAACCGAGCCTAACAACTGGGGCCGCTTCGGCCCAGACGACCAGCGCGGCACGCTGAACCTCCTCACCCCCGAGGTGGTCCTGCGGGCCCTGTCGGCGGCCAGGACGGGCAGGGTGCTCAGCCTGTCGATGCCCATCAGGGGCGCCACGTCCTCGCCCGCCCCCACCACCGTCCCGCACCTGCGCGGCCGCCCGCTGCCTCAGCACTTCATGTCCGTGGACGGCGGCGACTACGCGGCGGGCGCCAGGGCGATCGGCGCGGGCCTGCGCATGGCCGACGACGCACTGGTCGTCACCCATCACGGCACCACCACGCACATGGACGCGCTCTGCCACATGTGGGAGGGCGAGCAGCTCTACAACGGGCATCCGTCGGGAAGGGTCCGCTCGTACGGCGCGACAAGGTGCGGCATCGAACAGGTCGGGGGCGTGGTGGCGCGCGGGGTGCTGTTCGACGTTCCCGGCCACCTCGGCCTGGCGCACCTGCCCGCGGACTTCAGGATCGAGGCCGCGTTGCTGGAGGAGATCAACCCGGACGTACGGCAGGGCGACGTGCCGGTGATCCGTACCGGCTGGCCGTTGACCTGGCCGGACACCTACTGGACCGGGCAGCCTGGGCTGGCCGCGGACGCGGGACGCTGGCTGGCCGAGCGCGACGTCGCCGCCGTGGCCAGCGACAACGCCGCGATCGGCGGCCTGAACGCCGACCAGCTCGCCGACGAGAGCCTGCAGGACGATCTCCACCTCATCCTGCTGCACCGCCACGGCATCCACCTGGTCGAGATGCTGTGGCTGGAGGAGCTGGCGCAGGCGGGGCCCGCCGACTTCGTCTTCGTCGCGGCCCCGCTGCGGATCGAGGGCGGCACCGGCAGCCCGATCAACCCGCTGGCGGTCCTGTGAGGCCGAGGACGCGCAGGGCCTGCGTGGCGCTGTCGCGCAACCTGGCGGGGTCGTTCGATGCCTTGCCGACCACGTGCAGCCCCTGCAGCACCGTCAGCAGGAACCTGGAGAGCGCGCGAGGGTCCTGGCCGTCGCCCAGCTCGCCCTGCTCGCGGGCCCTGGTCAGCGCGGCGGCGAGCGCGGTCTCGACGCGGTCCCAGTGCGCCTGCACCCGCCGCGCCATGTCCTCGTCGTGGGGAGCCAGCTCGACCGCGGTGTTGACGACCAGGCAGCCGCGGTGCTCGGTGTCGTGCGCGGCCTCGTCGGCGAACCTCATGACCAGATCCCGTACGGCGGGCAGCGCGGGCCCCGGTGCCGACAGCGACCCCTCGATATCGATCCCCTGTGCGAGGTAGCGGTCGTAGGCGCGCAGGTAGAGCTCCCGCTTGCCGCCGAACGTCGCGTAGATGCTCGCCCTGCCGATGCCGAGATGCCGGACCAGGTCGGACATGGAGGTCGCCGCGTAGCCCCGCCGCCAGAACAGCTCCATCGCCTTCCGTAACGCCTGGTCGGGATCGAACTCCTTGGGCCTGCCCATGCCCCGACGCTACATCCGATCAATGCAGGCGTCGGCGCTGCCTGTCGGCCACCTGCCGGAAGACCTGTTTGAAGGCGGCGTAGGCCTCCTTGCCGACGGCCTCGGCGTGCCGCCGCTCGATGTCGGCGACGATCGCGTCGGACTTGGCCATCTCGTCCAGACCCAGCTTGGTCGGCACCACCAGTTTGGCCCTGCGGTCGCGCGGGTCGGGCTCCCTGCGGACGTAGCCCAGCTCGACCAGCTCGTCCAGCAGCGTGCCGATCACCTGTTTGTGCTGGCCGGACTGCTGGGCCAGGTCGGTGGCCCTGCTGCCCGCCTCGTCGAGGTAGGCCAGGACCGCGCCGTGGCGCGGGCGCAGCCCTGGATGGCCCTGCGCGGCCAGCGTGTCGAACAGCTCCTTCTGGAGGGAGAACAGCACTTGACCTGCCATGACGCCCAGATCGGGGTCGGCCTGCTTGCGTTCGGCGCGGTTCAACGAAGCTCCATATAGTCACTAATATTGACGGTCACTTATTCTTACTATATCGTTCTTCTCATGACGATTCTCATCACCGGTGCGACCGGTACGGTTTCCACGGCCCTGCTCGACTCCCTCACTACCAAGCAGGATGTCAGGGTCCTCGTGCGCGATCAGTCGAAGGCCCCCTCCGGCGTCGAGGTGGCCGTGGGCGACCTCGACCACCCGAAGACGCTGGTCGAGGCCTTCCGCGGCGTCGACACGCTGTGGCTGCTGACCGCGATGGGCCCCCAGGCGCCCCACGCGAGCATGAACGCGCTGTGGGCGGCCAAGGAGGCGGGCGTGAGCCATGTGGTCAGGATGTCGGCGATCGGGGCGGCCCATGACGCGCCGACCCGCAACGGCCGGTTGCACGCACTGTCCGACAACGAGTTGAAGGCGTCAGGGCTCGACTGGACGATCATCAAGCCCGCCTTCTTCATGCAGAACCTGTTCGGGTCGGTCAACGGCGACACCCTGTACTTCTCCTTGGGCGAGGGCAAGGTCGGGTTCATCGACGCGCGGGACATCGCAGCCTTCGGGGCAGCCGTCCTCGCCGACCCCAAGGCCCACGCGGGCAGGACCTACACGATCACCGGGCCGGAGAGCATCTCCCTGCACACCGCGGCCGCCACCCTCGGCGCGAGCTACCAGCCCGTCTCCGAGCAGGCCGCGTACGACGCGATGATCGGCGTGGGCATGCGGGTGTGGGACGCCGAGGTCAGCCTGGAGTACGGCAGGGCGTACTCGGCGGGGTGGGGCGACTACACCACGCCCGACTTCGCCGAGGTCGTCGGGCGGCCCGCGCGGTCGTTCGCCGAGTTCGCCAAGGACCACGAGGCCCACCTGCGCGCCTCGTGACCGGCCGTACCCCATGGGCCCCTATGGCACGGGTCGCCCGCGCGACGGCCTGCCGCCGACCGACCCCGTGGGGAAGCCTGGCGGCGTCCACGGCCGCCCCCCGGGGGACGCGTCTGCCGACGTACGCCGGGCGGGGTCAGGCGCCCGGGTAGTTGCCGCCGCCGTGGGCCGCGTCCAGGGCGTCGTAGTCGGGCGTGAAGCCCTTCTTCGGGATCGACGGCACGAAGTCGACGTGCCGGGGCTTCTTGTAGCTGGCCAGCAGCCCCCTGACGTGCTCGATCAGTTCCTCCGCCGACGCCTCGCCCTTCAGCGCCACCACCGCCTTGACCGTCTGGTGCCACCGCGCGTTCGGCACCCCGATCACCGCGGCGTCGGCCACCGCCGGATGCGACTTGAGCGCCCGCTCCACCTCGGCGGGATAGACGTTCTCGTTGCCTGACTTGATCATCCGCAGCTTCGGGCCGATGAACGTGATCGTGCCGTCGGGCTCGCGTTTGCCCAGGTCGCCGGTGTGGTGCCAGCCGTACAGGGATTTCTGGGCATTGAGCTCCGGCCGGGCGAAATATCCGGAAAAGAGGGTCTTGCCGCGAGCGCAGATCTCGCCCACCTCACCCGGCGCCACCTCACTCCCGTCGGCGGCCAGGATCCGCACCTGCGCCAGGGGAGAGGGGCGGCCCGCGAACCCCGCCGCGCCCGGCGCCAGGCCGAGGAAGGTGAGCATGCCACCCACCTCGGTCTGCCCGTATCCGCCCATTTTCGACCTGCACCACGGCGAGTCGTCGGGAGTGGTCATCTCGTCCCACTCCGCCGAGTGCGCGACGAACCGCAGCGACGACAGGTCGTGCTTGCTCTCCGCGTTCGCCGCCACCACCGCGTCGATCATCTGCCCGAACAGGAACGCCTGCGTCACCTTCTCCGCCTCGACCAGGCGGCAGACCTCCTCGGCCTCGAAGGAGGGCGTGAAGACGTTCGTCCCGCCGATCTGCAGCGTGGCCAGGCAGAACATCATCGTGCCCACGTGGAAGAGCGGCCCGTTGTTGAGGAAGGTGAAGCCGGGCTCCATCTGCCTGACCACCAGCAGCGACGTGCTGTGCGCCAGCAGCGCGGCGCTGCTGAGCAGGGCCGCGTTCGGGCGGCCGTCGAAGGCGGCGGTGTAGAGGGCGAGCGCCGGGGCCGTGTCCGGTACGTCGGGGAACTCCGCGGCGCCCCCTTCCTCGACGAGCGCCGCGTAGTCCTCCACCCACGAGTTGGTCGCCAGCGGCGCGGCCGCCTGCGACCGCTCCCACACCACCACTGCGGGGGAGAGGTCCTCGACGACGAACCGCAGTTCGTCGGTGGACTGGCGCCAGTTGGCCGGGCAGAAGACCGCCCCGAGGCGCGAGCAGGCCAGCAGCAGTTCCAGTACGGCATGCGAGTTCTGGCCGAGCCACAGCACCCGCTCCCCGGCCGTCACCCCCCGGCCCGCCAGCGCACCGGCCAGGCGGGTGACCCGGGCGTGGAGCTCGGGATAGCTGAGCCGTACCCCGCCGTCGACGACCGCGGTCACCTGCGGGCGGCTGCGCGCGTGCTCGGACAGGACGTCGGAGAGTGTCAGCGAGTGGATCATCACGCCTCCTGGAACGCGGGTATCACCTCGGTCGCGAAGAACCGCATGACCTTCTTCATCTCCTCCAGCGGCATCGGACGTGTGCTGCCGAAGTCGCACAGCAGCGTGGAGAACCCGGCCGCCTTCAGCACGCCGATCTGCTCGATCACGCGCGCGGGATCGCCGATGACCTCCAGTTGCTCCCAGCGGAAGTCGTTGGAGACCGAGCCGCCCTTGAGGTAGCGGTCCTGGTAGTACTCGAAGCCCTGCGCGGCCCTGCCCGTCTTCGGGTCGATGGGCGCGCTGCGTTCGTTGAAGATCCGCGACCGGTCGAAGGCCGCCTCGAACCTGGCCTGGTCTTCACGGGCCTGCTCGACGGTCGGCGCCACGTGCACGCTCCGCGCCACGACCAGGTCGGCCTCGGCGCCCCCTGCGGCCTCGCGCCAGGCCTGCGCCGCCTTCACGACCTTGCGGAACGGCGCGGCGGGGTCGGCCAGAATCGGCAGGCCCCGCTCGCCGTACATGGTGACGGTCTCGGGGGAGACGGCGGCGACGTGGATCGGCGGGTACGGCGCCTGCACCGGCCTGGGCGTCAGCGACACCTCACCCGTCCGGTAGAACTTGCCCTCGTGCTGGAAGGACTCCTGGGTCCACAGGCCCAGGATCACCTCCAGGGCCTCGTTGAAGCGGTCGCGCGCCTCGGCCAGGTCGATCCCGAAGCCCTCGAACTCGAAGCTCTGGTAGCCCCGGCCGATCCCCAGGTCGAGCCTGCCGCCCGACAGGACGTCGACGAGCGCGGCCTCCTCGGCCACGTGGACCGGGTTGTGCAGGGGGAGGACGACGATCCCGGTGCCCAGCCGGATCCGCTCCGTGCGGGCGGCGGCGTGGGCCAGCAGCGTGAACAGGTTCGGGACCACGCCGTAGTCGCGGAAGTGGTGCTCGGCCAGCCGTACTCCGTCGAAGCCCAGCTCCTCGGCCAGCTCGATGAGCTCCAGGTGGTAGTCGTAGACGTCCTTGAAGCTCTGCCCGTCGAACCGGTGGAAGAGGTGGAACGTGGAGAACCTCATGCGTCTGCCCTTCGGCCGGTGAACCAAGCGCTCGCTTGGGAGCGTACCAGCCCGGACGCCGCATCAGAAAGGACAAGGACTAAAGGCGTTTTGATGAGGGTTAAGGGCGCGGTCTCTCGCTGCGCTCGAGGCTGTGACAGCGGGGCTTCGCCCCACACCCCGGCGAGGGAGAACCCTCGCGCACCCCACGTGGCTGATGTCTGGTGATCGCGCCGGGGTCGCATGCCTGCTCGCCGCCCTCCTCGGAAGCCCAATGCCGTTGAGATATTGAATGATCTTGATCTTTTCTGTGCGGCCGACGGTATGCGCAAGAGCGTGACGGTCGGCCACCACCTCCGGCGCGGCATCGAGCATCCCCAGCAGGATGTGGCGCTCATCGGCCTTGGCGCCGGTCAGGGCGAACATCACCGGTAACCCGCCCAGCGTGCACAGGAGCCGCAGCCCCCAGAAATATCGGGAGTGGCTGGCGCAGTAGCCGTACTCGGCCCACCCGGCCAGGTCACTGTCCGAGCCCACCCATTCATGCAGTTGGTCCCCGCACTCGGCCTGTGCCGGATCGCTGGCTTCGCCGGGTTCGTCGGCCTCGCCCTCGCCGTCATGGCCTTCATGACGCGCACCCAGGACTGACCCGGACATCCTACGTATTTGTGGGCCCACGATCACGCTCGGGCGCGGCAGCGTATGTCGTGGGTCAAGGTGGTGACCTTGTGTCCGCGTTGGGACGTTCAAGCGACTCTGATGGCAAGTTCACGCGCAGCACGACGTTTGATCTCTTGTACGGATTTCTCGTGACTCCATGGCGTGAGCCCTTGGAGGAAGTCTCCCAGGTACTGGACGGATCGTTGGGACGTTACCGGGGTGAGGACGTCGATGGCTTGGTGGCCTGCGTGCAGGGCCTCATCGAGATTGCCAGCCTGCGAGTGGCTGCTCGCGATGACCGTCAGCCGCAGTCCGTGGGAGCGGACGAACTTGGCGGTTGGCATAGCAGCCAAGGCGTTCCAGTGCATTACCTGGCCCGGCATACGAAGGTCGCGGTAGATCTCGGCGGCATCGGCCGCCAGGCGGGGAAAGCCGAAGAAGTCGATCCATTGAGGGTCGTCGGCGCCGGTGGCGCGGCCGAGTAGCCTTTCGGATCTGGCGAATGCATGTTCTGCGGGGTTCCGGTCGCCAGCTCGCGCGTGCGCGCGGGCTTCGATCAGCGCGAAGAAGGCCAGGGTGCGCGGTGTTGCGGCGTGCTTGGTGCGTTCGGTGGCGGCCTGGGCCATGTCGATGGCTTCGGTGAGGTGTCCCGTCAGGGAGGCCTGCATGGCCATGGAGGCGAGGACGTATCCCCCCAGGGGGACGTCGCCTGCTGCGCGGGACAGGCGTAGTGCTTGGGTGTAGTGGCGTTGCGCGAGGCCGTGGCGGTGCATGTCGGCGGCGGCGAATCCGGCCAGGCGGGCCAGTTGCGCGGTGGCGGAAAACAGCTCCCGGCCGATCTGATCGGGGTAGGAGCCTTCGAGAAGCGGGGCGGCCTTGGTCTGGAGGACGTGAGTAACCAGGGACGCGCCCGAGCTGCCTCCTCCGTATCTGGAGTCCCAGTGCCGGGCGTGCTCAGCGGCTTCGTGGAGTTCGGCGATGTCACGCCGACCGACACGGCGCCCACCCCTATGTTCGGCTTCCGGATCTGCTGGTTGTGTCAGCCATCGCACCACTGGCGTTGCCAGAGCTGTTGCGGCGAAGACGGCGTCCATGAACGTTCGGCGGTGCATGTGGCTCCAGAACTGGGTTGTTCCGACGACCGCAGAGGGCAGGTCGCGTGGGAAGTCCAGCCCCAGGGTCGTTTCGATCGGCTCAGCATGGGTCATCCCAATGTCGGCCATAGTCACTCGTCTGCCTAGACGCTCTTGCAGCGCGGTGGCGATCAACATCGGCACGGGCCACTGCGGGGTCATACCGCGAAGCCAGTTCGCTACGGACGTGTGGGTGTAGTGGGTTTCGTGTCCCCACTGCAGGGCGAGCTCATTGATCCGGTGCGCGAGCGCTTTGTGACTCGCGCCCGATGCCGCAATCACCTGGTCAAGGGCCAGGTTAGGGATTCGTTCACGCACGTGCGTGTCGCCCACAGCACGGCTCCTCTGATCGGGGAATTCTTCTCGGTGATCTGCACCGAAGGTAAGCGCAGCGGCACTGTTTGTGAACCTTCGACGTGAGCCGTGAGCCCCCTTGTGTGCCCTCCCGGAGATCTCTGTCGGAGGTTGTGCTGATGACGGCACGCAGTCACCTCAATGAGACCTTGGGGGTTTCGATGCACATGAACGTCGTCATCGCGGGCACAGGCCCGGCCGGGCTCGCCTGCGCGCGAGCCATCCTGGCCGAGCGTCCCGACCTGCGCGTCCTCCTCCTCGAAGCCGGACGCCCTTACCGTCGTCGCCCCTGCCCCGTGGATCGCGGCCTCAGATGCACGGGCTGCGCCGGCGTCTGCAACGTCGTCAGCGGATTCGGCGGCTCCATGCACTACGGCGACGGCGCCAAGCTCAGCCTCCTGCCCTCCGGACGTCGGCTGGTCCCGCATCTGGGGGAGGAACGTACCCATGAGCTATGCGCCACAGCGTTCGAGTGGCTGACCGCTCCGCTCGCCATCAAGCCGACGCTTCAGGGTGAGCACCTGTCGGAGGGGGCGCTCAGCGCGTTCGCGGCCAACCAGCTCCAGATCCGCGAGTATCCGGTCGCCATCCTGGGCGAGAGCGATCTACGCGCCGTCATCGAGGGCTGGCACGGCGACTTGGAGCCCGTACTGGATCTGTGGCACACCGCCGAGCTGACCGCTGCCGAGCCGTACGGCAACGGGCTGCGGCTGACCGTCCGCACCGCCCGGCGGGAACAGTATCTGACCGCCGACCACCTGGTGCTGGCCACCGGGCGCCGCGGCGTCACCTCCACCACCGCCCTGCTGCAAAGCCTCGGCGTGCCAACCGAGCTTCCCGACATCTCCGTGGGAGTACGTCTGGAGATGGCGGTCAGCCTCTTGGAGGCCATCGGGGAGGAGCACCCCGATCTGAAGGTCAGCCAGCTCGACCACGCGCAGAAGATCAAGTCGTTCTGCTTCTGCGGCGGCCCGAACGGTGGCCGTATCAAGCTGACGAACTACCAGTCGGCCTTCGGTGATCCCGTGATCACCCTGGACGGACATGAGACCACCGAGCGGCCGTGTGGCGACCGTCCCCTGGCTTCCAACTTCGGCCTGCTGTGCCAGGTGCAGGGGCGTGGCAACGCGCTGGAGGCCCGGGACTCCTTCATCGCTACCTACCGGCAGCTGAACCAGGGCAGGCCGTTCGCGCAGAGCCTGCGGGCGTTCCTGGACCGCACCGGCGACCTGGGTAGCTGGCGGGAGCTGGAGGCGCGGATGCCATTCCAGCCGTCCATCCAGGACCTGTCTGCTGGCCGGGTCGACCGGCTGTTCACCGACGCCGAGCACGCGAGCCTCACCGCTGGTTTCCGCCGGTTCATGGGCGCGATCCTCGCCCACTCCGGCAGAGCGCTGACGGTGGACGACGTGCTGGACGACATCCTGGTCGTCGGCCCGGAGATGGAGTTCCTGTGGGACAAGCCGCAGATCGACGCCGACTGCAAGGTGCCTGGCCTGCCGGTCTACGTGGTCGGCGACTCCGCCGGTATCGCGCAGGGCATTGTGCAGGCCGCCATGATGGGCATCGCCGCCGGGCGCGCCATCGACGCCGTCACGACGGCGTCGATCGTGGAGCATGAGCTGGCTCACCTGGCGCAGAGGTGACCGCGATGGCCATCACCGCCGCTGAACGCAGCACCGACCTGCAGGCCCGGCCCGCCGGTCTCGACAGCCTCTACCCGGCCGCCGCCTGGGAACTGCCCGTCAACCCGGCACTTCCGGCGCCCCGGCTGCCCGCGCCGCCCGAGGAGCGACGCAACCTGACCGGCTACCTGGACCACTACGGGCCGTTCATCCTCCGGGAATTCCCGGTCCCGGGTCAGGTGGAGCGGATTGCCGCGATCGACAAGGCGTTCCCGCACGGCCTGTACGACCTCATGCTCCTGGTCGGGCGCGATGACGTCCTACGCACCGACGTCGCCAACACGCCCGACCCCGTCCTCGCCGCCTTGCTGCGCGCGGCCCGCGGCTTCATCGACTTCACCACCGACGCCACTGTCCAGCGCACCTTCGGCCTTGTGGGCAGCAAGCTCAGCATCGGCTGGAACCACGACCCCACCCGCGACCGCGACAACGGGCAGTGGTGGGACAAGCGCCTGCACCTCCACCTCAACTGCTGGACCGCTGCCGTCCAAGCGACGGTCCGCCCCGTACGCCTCGCCGAGATCGCCGACACCACCACCCGCCGCTCCCTCGTCGACCCCGTCGCCCACCTCGCGCACCGCGTCATGGCCGATGCCCTGCACGGCGCATCCCTGCCCACCGGGTGCGAACTGCTCGTCCCGGACTTGCGGCGCGACGCGGCCCAGGGCCTGCCGGTCGGCCTCAAACTTCGCCTGCCCGGCTGGCGCTTTGTCACCACCGCGCCGTGCCGAGCCCTGCTCCGCTGCCTCCACACCACCGCGGCCACCAGCTACCAGGCACTGCTGACCGCCTTCACCGGCTTCGGCGACGCCCCGGCCCTCTGGAGCCGTCCCCGGCTGCTGCCTCCCGCCGAGGTGCGGCTCAACCTCGACGCGCTGCCGTGGCTGTCGGAGGCTTCCCGCTCGAAACTGCTGCATCTGCGTCACGTCCTGCGAGACGTGACCGACCGCGAAATGCGCTTCCTGGCCGACCGCCCCTGGGTGGCCAACCGCTGCCTGACCCTCGGCGGCCTGAGCTACAACATCGCCCTCACCTCTGCTCAGACCGTCAGCGCCGACGACCTGCGGGATGACGGCGGCCTCTACCTGGTCATGCAGTTCAAGCTGGTCAGCTACATCGGGTCCAGCCCCGCCATCGGCGGCGCTGTCGCCTCCGTCATCGATCGCACTGGTGGACCCGTGATGACCAGCGCGGACCGCGAACGGCGAGCCGCATTTCAGCGTGCCTACCTCGACACCCTCACCCCGGCATTCAGCACCGCGGCCTGACCTCGGCCGTGAGAAAGGCGGACCCGGTGATCGACCCCGACATTCTCAACTTCTACGAACTGGGCCTGGAGCAGGATCGGCTCAAGAACCCGCACCGCTCGATCGAATACCACCGCACCATGGACATCCTGCGACGCCACCTGCCTCCCCCGCCAGCGACCGTCCTCGACGTCGGCGGCGGGCCTGGCCGGTACGCGCTCGCGCTGGCCGCCCTGGGCTACCAGGTGCATCTCATCGACCCCGTCCCGCTGCACATCGAGCAGGCCCAAGCCAGTTCTGAGGCGGTCGATCACCATCTGGCGGGCATCATGTTCGGAGATGCCCGCCACCTCGACCAGCCTGACGCCTGCGCCGACGCTGTGCTCCTCCTCGGCCCGCTCTACCACCTGACCAGCGTCGCCGACCGGCACCGGGCCTGGTCGGAGGCCCGCAGGGTCCTGCGCCCAGGCGGCACGGTGGTCGCGGCCGGGGCGTCCCGCTACTACACGACCTGGGAGATGCTCTCCAAGGGCACCCTGAACCTGCCCGGCGCGCAGGAGGCCGTGCAGCAGCACATCGCCACCGGGCAGCACCGCAACCCCGGCCGGGACTACCAGCGGCTGTGGACCACGGCCTACTTCCACGACCCGAACGAGCTCGCCGGTGAGGCCGCCGCCGCAGGCCTCACCGTGCGGGCGCTGCTAGCCGTCGAAGGTCCGGCCAAGCTGCTGCCCGACCTCGCAGACCGCATGCGAGAACAGGCCAGCACGCAGCAGCTCATGGCAGCGATCCGGCGGCTGGAGACCGAACCGAGCGTCTTGGGCCTTTCCTCCCACGTGCTGGTCATCGCCGATATCACAGGCGGCGAGCAAGGCGCCGCCCAGTGAACCCCGACCAGACCAACAGGCTCATCCGCGACGTCTCTACCTGGATCGACCACTGGCCCGACAACCGCGACCGCGACCGGGAGGCGCTGCTGTGGGGCAGGGTCGCCAAGGTCGCCGAGGAGGCAGGCGAGGTGATTACCGCGCTCATCGCCGCCACGGGCCAAAACCCGCGCAAAGGCCGGTCGCCCGCCGGGTTCGATGCTGTCGAATACGAACTCCTGGACGTGGCGATGACCGCCCTGGCGGCCCTGGCTCACCTGCACGCTGACGACCCGGAACCGGCCGATCTGCTCGGCCTGCTCGCTCAGCACGTCGAGACCGTAGCCGAGCGGGCAGACCTCACCTGAACATCCTCACCAGATCGCTGCCCCGGGCAGCCGGAGCTTCCGGCAGCCCGGGGCAGCACCATGAGCGGCGACAGGCTATGGCCGGCCGACGCTGAGGTAGGTGAAGCCAAGAGCGCGCATCCCGGCAGGGTCCAGCAGGTTCCGGCCGTCGAAGAGCACCGGCCTGCGCATCGCCGAGGCGGCCCGCGCCCAGTCGACCTCCTTGAGCTGCGGCCACTCCGTAACCACGATCGCCGCGTCCGCCCCGTCGACCGCCAGTTCCGGGGTCGTGTGGCGGCTCGTCGATGTCCACGGCTCCGTCTCGGCCGGGCGAGCCATGGGATCCCAGCAGCGCACCTCGGCGCCCTCGGCCAGCAGCCGGGCAGCCAGCACCGTGCTCGGCGCCTCCCGCATGTCGTCCGTTCCCGGCTTGAACGTCAGCCCGAGCAGCGCCACTCGCGCACCCGCTAGAGTGCCGAGTTCGTCCTTGAGTTTCTGGATCGCCCTGCGCTTTTGCAGGTTGTTGACCTCGATCACGGCTGACAGCAGCTGCAGGTGGTAGCCGGTGTTGCTGGCCAGCTGCCGCAACGCCTCGGAGTCTTTCGGGAAGCAGGAGCCGCCCCAGCCGATACCGGGGCGCAGGAAGTGAGCGCCGAGACGGTGATCCATGCCGACCGCACGGGCGACCTCCTCGACGTCAGCACCGGTCTTCTCACACAGTGTGGCGATCTCGTTGATAAAGCTGATCTTCGTGGCGAGCAGGGCGTTCGACGCGAGTTTCACCATCTCGGCCGACCGCACATCCATCACGACGACCGGGCCGTCCACACCCTGATGCAACTCCGCGATCAGGCGGGCAGTCTCCTCGTCGGAAGCACCCACGACGATTCGGTCGGGGTGCAGGAAGTCGTCGACCGCCGTGCCTTCGGCGGTGAACTCCGGGTTCGAGACATACCCAATGTGTTCGAGTCCGGCCGCGTCCAGCGTGGCCCGCACACGCGTACCCGTTCCCACCGGCACGGTGGACTTCATCACCACAGCCCGCAGACTCGACGCGCCCTCCAGCGACTTCACGACCGACCAGACCCGAGACAGGTCGGCGTCGCCGGACGGTGACGGCGGCGTGTCCACGCACACGTAGGCGATCTCGGCCCCGTCCAGGGTCTCTTGAAGATCAAGGGTGAAGGTCAGGCGCTCCTTGTTGCGAGCGATCATGTCGCCAAGCCCCGGCTCGTAGATGGGTATATCGCCTGACCGCAGAAGCGTGATCTTCTCCGGGTTGATGTCGCGCACCACTACCTGGTGGCCGAGCTCGGCGAGGCAGGCACCGGTCACCAGACCGATGTAGCCAGCACCGAACACAGCAACATGCCGTTCCTTGCCAACCATGGTCATCCAATCTCGTGCGGTCGAACCTCGAGTCGAGCCGTTTCGGGGGAGCTTGTGCCCCCCGAGCCTGCGAAGGGTGCTTCACCATAACGCGCACGCCGGAAGCACTGCGGTCGTTGCCTGAGATTCGCGCGCGGCAGCAGAATGCGACCAATTGCCGCAGAAGCACGGCCTCAGCGGCCGCTTGCCGTGGCCCGATCGGATACCGCCTGGAGGAAGATCATGACGGACTTCGCTCTGCTCGCTGGCGAGGCCGCCCGGGACGGAATCACACAACTTGTTGCAGGGGTCGCTGTCTTCGACGGCAAGGGGCGGGTCCTCCTGCTACGTCGAGCGCCAGGCGGGGCTCTGCCGGGCTTGTGGGAGATGCCCAGTGGGCAGGTGGAAGACGGCGAGTCCGCACAGCACGCGGCAAAACGTGGACTCCAGGAGGAAACGGGCCTGGTTGATGTTGGCCTCGCAAGATGCGTAGGGCACTACGACTACACCGCTGCTCATGGCATCAGGAGCCGACAGCTGGTGTTCAATGCGCACGCCGACGTAGGTCCGGATGTAGTCCTTTCGGCCAAACACGACGACTACACCTGGCGACACGCTGACGCCCTCCCTGCCGTCAGAAAGGAAGCCCTCGACCTGATCCGCCACATCGCCCCATCGAAACCACAGCTGGACGCCGAGGAGTGGCAGCACAGCCTGCCACGCTGGCACGTCGGCGCCAACGCACTCGTCCAGGACCAGCACGGCCGGATCTTGCTGGTCCGTCCCGCACGGAGCCGCACCTTCCAACTCCCCGGCGGCCAGGTCGACGCCCATGAGACTCCCCAGGACGCCGCAGGCCGCGAACTGCGTGAGGAGACAGATTTGGATCTCCTCGTGGGGCCGCTGGTCGCGATCTCGTTCGAGCACCCGAGCCCGGGATGGGACCACCCGACCCAGATCATGCTCTTCGACCTCGGAGTCATCGATTCGACCACAGCCCGGATCACCGCCCGTGATCCCGACATCGCTGAACACCGTTGGGTTCACCCGGAGGAAGCGGAGCAATTCCTCGGCCCCGCCCGCACGGAGCGTCTGAGAGCCGGATTCCTCGGCCTACGCCAAGGTCGGCCGGCACTCGTCACCATCACGGATCCAGAAATCTGATAGGGATGACAAGCCCACTTCAGAGTTGAAGGAGTGGGACTCAAATATCCGCCCCCAGGCGGCCGATCAAGACGGCGTCGTTGGCGACCTCGACCGGCCAACTGCCTGCGAGCTAGGCTAGTCAGGGATTGCTGGAGACCTGGTGGTTGTGGCGGCGGCGCATCAGCTCCCATGGAAGAAACACTGCTGCCACGTAAACGCCGACAGCAACGCCGAGCGGCAACCGCGAGAGAAGGAGGATCAGAACCGCCCCCACACCCACGATCGCGTAGTAAACCAAATCTATCCCCCACGGAACAAACGTGAGCCGGAGGAAGAAGAACGGTATGGGCTGCCCTTGACTGCGAGTCGACGCATACCAGGGGTATGCGATATTTGCACCGACAACCACGGCGAGTCCGGCCACGAAGGCGATGGTCTGCATGCGTATCTCCCTATACATATAAGGTAATGATCGCAGGGCGGGACGTCAGTCCAGTCGTGGGGCTTTCTGATCCACATCGCGACAGCGGCGTCGATTGTAATCTCGAGCCTCACGTATTTCGAGAAGTTCTGCATCCAGTGAATCTGGCCGGGGAGGCTCGCGTCATGTCACGGGATTTCGTGACTTGATATCTAGAATCGATCTTGATAGGCGACTCCGCCGGGCAGCGCGGCCTCGACCAGCGCGAGACACCAGATCGCGTCGGCTGGGTTGGCCGCAGCGAATTCCGCTCGCATCTCCGCCAGGTTGATGATCATCTGCGGCTCGCAACGGCAACAGGGACGGCTGTCACGCACACCGGTTGATCGAGTACGTCCTGGACTCCGGTCGGGGTCTTCTGCTGGCTGCCATCGTTCTCGCGCTACCCCGCGAACACATGCGACGCATCACACCCCGGTCAGCGGGAACTCTGGCGATCTTCGGGCTGGGCCTCTACATCGGGATGTCGGGGCTGGAGAGCTGCAACTTGTCGGTGGGGTACCTGCTGTCTCTGTCCCCGTTCTACCTGCTTGCCGCCGTCATGCACGTCACTGGCGAGCGACGGACCCCCTTATGCGCAGGCGGCAGGCCGAGCGTCCACAGGCGATCAGCCGTAGCAGATCAGCGAGCAGAGCAGAGCAACGAGATCCCCGCGTTCGCCCCCCGCCGTCCGCGCGGACCTCACCCACCGCCGACGCCCTGCACTACCGCAGAGACTCTGCCGACGGACTCCACCTGCTCGGTCTGACAACATGAGAACGCTTCGGCCCTGCCCCGGAAGCGCGCGCGAAGAGCAGTGTGAACGTCTAACCCTCTACCTGATCTTCCCAGTCGGGCCATTCAAATAGACCGTCTATATCTTGAGGGTTATTCAAAAGCCCTCAAGGTCAGACGGGCGGCATTAGATCGCTCTCGCTGATGGTGTACGTCAGCAGGGGGTAGATGAAGTCCGTTTCATTGTTCTCACGGCGCCGTAGTTGGTAGAACTCGCGCCTCTGCTCATCGTCGGCCGACATGAGGCGCGCACCCTGCGGGAGGTATACATGTCCGTCGCGAAACCGAACGAGGGTCTTTGACGTTCGAAAGGTTACACCCAACCATTGGTTGTCCGCCGTCTGGACGGGCGTGTCTAATACGATTTTGTGCCTGAGTCGCCGATTCGAGTCGACAGAAAACGCGACGATACTGTTGTGGGCGAGGGGGATCTCGAACTTCTCGCCACCGGACCCCTTTGATTCGAAGATCAGCTTCCTCGGCGGGCTCGCTTCAGGATGTTGGTAGCAGGAGAAGACGGCGATAAACGACTCGTTGGCCAGATCGAGGGCTTGGTCGGAATGGCTGCCCATGGTTGTGTAAGCGTTCGTGTAGCTCTCGATGAGAGCGTTGTTGAAGCCGACCGAAAGCGCCGCACGTTCTTGAACCTGTTGCGCCAGCCGTTCGTGCACCGCCCGGAAACGCTGCGTCGGGCTGCTGTATCGAGTGGTAGTACGTACGAGAGGCACACCACCCGCCTTGTCGATCTTGGTAAGCGCGGTGCCTCGCCGGCCTTTTCCTACGTCTTCCAAACGAGCTGACGCGGACAGCTCCGCAAAGAGATTCTCCTCGGTTGGCAAGGCGCACGAGAGGATCTCATCCGAGATCCTAGACTCGGGGGGCAACGTAGTCTCCCGTGTTCATGCTGAAGAGAAATTCGTCGCCGTAATCAATGAAGGACGAGGTCCTGTTCTCCTCGGCGTACAGCCTGCGCAGCTCGTTCATGCCGGCCGGTGTGGGTGGCTCCAGCTTTACCAAATCTCCGGCGCCTTTGAGGAACGTGTGGCCGTTCTTGTGAACGGCTTCGGCGCTCGAACAGCGCACCACGTATCCCAGGCGGGTCGGGAGCAACTCGGCGTCCAACGTTGAGGGCCGGATTTCGTGCGTATACAGGCGGTTGGTGGACAGCGGCATGAAGAACACCGAGCCGGGGTAGAGAGTCAGGGTGAACTGCGGGGGGAGCGTGACCCCGTCGCGTTCTTCGGTCGGCTCCTTGAGGCGAAAGTGGAGTTTGGTCAGCCCGCTGGCACCCTTCACACCGTAGTCGAAGGCGTCTTCGGCCAGGGGCTGCAGCTTGTCGAGCCGGTCATAGAAGGTGCAGAAGGCCATGATGCCATTGACGGGCATGTCCTTGGTCTTGTCGGCATGGGCCGAGATCTTGGCCTTGGACTGCTTGCGCTCGGCCGTGGCAAGGGTGTTGTGGTAGATCTGAGCGAGGACGTGATTTAGCGGTGCCTGGTTCCGGAAGACGGCGGCGGCCTCGCGGTTCAGAGCCTCGACGATGCGCGTGTCGGTCGGGCGAAAGCTCTCGGTCGGCCCCGAGAGATTCGTGGAGCACCGGAGCAGGCGGAAATGTAGTTCGTCACCGTTTCGTGTGACGGGCGTCAGATAGATTCCGCTGCGATGGGCTGTTCCAGGCTTGGTGGACTCCGTCAGGGACTGGAACGCGTGCTCCGCACTGATCCGTCCGAAGTGATCGGCGCCGAGTCCGAAAAAGCGGCGGTAGTACACGCCGACGCCGTGTACGCGGATGGGAACTCGGCCGAGGTCGACGAGGGGCCAAGGTTTGTCGACGTCCTCGTGGTAACCGTGTGATAGCTCTCGGATAACGAATACCCGGGCAGCCGCATGCAGTTGGCGGCCGCTGATCCCGGATATATCGCCACACAGGTAGACGGTCTTCTGCGCGAGGTTGGGCGAACCAGAAGCAAGGTCCTCTGGCGTGATTGTGGACCCGAAGAAATCCCTGATCAAGTCATTATCTTGCAACATCGAAGGCGCAACCAAAGTGTTGCCCGCATCCTCGATGCAGGCTTCTGTTAGCTCTGTTGTGTACATCAAACGGTACCTGCCATTCGCAGATCTTGGTGGATTGCTCAAAACCGTGGACATGGCAACGGCCCGCACTCTTTCATTTGCGTTGTGAAGCGTAAACGAAAGGAGACGGACCGTTGAACCTTGATGCTCTCACGGGGGCTCGACAGCGGACAACGGGTTCTGCTGTACGGGCGGTGTGCGGAGCTGCTCGGCGAGGTCGTGAGGCCGGGCGGACGGCCCGCGGCGATCGGGCTGTACCAGTCGGTGATGCTGGTGGTCTGCCTGATGCGCAAGAACCTCACGCAGGAGGTCGCGGGTGCGGTCTTCGGTGTCAGCCAGTCCACGGTCAGCCGCCGCTGGGACCTGCTGAGGCCGATCATCCGGCGGGCCGTCGCGTCCTTCATCCCGCGCCCGCGGGATATCGCCGGAGCCGGAACGCTGCCAGTCGACGGCACGATCACCCCAACCTGGGACTGGAAGCACATCCCCGACCTGTACTCGGCCAAAGCCGGCTACGCCGGCATGAACGTCCAGATCGCCACCTCCATGGAAGGTCAGATCGCCGCGATCGGCCCGCCCGCCACCCGCACATGGTCGGCCACGCCTCGTTGACCAGCAGGTCGCGTTCCATTCTGGCGCGCACCACATCGGGAGACGCCAGTTCGACTCGCCAGAACCCAGGCGGGTGGAACCAGTAATCGACAGTGCGTGTCCCGAGATATCCCTCCAGCGAGTATCGTCCCTGGATCATGGAAGCCACCAACCCCCCGTCCGGACCCGAACTGCGATCATAAGCACGTGAATGTCACTCTGCCGGGCCTGCGTGCCGTCGATCACGAGTTCACCATCCCCCTCGACCACGCCGATCCAGGCGGCCCCACCATCACCGTCTTCGCCCGCGAGATCGCCGACCCCGCCCGCCCCGACCTCCCGTGGGCGCTGTTCCTTCAGGGCGGCCCCGGTGGCAGGTCGCCCAGGCTGACCGGTCCCGCGCATTTCGCCCACATCCTGAAGACCCACCGCGTCCTGCTCCTCGACCAGCGCGGCACCGGCCGCAGCACGCCTGCCGTAGCGTCCCCGTCGGCCGACCCCGACGACCTGGCCGCCTACCTCGCCCACTTCCGCGCCGACGCCATCGTCGCCGACTGTGAGCACATTCGCGCCGCTCTCGGCGTGGAGCAGTGGGAGACCTGGGGGCAGAGCTACGGCGGTTTCGTCACCCTCACCTACCTGTCACAGGCGCCGGAGGCGCTCAAGGCCTGCCACATCACCGGCGGCCTTCCGGGGCTCGACGCGAGCGCCGACGACGTCTACACCCGCACCTACGCGCGGGTGCGCGACAAGGTCACCCGCTACTACCGGGGCTTTCCCGACGACGTCGAGAAGGTGCGGCGGATCGTCGCCCACCTGGACGAGACGCGAGTGCTGCTGCCTGACGGCGACCGCCTCACCTCCAGGCGGTTCAAGACGCTCGGCATGAGGCTCGGCACCGGCGACGGCGCCGCCTCACTGCACTGGCTGCTCGACGACGCGTGGGAGGGCGCCACGGGCGCCAAAAAAGGCAAGCTGTCCGACGCCTTCCTTTACGAGGTCATGACGGCCACCGGCTTCGTCGGCAATCCGCTCTACGCCGTCCTGCACGAGCCGATCTACGCGCAGGGCGGCGCGGCCACCTCGTGGGCGGCGGCCAGGGTCATGCCGGAGGACTTCGCCGCTCCCGAGATGTTCACCGGCGAGATGATCTACCCGTGGATGTTCGACGAGATCCGCTCGCTGCGGCCGTTCAAGGAGGCGGCGGAGTGGCTCGCGTCCCGTTCCGACTGGCCCGACCTCTACGACCCGGTACGGCTGGCCGCCAACGAGGTGCCGGTGGCCGCCGTTGTGTACCACGACGACATGTACGTCGACGCCGCCCTCTCGATGGAGACGGCAGGCCGAGTGGGCAATACGCGCGCGTGGGTGACCAACGAGTTCGAGCACGACGGGTTCAGGGTCGCCGCCGACCGTGTGGTGCCGCGGCTGATGGACATGATCGCCGGCCGCAGCTAAGCGGGTGTCTCCCGCGGCGGGAGCCGTACCTCGAACCAGGCGGGCGTCTCCCGGGGCAGGGCCGTACCCGAACTAGGCGGGCGTCTCCCGCAGCGGGAGCCGTACCTCGAACCAGGTGTCGCCGGGCCGCGAGCGCACCTTCAGCTCGCCGTTGTGGCGGCCGGCCACGATCCGGTAGGAGATGTCCAGCCCGAGCCCGGTGCCCTTGCCCACGGTCTTGGTGGTGAAGAACGGCTCGAAGATGCGCTCCTTGATCTCGTCGGGCACGCCGGGGCCTGTGTCGCCGATCTCGATGATCGCCTCGTCCTCGTCGTGGGCGGTGCGGATCGTGAGCGTGCCCTCCTCGCCCATCGCGTCGAGCGAGTTGTGGATCAGGTTCGTCCACACCTGGTTGAGCTCGCCGCCGTAGGCGGGGATGGGCGGCAGCGTCCGGTCGTAGTCGGTGACCACGGTCACCCCTGGCGGGATCTTCCCTCTGAAGATCGCCACTGTGCTGTCGAGCAGTTCGTGCACGTCGATCACGCTGTACGGAGCGCGGTCCATCTGGGAGTACTGCTTGGCCGAGGCCAGCAGCGAGCTGATCCGCTCGGTGGCCTCGGTCACCTCGCCCAGCATCTGGGAGATCTCCGTGGCCTCCGCCAGCCAGCGCAGCGCCGTGCCCGCGTGCTCGTCACCCACCTTGTTCCGGATCCTGGCCAGCGTGTCGAGCGTGAACCCGGCGTTGACCAGCGACGGCGCCAGCTCCCATGCGTCGTCGACGCCCAGCTCCTCCAGCGCCTCGCCCACGGTGTCCTCGGCGTCGGAGATCTCCAGCGGGCTGCGAGGGGGAAGGGTGCCGACCGCCTGGGCGCAGGCGTCGGACATCTCGATGAGGTGCAGCAGCTTCTGCGGCGGTATCCCGTCGGCCGCCAGCCCGGCCAGTTGGACGCGTGAGGCCCTGATGAGCGTGCGCAGCTCGCTCACGGCTCTGACGGCCGCCGCCGCGGGGTTGTTCAGCTCGTGGGTGAGCCCGGCGGTGATCGTGCCGAGCGCGGTGAGCCGCTGACGCCTGTCGATGATCTCGCGGGCCGCCCGCCCGCCGTACGTCATGCCCTCCAGCAGGTGGAAGGCCATCGGGAACCACTCGGTGACGATGTGGCCGAACTTCTTGGCCGGCAGCACGAACATCCTGGACGGCGCGGTGGCGCGCAGCGAGTGCTGGTAGGTGTCGGGCGCGCGGTTGCCCAGGTAGGCCTGCACTGCCCCGGCGTAGACGCCCGGCTGGGCGGTGCGCGGCTGGGAGACGGGCCCGGCGCTGGTGTCGGTCATCATCTGCACCTCGCCCTCGATGAGGACGAAGAAGTGCTCGGACGGCTCGCCCTGGCGCAGGACGAACGCATCCCTGTCGTAGGAGCGGACCTCGCCCTTGGTGGCCAGCAGGTCGAGCTGCTCGTCGGTCAGCCGCTCGAAGAGGAACAGCTTGCGCAGTTCGTCTATGTCGATCATTGCTTCTCCAGGTAGCGGTGCACCAGGGCCACGGCCATCGCGCCCTCGCCGACGGCGGAGGCGACTCTCTTGATCGAGTCCGCGCGGACGTCACCGGCGGCGAACACGCCAGGGATGTTGGTCTCCAGGAAGTACGGCTGCCGCCGCAGCGGCCAGTTGCGCGGCCGCTCGCCGTGGGCCACCAGGTCGGGCCCGGTGAGGACGAACCCCTTGGCGTCGCGCTCCAGGCCGTCGCCCAGCCACGACGTGTACGGCTCGGCCCCGATGAAGACGAACAGCCACTGCGCGTCGGCCGACCACTCGGCGCCCTTCGTGGACAGCGTCAGCCGTTCGAGGTGGTCGTCGCCCTGGCCGCCGGTCACCTCGGTCTCGTAGTGGACCTCGATGGCCGGGATGGCCGCGATCTGCTCGATGAGGTAGTGGGACATGGACTTCTCCAAACCGTCACCCCTCACCAACAAGTGGACCTTGCTCGCGAATCCCGCCAGGTAGACGGCCGCCTGTCCGGCCGAGTTGGCCGCGCCGACGATGAACACCTCGGTGTCCTTGCACGAGGGCGCTTCGGTGAGCGCGGCGCCGTAGTAGACGCCCCTGCCGACGAAGTCGTCGAGCCCAGGAGCCTCCAGCCTGCGGTAGGTGACGCCGGTGGCCAGGATCACCGCGTGGGCGGCGATCTCCCCGCCGTCCCTGAAGCCGACGACCCTGGCCTGGCCCTTCGCCTCCAGGCTCATGACCTTGCGCGCGGACAGCAGCTCCGCGCCGAACTTCAGCGCCTGCCTGCGCGCCCTGTCGGCCAGCTGCGCGCCGGACACGCCGTCGGGAAAGCCCAGGTAGTTCTCGATCCGGGAGCTCTGCCCCGCCTGGCCGCCCGAGGCGTGCGCCTCGACCAGGACCGTGCGCAGCCCCTCCGACGCGCCGTAGACGGCGGCGCCGAGGCCGGCGGGCCCGCCGCCGACCACGATGAGGTCGTAGAAGTCGGTCGACGGCGTCGTGGACAGGCCTACGGCCGAGGCCAGCGTCGGCTGGTCGGGCGCCTGGAGCTGCTCGCCCTCCGCGGTGATCACCAGCGGGAGGTCGCAGTCGCCGCCCACGGCCGCGACCAGCTGCTGCCCCTCGGGGTCCTCGGCCAGCAGCCACTGGTAGGGCACGTGGTTGCGCGACAGGAAGTCGCGCACCTGGTAGGAGCGCGCCGACCAGCGGTCGCCCACCACCTGCAGCTCCGACCTGACCTGCCGGTCGGTACGCTGCCACGCGTCGAGCTGGCCGTCGATCACCGGGTAGAACTTCTCCTCCGGCGGGTCCCACGGCTTGAGCAGATAGTGGTCGAGGTCGACCACGTTGATCGCCTGGATGGCGGCGTCGGTGTCGGCGTAGGCGGTCAGCAGCACCCTGCGCGCGAACGGGTACATGTCCATCGCCGCTTCGAGGAACTGCACGCCGTTCATCTGCGGCATCCGGTAGTCGGCCAGGATCGCCGCCACCTCGTCGCCGCGCAGGCGCATCTCGCGGACCGCGTCCATGCCCTGCTCGGCCGTTTCGGCGCGCACGATGCGGTACTGCTGGCCGTACTTCTTCCGAAGGTCGCGGGCGATAGCCCTCGACACGCCCGGGTCGTCGTCAACCGTCACGATGACCGGCTTGTCCATGCCACGCCCTTCCCCTTTTGGTACTTACACGAAGGATGTCATGGGTTGCCGGAAGGTGGATTCTGCGGTCAGGCCACGATCCGGCTCTCCCCGCCGTCGACCAGCAGGGATACGCCGTTGACGAACGACGCCCGGTCGCTGGCCAGGAATGCGATCACGTCGCCTACCTCCTCGGGGCGGCCGATCCGCCCGAGCGGCGTGGTGCCCGTGTGGCCGAGCGAGCGCAGCCTCTCGGTGTCGATCGGGCCTGGAAGCACGTTGTTCACCAGGACGCCGTCGGCGCCGACCTCCCTGGCCAGCGTCCGCACCACGCCGGCGACCGCCGTACGGGTGGCGTTGGACAGCGCGAGACCGTCGATCACCTCGCGCACCGACCTGCTCGTCACGGTGACGATGCGCCCCCAGCCGCGCGAGCGCATGTCGGGCAGCACCGCGCGCATCAGGCGGACCGTGCCCAGCAGGTTGCGCTGCACGGCCACCTCCCAGTCGGCCAGGCTCACCTCGACGAACGTGCCCGCGGGCGGCCCGCCCGCGTTGGCGACCAGGATGTCGATCGGCCCCAGCACCTCGCGCGTCTCGGCCACCACCCGCTCGGCTGCCGCGTGGTCCTCCACGTCGGCCAGGACGGCGTGCACCAGGTGCCCGAACTCCTGCAGCTCCACCACCGCGTCGGCGAGCCGCTCGGGGCTGCGCGCGCACACGCACACGTCGCACCCCTCCCGCGCCAGCGCCTTGGCGGCGGCCAGCCCGATGCCCGCGCTGCCACCGGTGACCAGTGCGACCTTGCCCGCGATGCCGAGATCCATGAGAGCGAGACTACCGAGCGCGCGCTGCCGGTCACCGGGGGAACGCGCGGAGCTTGTCGGGGTTCAGCATCACGTAGATGCCGTGGACCAGGCCGTCGCGGAAGTCGAGGCAGGCCACCTGAACACGGCCCTCGGCCATGAAACTGAGCGCGGGAGCGCCGTTGACGTCGACGACCCTGGCCTCCCCGAACGTGTACTTCCTGGCGAGCCCGGACAGGAAGGCGAGCACCCTGTCGCGGCCGTGGACCGGGTTGAGCGCGGCCCTGACCCTGCCGCCGCCGTCGGTCCAGGCGACCACGTCCTCGCTGAGCATCGAGGTGAACGCCGCCAGGTCGCCGCCCTGCGCGGCGTCGAGGAAGCGCAGCAGCAGCCTGGAGTGCTCCTCGGCGCTCGGCTGGAAGCGGTCCCTGCCGTCGGCCAGCCGTACGGAGGCTCGGTGGTGCATCTGCCGGCAGTTGACCAGGCTCGCGCCGACGATCTCGGCGATCTCCTCGTAGGGCAGGTCGAACGCCTCCCTGAGCACGAACACCGCCCGTTCGGGCGGCGAGAGCCGCTCCATCAGGTGCAGGGTGGCGTACGACAGGGTGTCGCGCAGCTCGGCCGTGTCGAGCGGCCCCACCTCGCCGGTCGGGACGGGCTCGGGCAGCCAGGGGCCGGTGTAGGCCTCCCGCTTGACCCTGGCGGACCTGAGCTGGTCGAGCGCCAGGCGGGACACGACGGTGACCAGGAAGGCGCGCGGCTCGGCGACCTTGGCCTGGTCGGTGCCGCTCCAGCGCAGCCACGCCTCCTGGACGACGTCCTCGGCGTCCCACATGCTGCCGAGCAGACGGTAGGCCAGCCCGAGCAGCATGGGACGGTAGGTCTGGAAATCCACGGTTCGTATCATGTCGCGCCGTTCCGTCACTCGGCATCGTCGAGGAAGGACGCGTGCCTGGGACGCCAGTTGAGCCGCAGCCGCGCCCTGCTGTTGTCGGCGCCGCGCAACCTGGTCATGTACGCCACCCCGAATTCCCCCACCGCCAGCCGCGCCGCGAAGGCGGGAACGCGTTTGGGCGCGGGGGCGCCGATCTTACGCGCGAAGGCGGGCAGCCAGTCACTGAGCGCCATCGGGGTGTCGTCGACCACGTTGAGCGCACCGGTGACGTTCCGATCGAGGGCGGCCACGACGGCCGTCGCCGCGTCATGCGCGTGGGTGAAGGAGAACACCGAACCGCCGCCGCCGACGATCGGCATCTTCCCGGCCAGCACCGCCTGGGTGGTCGAACCGTCCTGGTCGTAGATCGAGCCGGGCCCGGTGAGGTGGCCGTAACGCAGCACCAGACCGCCCGCCTCCATGGTCATGCGCTCCAGGTCCACCAGCGCCCGCATGTTCGGGGTGAACTGCCTGGGCGCCTCCAGCCACAGCGGCGCGTCCTCGTCGGCCAGGCCCTCGCCGGGCGCGTACGCGAAGGCGACGCTCTGCGCGATGTGCCTGGCGTCGGGGGCGGCGGCGATGAGGTTGCGGGTGCCCTCGGTGCGCAGCCGGTTGGTCGGCTCGAAGTCCTGGGCGATCCTGCGCGGGTTCAGGGTCTTCGGGATGGCGGTGAGCATGTTGACGACGACGTCGGGGGCGGCCCGCCGTACCGCCTCGACGGTGGCGGCGCGGTCGAGCATGTCGGGCCCGCCCGTGGACCTGGACATCGCGGTCACCTCGTGACCGACGGCGGTGAGCAGCGGCACCAGCTGCCGCCCGATGACTCCGGATGCTCCTGCTACGAGAACTCTCACGATGACTGGACGGGGCGGGCACGCGCGCTGTGACAGTGAACCGGATCACACCGGCCGCAGGTCGAACACCGGCCCGGTGGCGCGGAGCATCTCGCAGTGGTTGGCGAAGGTCCTCCAGTAGGAGATCCCTCTGCCCGCCCACTGCCCCCTCAACGAGACCCGGTACGGCTGGTACTCCCTGGTGCAGGCGCCAACCTCGCCCGGATAGCGCGACATGTCGCCTTCGACGCTTTCCAGTAGCGCGCAGGAGGCGGCGGGCCGCGGATGGGCGCCGCCGTCGGGGGCGCAGGTCAGGCTCACCGCCCGCGACCGGGCGTCGGGAACGACGACCTGGATCATGAAGTACGCCTCGGACTCGGCTGAGACGGTGGTCGCGGGCGTGGACAGGAAAGCCGCGGTCGCCAGGGCCGCGATCTTGATGATTCTCATGCGAAGGATCGTGCCCTGCGCCGGGTCAGCGAATGGCCATGGCTTTTCCAGGGTCACTCGTGATGAAGTTGTGACGTGGCGAGAAATCTGATTCTTTCAGGAGGCCTGTTCCACGACTTCGACGCCACGTCGGCGGCCCTCGCGGAGGTGCTGGCCGACGTCGGGGTGGAGTCCGAGATCACCGATGACATCGCGGGAGCGCTCGGCGAGCCGTCGGAGTACCAGCTCATCACCGTCAACGCGCTGCGCAGGCAGGACAAGGGCTTCACGCTGCCGGCGCAGGCCCGCACCACGCTGCTCGACCACCTGGAGCAGGGCGGCGGCCTGCTGTGCATGCACGCCGCCGCGATCTGCTTCGACGACTGGCAGGGCTGGCCGCGCGTCCTCGGCGGCCGCTGGGTGCGGGGCACCTCCCACCACCCGCAGCTGGGCTGGACGACCGTCCGGGTCCTCGGCGGCCACCCGATCGTCGAGGGGCTGCGGGACTTCGACCTGGTGGACGAGATCTACAGCGACCTGGAGGTGCTGCCCGACGTGCGGCCGCTGGCCTCCGCGCAGGGCCAGCCCATGCTCTGGGCCCGTCCGGTACGGCGGGGCCGCGTCGTCTACGACGCCCTCGGACACGACACCCGCGCCTACGACAACGAGGTGCATCGCGCGCTGCTCAAGCGGGCGGCGCTCTGGCTGCTCAAACGTCCTCTGGTGCTGGGGGACTGACCTTCAGCTTGCGGGCCGACTCCGACTCCTGCGCCAGGCGGCGCAGCGAGTCGAACGCCCTGCCGTACAGGACGGTGCCGAGCACCAGCGCCTCCACGGCGGCGTCACGCGGGCCGTCCAGCGGGATGGTGTCGATCTCGACCTCGGTGACGAGCTGGTGCGCGGCTTTGGCGTAGGGGGTCAGGTCGGTTTCCAGACCGAGCTGGCGGAGCTTGACGAGGGTCTGGGCGAGCTCGTCGCGGCCGGGGGCGCTCCCTGAGACGTGCCAGCCGAGGTCGTCGATCATGCGGTCGGCCTGCGCGCGGGCCGCCGTCCACTCCTCGCCCTCGCCGGCCTCGACGGCGGGACTGATCGCGTAGTGGGCGGTGCCGAGCATGAAGTGCACGGGCAGGCTCTCGTCGTCGACCGCCTCGATGACCTTCTTGATCGAGGTGATCGGCAGGCGGCCGACCTCCAGCAGCGCCCTGATCAGCCGGAGCCTTCGCAGGTGCGACTCGTCGTACTCCGCGCGGGTGGCCGCCACCTGCTCGCCTTGGTGGAGGAGGCCTTCTCGCAGGTAGTACTTGATGGTGGCGATGGCGACGCCGGACTCGGCGCTGAGCTGGGACATGCGCATAATTGGATAGTACTACTACCCAATGCTGCTTGGGGCTTGGCCATCTCGGCGGGCTCAGCCGGACCTGCGGGCGCACGGGAACGATGCCCCGCTCCAGCATCTCCCAATCCTCAGCCGACCGGCCATGGGGTGGCGAGTTACCCGAACAAACGCTTGCCCAAGGCCGGGCACCGCACTACCGTGACGGGCGGGCGATCTCCCGCCCACCTCGCCACCCACACCCCCTGCCACCCGGACCCCACCTCCCACCCGCACCACCGCTCGCCACCGGCCCCACCGCCCACGGCCCCCCCTCACCCCGTAGCTCGGGAGGAGCATGCGCGCCACCATCGCCGGGATCGGAATGACCCCCCTCACCCGCGCCTCCGGTAGAACAGAACTGGAGTTGGCGGTCGAGGCGTCCCAGCTCGCCTGCGCCGACGCGGGCCTGGACCCCCGAGAGATCGACGCCGTCCTGAGCTACCACCTCAACGACTCCGCACCCGTCATCCACGTCGCCAGAGCACTCCGGATCGACAGGCTCGGCTGGCACAACGACATCTCAGGCGGCGGCACCCAGGCCGCCTCCATCCTCGGCGACGCGGCGATGCTCATCGAGGCAGGTCTCGCGCGCAACGTGCTCATCTACCGCGCCCTCAACGGCCGCTCCGGCAAGCGCATGAACACCGTCTCGACGGGTCCCCAGGAGCGTTTCACGATCCCGTACGGCATGGCGGGCCCCATCCCGATGTTCGCGATGGCCGCCACCCGGTACCTGTACGACACGGGGCTCATCCCCGAGCACCTCCACGCCGTCGTCGCGCAGTCCCGAGAGAACGCCGCCACCAACGAGCGAGCGTTGCGCCGCGACCCGCTTCCGCTCGACGAGTACCTGCAGAAGCCTTTTGTATGCAGTCCCCTGCGTACAGTCGACTGTTGTCAGGAGACCGACGGCGCCTGCGCGCTGGTGGTAAGCCGCTCCCTGCCAGGCCCCAGAATCCACGCTGTAGCGCGGGGTGGTGGGCCGGGATGCTCGACGATGGACCGCTCGCCGGACGTCACGTCCATCTTCTCGTCGCAGGTAGCCCCCATACTGTGGACCGTATCCCGTATGCAGCCGACCGACGTCCAGGTGGCGTTGCTCTACGACGCGTACTCGTGGCTGATCCCGCGCCAACTGGAGGACTTCGGGCTGGTCCCGCGAGCCGACCTCGGCGCATACCTGCTGGCGAGGGGACACGCGCGGGTCAACCCCCACGGCGGACTGCTGTCGGAGGGCTACGTCCACGGGCTCAACAACGTCGCCCAGGCCGTACGCGAGGTGCGGGCGGGCGCCGAGGTCGCACTGGTGACAGGCTTCGGCGGCTCGTACGGCAGCGCCGCCCTCCTCACCGCCTGACGGAAGCCGCCAGGACTGCCTGTCTGGCAGGAAACCAACCCCAGGTTCCCGGCTTGGCCGCGACGAGTGCCGAACCGGGGCCGCGCCCAGGGAGGGATCCGCAGGGCGTCTCGCCCTGGCCTTTCCCGTGCGGGGGGCCAGAGGACTACCCGTGCGAGGGGGCCGAGGACCTATTCGTGCGAGGGGCTGACAAGAATCCGCCCAGCTGCTGACCTGCGACGACTCCATGGCCGCCACGGCCGGGGGCGACACCGGCGAGGCGGGGCTGGTCTACGGCTTCGGTCACACCTCTGCGGCTTCGGCATCTCGTCGTGCGTCGACGCGGCCGTCACCCCGCTACCTCGTCGAGCTGACCCAGCCCGGCGCGAACGCCCTGATCGCAGCCGCTCAGGCCAGGGTTTGAAATGCTGGGTCGACTTCCGACATGGAGAGGGTGTCCGACATCCCCGACCAAGGAGGCCGACCATGGGGACCGCCCGTGGCTGACCACAGGAGGGCCAGGTTCGAGGCCGTCTACGCCGGAACCTACGAACAGATCCTCGGCTACGCCGTACGCCGTTGCCCCTCGCCCGACGACGCCGCTGACGTGGTCGCGGAGACCTTCGCCATCGCCTGGCGCAAGATCGACCAGCTGCCGCAGGGCGCGGAGGCCCGCCTGTGGCTGTACGGCGTGGCCCGCAACGTGCTGGCCAACCACCGCAGAAGCACCACCAGGCACCATGCCCGCACGGTCGAGCTCGACGCCGACCTGGCGGACCTCTACGCCAGCACGCCCGACTCCACGGTGGAGTTCGGTGCCATAGCCCGAGCCTTCCAGGACCTTCAGGACGACGACCGCGAACTCCTCGGCCTGGTCGCGTGGGAGGGCCTGGAACGCGGCGAGATAGCCGCCGTGCTCGGCTGCTCGCGCAACGCCGTACGGATCAGGCTGCATCGAGCACGCAAGCGTTTCGCCCGCGCGCTGCAGGCGGCGGGCATCCCGGTCAATCAGCTCGTTCTCGTGGGGAGGCAGCAGTGAAGAACATCGAGGAGCAGGTCGGCGTCCTGGCCAGGGTCAGGGACGAGGAACTGGCGGGGCGGGGGTCCGGCGCGGGGGCGCGGACCCTGCTGGAGTCGATCATGGCAGCCGGGCAGGTACACGAGCCCGCGGTACGGCGCGGCCCGGCCCGTCCGGTGCGCAGGCTGGCGGTGGCCGCGGTGGCGGTGTCGGCGCTGGCCGCGGCCGCGGTGATCGGCCCGGGGCTGATCGAGGGCGGCAAGGGGGTGGCCACCTCCTACGCCAACTCCGCCATCGAGATCGAGCGGCGCGGCGACCTGTGGGTGGCCAGGGTCAAGGACCCGTACGCCGACCACGCCCTGTACGGCGAGGCGTTCAAGGCGGTGGGCCTGGACGTCAGCCTCAACCTGCTGCCGGCGTCGCCGAGCGGCGTCGGCAACGTCGTGCGGATGGGCTTCAGCGGGAAGACCACCCCGAGCAAGGGCGGCCTCGGCGGCGGCGTCGAGCCGGACGGCTGCGAGCTGGGCTCGCCGGGGTGCTCGCTGGCGGTCACCGTGGCGGTGGACTTCACGGGCACGGGAGTGATCTCCCTCGGTCGTCCCGCCAAGCCCGGTGAGCGATACGAGAACGCGGCCTCGGCCACCGAGAAGGGCGAGTCGCTGCACGGCGTCAAGGTGGACGAGCGCACGGTCGGCGAGGTACGGCGGGCCGCCGCCGAGCGCGGGGTCAAGACGGTGATCTGGATGATCGAGCCCAACGAGGGCGGCGGATTCGGCTACAACCCTAACAGGCAGCCCGAGAAGGTCGGCGACGACTGGATCGTGTGGGACGCCGAGGTGCTGGCGCCCGACGCGGTCAAGCTGCTGGTGACGGAGAAGCGGCTGGCCAAGAACCCGGTCTACGGCGGCCCCAGACCGCCCAGGCGCGACTAGCCGCCGCAGCGGGAGCGGCCGACGCGGCGCCGCCGCTCCCGCCCCGTCCGCCGCCACCGTGACGCCGTCGCCCACGTCGCGACAGGCTGCTGACCGGCGCATGCGGGTCAGGTCAGCGGCGCGCTGAGGCGTCGGCCGTCCAGTCCATGTGTGGTGACTCCGTCGCGGCCCGTCATCGTATCCGCGGCGACGAGGGCGTTCACGATGGTTTCCTCGGTGGCTTTCTCGGTGGCTTCGACGACGGCGTCGAACAGCGGGGTGATGTGGGCGTCGGCCAGCATGACGACGACGATCGATCCCTCGCCCTGCTGCGGCGCTCCCCGTAGCTCGGGCGGCTCGGGCACGGGCACCTGCTCGCGCCCCAGGAGTCGGCCGAGACGGTCAACTCGTACCAGTCAGGGTTGAGGTCGCGCCGGTCATGGCCGAACACCTCGCACTGTACGGCCAGCTCGAACAGCGGGCAGTCATCCAGCACCGGCACGACGACACGGACACGAGCCATGGCGTAAATCTAAGAGCCTGCTGACAAAGAGACTGGTCGGCGCTGTTGTTCGATGTGGACGTTGATGATGGTCAGCGGTGCTCGCCGCAGGAGGCGGCGAAGTAGCGACCAGAAAGGGTCGTGCATGACGGCGCGGTTGACGTGGCCGGTGAATTCCTTGCGCAGGTAGAGCGAGGAGACGCCCCTTGAGCCAGTCAACGAGCCTGGAGAGCGCGACCTTTGGCGGGTAGGGGATGAGAGGGTGGATGCGGTCGTCTTTTCCGTTGAATTCGCGCAGTTCGGCCTCGAAGCTGTCGCACAGCTCGACCATGATCTTTTCGCAGCGGCGCAGCCTCTCGTCATTGGACACGTTCCGCCGATACGTGGTCACGAACACCAGATGGACATGCATCACGGAATCCACGTGCCTGCCGTTCCGGTATTCGTCTGACGGTGTCATAGGCCAGTTGATAGCTTGTTCGAGTTCTGGGGCGCCCGTGTCGCGAGGGGGTGGTGTTCGGTGAAGCTGCGCTACAACTACCGGCTGTACCCGGACGCGCCCCAGCGGGAGCTGCTGGCGCGGACGTTCGGATGTGTGCGCGGTGTGGAACGACGCGCTCGCACGGCGCAAAGCCGCGTGGAAGGCCGACCGGACCCGGATCAGCGGCACGGAGTTGCAGAAGATCTGCATCACCGCCGCGAAACGGACCGCCGAGCG
>NZ_JBHZBH010000025.1:0-132518 GCF_042754765.1 Nonomuraea sp. NPDC059194 | reverse complement strand
AAGAGCGGCACCCTCTACGACGAGGCGACCGCTTGGTCCCACCATGCCCAAGAGGCTGCTGCTTGACATCAAAGCTCCTGGGATGTCTTCGTCGGTCCTTGCCATCGGGCTACCTGGTGTCCCTAGGAGCATTGGTTTCACCGTGCGTCACCGAGAAGGAGCAGTAGCCACCAGCGGCGCGCCTCCGAGTGAGGCCATGGGCCGGCGAAGGTGTGCGCAGGTGTGTCGAGCTGCACCACTTTGTGGATCAAGTACGACCCGCCGCGTGAGATCAATTCGTAGTAGACCGCCGTGCAGGCGCAGGTGAACTCATGGACGCGATACCGGTCGGGGGCGGGAAGGGTCCAGGAGAGGGCGGCGCGGTTAGGGCGAGCGCGAGCCGGATGTGGCGAGATGCCGGGGCACTCCCATTCGGGCGGATCGACGAGGTCGCGGGCCAGGTCGAACAGCTCCGAGTCCATGTATCGAATATAGACCTCTCTATACCTCTACAGAAGTATCTAGGTGTTTTTGCAGGTCAGAGGGCCTCTATGTTGTGAGGCGTGGCCGAGGAGAACGACTACCCGGAGATCGACAGCGACGGGCCCGAGCTGGTCTACCTGGTCGTGGCGAACCACATCGCAGCCAAGATCGAACGTGGCGATCTCAAGCCGGGGCAGCGGCTTTCGTCCGAGCTGGACCTTTCGGAGCAGTACGGCGTAGCCAGGATGACCATCCGCCGGGCCATCAGGGAGCTACGCGAGCGCGGCTTGATCCGCAGCGTGCACGGCAAGGGCACCTATGTGCAGCATCCAGAGCCAACCACGGGCGATCCGCAGAGGTGAGCATGGCGGTGGCGCTCAGTCGATCGACGTGGAAGAGGCTGGCCTAGCGACATGACGGAAGAAGAGCTTCGAACCATAGAGGAGCGAGCGAACGCCGCGACTCCAGGGCCGTGGCATCTGTGTCTTCTGGACGACGCCTGGGCCACGAATCTGGTTGCGATCTCTACCACGCCGCATGTCGATAGCCCTCGTTGGCCTGCATGGGATGGTCAGAAGATGGTCGCGGCGACGCTGGTTCAGTTTCCCGAGCGGTACATCGACATTAAAGACGCTCGGTGGGACGAGAACGCCGACTTCATCGCGCATGCGCGATCGGACGTACCTCGTCTCGTCGAGGAGATTCGTCGTCTACGGACGCTTCTCGCTTCCCAGGGGTAGCCGTACATCGGTGCGGTGAAGTAGTCGAGCTACGGGCGTCCGTCTTGATCTCGTCATCCGGCAGTCTGCCGAGTGACGAACTGAGTGACGATCGAGGCACAGACCCCCGGGCGCTTGCGGACGTCCGCAGACCTAATGCCCAGGTCAGAAGCAGGATTCCTGCTGATCGCGATCGCGGTTGTATCGAAGTGGTCAAGGCCGTGACTTCGGTCCTCGCCGTTGGTGGCTGGGGCGGTCGCTGCCGCGGACCGACTTCGTCGATCCTTGCCACCGGATAAGGGGCTGGGCGAGGGGATCCGCAGGAGGAGATCGTAGGAAACCCGGAAAGCCAAGCGGAGGCGTCGGGCGTTGGCTGATCATGGAGTGGAGGAGGTCTCGTGCGAAGACTGATCGCGTGTCTGCCCCTGATGCTGCTCCTGTCCTCCTGCGGTGGGGTCCCTCAGGCCTCGCCTGGTGGATCCCATGGCGCCTCGTCTGACAAGTTCGAGAGGCGTGCCCGGGAGGTGGCGGAGCGCTGGCAGGGCTCGGCCGACGACCACGCCTGGCGCAAAGGGTTCGTCGCACTGGAAGTGCTGAACCCGCGCGGATGGAACCATGTGCGCCAAATCCCGGCCTGGGTGAACAGAAGCTCGCACAACGGCGCCTGGCGGCTGGCCGCCAAGCTACCCAAGAACTTCCCGGACCGCGCCGACGTGCGCTGGCCGGACGGCGAGGTCTCGCAGGTGCCGCTCATCACGGCGGCGAGCGCGTATGGGGAGTTCAGCAAACCGGCTGACCTAATCGAGGAGGAGTGTCCGGCCCAAGGATGCCGCTCGCTCTGGGTGACCGGTGCCAGACTGGGCAAGGTTCCGCTGGAGACCAGCCGCGGCACGATCCAGGTGCCCGCCTGGATGTTCACCGTCGAGGGGGTCGAGCAGAAGAAGGTCCATGTGGCGGTCGACCCCTCGGCTGTTACTGCGCGTCCCGAACGGATGCAGGGGGGCGTCGAAGAGGTGATGGCGTTCGACCTTGTCGCTGGCAAGCCGGACGAGCTGCTTCTGCGGTACGGCTACGGCGCCTGCGACACCATTCACGGGGCACGCGCTTACGAAACGGACCAACTGGTTGTGGTCGATGTGGATGAGAGAAGATCCGACTCCGCTGAGGCGTGCCCGGACATACTCAAGACAGCCACGATCACCGTCACGCTGGCGCGACCGCTGGACGGCCGCCTCGTGCTCGACTCCGGCGCGGGGCTGCCGGTGATGCGGGGACTGAACAGGCGCTGACGGCCCGGCGACCGCATGCGGCACTGTAGACATAAGCGGCTGTACAGCAGCGCGTACAGCAACCCCGTCTTACACGGTTGCATGCCGACTCTCCACGATCACCACTTGAGCACGACGGTCGCGCGTTGACGGGACATCTGCCCTGCCGTCGTAATGAAGGGGTCTCGGGTTCGAATCTCGAAGGCGGCTCCAGCTCAAAGGCCCTCCGCGATGATCGCGGGGGGCCTTTTGCTAACAGCCGTCTTCCAGAGACTTGGCGAAGATATCGGCGGCGGCGGTTTCTGCGGAGCAGATCACGTGGGCGTACACGCGCAGAGTGATCGCGGGGTCGGTGTGGCCGAGGCGGGCCGTGACCACGTGAACGGGGACGCTCGCCAGGAGCAGCATGCGCTCCCGCCGCTTCTTCACCACCTAGCTGGGTTTCCGTGAGGTGCTCGACACCCCGGATTTCACCTGGCTGAGCTGCGACGATGCGGCCGCCGACATCCTGCTGCGCCAGCGCGACCTCGAACGGCCGCGAGAGCGGATCGCGCAGCCGGTGGTGGCGTTCGCGGTCACCGATCTGGCCAAGGAATACGCGCGCGCCTGGCCGCAGAGGACGCACCCATCACCAGGCAGTTGTGGCGAGACCCGTCGGGTGAGTGGCTGATGCGTCTCACCGACCCCAACGGCATCGGCGTCGAGCTGACCGAATGGATCGCGCCCAGCGGCGCCTGATCCACCTCCTGTGGGATGGCGCTTCGACGGCGCTGCCCGCAGTTGATCACGTATGCAACTGCTGATCCCGATCGTCGTGTCAGCAGCCGCGTCAGCACGGCAACGGCCCGGTATCAGAGCGGTCGGCGACAGTGGATGTCATGAACGGTTCAGCGATTGCGGCCTCGGGGCTGCGAAAGGCGATCGACCTGGATGTCCGGCGGGGACGTCGAGCCGGAGCATAGGCGCCACGGGCTCACCAGGCCCAGCTCGCCGAACCCATGGGCGCCACGCCGGGACGAGCCCGGCAAATCAAGCACTGTACGCAAGGAGCTTCATAATGAGACAAGGCATTAACGGCTTCTCCGAAGCGGGGCTGCGCAGACTGCGCGGGGTGCTGGCACGGCATGTCGAGTCCGGGAAGATTCCCGGGCTCGTCGCCCTGGTCAGCCGGGGCGACGAGACGCACGTCGAAGCGATCGGGACGATGCGTCATGACGGTGACACGCCGATGCGCCGGGACACGATCTTCCGGATGGCCTCGACGTCCAAGCCGGTCGCGATGGCGGCGGCGATGGTCCTGCTCGACGAGTGCAGGCTGCGGCTGGACGACCCGGTCGATCCGTGGCTGCCCGAACTCGCCGACCGGCGGGTGCTGAAGCGGATCGACGGCCCGCTGGACGACACCGTGCCGGCGCGGCGGCCGGTCACCGTACGGGACCTGTTGACCTCCACGTTCGGACTCGGCATTGATCTGACGTCGCTGAGCTTTCCGATCATGTCCGCGCTCTTTGAGCGGGGGGTCTTCACCCAGGGAGGGTCAGCGGTGCCCGAGCCGGACGAGTGGATGCGCCGCCTGGGCACGCTTCCGCTGATGTACCAGCCCGGAGAGCATTGGCAGTACCACATCAGCCACGATGTGCTCGGCGTGCTCGTCGCGAGGGTCACGGGCCAGCCGTTCGAGACGTTTCTGCGCGACCGCATCCTCGATCCGCTGGGGATGAAGGACACCGGTTTCCACGTGCCCGCCGGCAAGATCGACCGGCTGCCGCCCAGTTACGCCCCCGACCCGCAGACCGGACAGTTCATCGTGTGGGACGAGGCGGCAGGCGGACAGTACAGCCAGCCTCCGGCGTTCCAGTCAGGCGGCGGTGGGCTGGTCTCCACCGTCGACGACTACCACGCCTACTTCCGGATGCTGCTCAATCACGGGATGCACGGGACCGAACGGATCCTGTCCCGGCCCGCCGTCCAGCTGATGACCACCAACCGCCTCACGCCCGAGCAGAACGCGGCCCGCGACGCCCTGGCCACCAACAACGTCCATGTGTCGTTCGGCCAGGGGTTGCATGGCGGCTGGGGCTTCGGGATGGCGGTGCGCACCTACCGCGGCGACTACGCGCCCATCGGCCAGTTCGGCTGGGACGGCGGAACCGGCACCTCGACCTACGCCGACCCGGACAACCAGCTCACCGGAATCGTGCTGACCCAGGTCGGGATGACGGTCCCGGATTCGGCGCGGCTCATCCACGACTTCTGGACCACGCTCTACCAGGCGATCGACGACTGACACCGAACCCGCGCCCGGTATGCCCGCCCTCAACCCACGACACCCAACGGTCAGCCCCTGGCGGCCGCACACCATCATGTCCATCACCCTTACCGACCAGGACAAGACCACCCTGCGGACCGCCGCGTACGGCGCCGTCACGCTGATGGCCGCCGCCGATGCCGCCGGCTCACCCCACAAGGTCGCCACCCACGGCACCATCGCCCTGGCCTCCGCGACCGGCCTGGTCGGGCATGTGCTCGCCGAAAAGACCAAGGACATCAAGCTGGACGGCAAGTCCGTCGCCGAAATCGCCGACCACGTGCTGCCGGCCCTGACGGCGGCCATGAGCCTGCTCAAGCAGCAGGATCCGGCAGAGGCCGCCAACTTCCGTAACACCGTCATCGTCGCCATCGAGGCAGCCGCCCGCACCCGCCAGGGCGAGCCCAGCCCCACCATGGCTGACGTAATCCGCAAGATCACCGGAGCCCTCGACGGCGCTTGACGGCATGCCGACCCGCGCAGCCACAGCGTGTCACGGGGTCCGCTCCGGACCCCGTGACACGGCGGCGTGCCGGGTCAGGGAAGGGGCCGAGCCCGCCAGGGCGGCCAAACCGGCTCGGGCTGGTCGACCCGGTTCATCACCACCGATGAGGATGTCGAGCTGCTCATCGTGCCTGGGGCCGAGCACCGATTCATCGACTGTCCGCAAACGCGGCCACGGGGGACATGCCCGGCTGGCGGCGTCAGGACGGCAACAGCCCGGTATCAGAGCGGTCGGCGATGGTGGATGCCATGAACGGTTCAGCGATTGCGGCCTCAAGGCTGGGTGAGATCCCCTCGGGCGACCCGACCTGAGCAATCCAGATACCCCCCGCGCATCAACAGGACCGCATTCCACCAAAACGCAAAGGAGCACCCAGCATGTCCATCACCCCTACCGACCAGGACAAGCTCACCCCGCGGACCGGGCAGGACCGCCCGGAGCTGCAGAATGCCATCCAGGAGATCGTCGACTCCGGTTTCGCCGGGGTGCAACTGCGCGTGCACGATCCGCACGGCGAGTGGGTCGGCAGTGCCGGGGTGCGCAAGCTGGGCGAGAGCGCCAAGCCGCCGACGAACGGCCACTTCCGGATCGGTAGCAACACCAAGACCTTCGTCGCGACCCTGGTCCTGCAACTGGTGGCCGATGGCAAGATCGGGCTGGACGCTCCGGCGGATGACTACCTGCCCGAGTTCGACCTGGACCGCCAGATCACGGTGCGGATGCTGCTGCAGCACACGAGCGGGCTGTTCAACTTCACCGGCGAGTACTACCCCGACGGGACGATCGTGCCGGGGATCCCCTGGCAGGGCCAGGAGTACGTGGACGGCCTGTCCCACACCTACCAGCCGGAGGAGCTGGTACGGCTGGCGTTGTCCAAGCCGGTGCGGTTCGCGCCGGGGACGGACTGGAGCTACTCCAACACCAACTACGTGCTGGCCAAGCTGCTGATCGAGAAGGTCACCGGCCGCTCGCTCGCCGAGGAGATGCAGCGGCGGATCCTGGGTCCGCTCGGGCTGTCGGGCACCATAGTGCCGGGTGCCTCGCCGGAGATCCCCGAGCCGCACGCCCACGGCTACTACCGGTACGAGGACACGGGCCAGTGGAAGGTGGCCGACGTCACCCGGATGAGCCCCTCCTGGGTCTCCGCTGCCGGTGACATGATCTCGACCACCGAGGATCTCCACACGTTCATCGCCGCGCTGGCGGGCGGCAAGCTCATCCCGGCCCCGCTGCTGGCCGAGATGTGCAAGCCGTACCCCAAGATCGGCTACGGCCTGGGGGTGTTCGTGCAGGAGACGGACTGCGGCGGCGCCGTCATCACCCACAACGGCGGCTTCTTCGGCTGGGGGGCGCTGATGTACAGCACGCCCGACGGCAGTAGGACCCTGACCGCCTCGCTGACCACCGGGGACGCCGCGCTCGACTTCGCCGCCACGGCCGAGGTGTTTCAGAAGGCCCAGCAGAGGCTCGTCAAGGAGGTGTTCTGCGGCGGGCAGGCCGGATCGGCTGACGAGGCGGCCGAGCCGGCTCAGCCGACGACCTGAGCACCTCGGACCCGTACGCCTTGAAGGCTGTACAGCATCGCGATACAGCAGTACCGCCTCACGTGATCACATGCTGCCGAACACCAATGAAGGGGTCCCGAAGGCGGCTCCCAGATAGAAGGCCACTTCCAAGAATGGGGAGTGGCCTTCTTGATCTCTATACAGTGGGCTTGTACAGCAACCACGACGACCGAGGTAGCCCTATGGGAGAGAACACAGTCGTCGAGTGGTATGCCGCAGAGTCCGCATCGCCACCCGCGGCGTAAGCGCGAGCGTAGGCATAGCCGCGGCGGCCGACTGCTAGCTTGCGGCCGTGGATCTCTTCTCGCGCTCTTGGACGGCGTTGCGCACGACCGTCGCCGCACTCCCGGATGAGGACTTCGCACGGCCGTCCGGCTGTAGCGGCTGGCTCGTGCGGGACCTGGTGTGCCACCTGATCATCGACGCTCAGGACGTCCTGATCACCCTCGTCACGCCCGCCGAAACGGAACCGACGCGCAACGCGGTGACCTACTGGGACGTCGCCGAAACACCGCCGACCGGCAACGACCCGCTCGACGCGCTGACCGTCCGGCTGGCCGCCGCGTACGAGGAGCCTCGGCTGCTCACGTTCCACCTCGACGACGTCGGCTCTGCCGCCGGACGGGCCGCCCAGCTCGCCGACCCGGACCTCCGGGTCGGCACCCGCGACGAGGTGCTCACCGTGGGCGACTACCTTTCCGCGTACGTTCTGGAATGGACGCTGCACCACCTCGACCTGATCGCGCACCTCCCGGGCGCGGCGGAACCGCCCGCCGAGGGCCTCGCCCGTTCCCGCGAGATGTTGGAGGAGATCGCCGGGGCGGCGTTCCCAGCGTCGTTCTCCGACAAGGACGCGCTGCTGGTCGGCACCGGACGACGTGTCCCGACCGACGCGGAGAAGGCCACGCTGGGCGAGCTGGCCGCGAAACTTCCGCTCGTCCTGGGCTGATCGTCCGGCTGAACGTGCGCGGCGCCGGTCATGCCGAGACCATGCTTCGGGCCGCAGGCTGGGCCGACAACGACGCCCACTCGCGCGAGGACGACTGGCCCGGCCCGTTCCTGTCCACGCTGGCCGACGTGCTGACGCTCGTGGAACCGTCAGCCACCCACCCGACGGCACAGCGATGACCTAATCGTCACCCTTGGGGGACCGTACGACCTTCGAGGCCAGCCATTCGGCCGCCTGGTCCATCCGGTAGTACAGCCGCGGCGGGATGTGCGGGAGCAGAGAGGAGTGCCGCTGGCCGAGCAGTACGAACATCTGCGACGGAGGCATGCTGATGTAGCGGGGCAGGTTCTCGTACCATCGGGCGCTGTTGCGGGCCGATCTCTGGGTGGACCGGATCGCGGACATGCGTTCGCGCTCGTACCGGGCGAGCGCGGGCTGGAGTCGCGGCTCGCTGTGGAGCGCTTCGACCAGGAAGGCGGCGTCGCCCAGGGCGAGGGCGGTGCCCGCGCCGATGGAGTAGTGCGTGGTGTGCGCGGCGTCCCCGAGCAGGACGAGGTTGTCGCGGTACCACGTCCGGTTGGTCAGGGTGCGGAAGTTCAGCCAGTGCGCCTTGCCGTCGGTGTGCGTCCGGCCGATCAGCGGGTGCCCGTCCAGGAGGTTGGCGAAGAGCTTCTCCAGGATGGTCAGGCTGTGGGCCTCGGTGCCCTGGTCGAGCCCGAGTCCCTTCCAGGTCGTGGGGGAGCACTCGATGACGCAGGTGCTGTGCTCCTGGCTGAATCCGTAGCCGTAGCACCAGATCCAGCCGTGCTCGGTCTCCACGAAGGAGAAGGTGAAGGCGTCGAAGATCTTGGTGGTGCCGAGCCACATGTACATGTTCCGCCCGACCGCGACCTTGGTGCCGAAGTGGTCGGCGTGGTGCTCGCGCAGCACACTGTTGACGCCGTCGCCGACGACGACGAGGTCAGCGCCGGCGAGCTCGTCCTCGCCGGCGATCTCGCGCTCGAACTCGACGTGTACGCCGAGGGTGCGGGCCCGCTCGACGAGGATGGCGAGCAGTTCGCGACGGCCGATGCCGAAGCCCTCGTCGCCCTCCTCCACAGTCACCGTCGTGCGGTCGTGGACGTGCACGACCCAGCTGTCCCAGCGGACCGAGTTCTCGCTGATGGTCTGCGCGGATTCGGGGTCGGCGGCATGGAGGTTGCTGAGTAGTTCGTCCCAGTACGTCACGCCCCAGCCGTACGTCGACCCGGCCGGGTTGCGTTCGTAGACGGTGATCTCGTGGGACGGGTCCACCCGCTTCATCAGGATCGAGAAGTACAGGCTGGCGGGTCCACCACCGACGCAGGCGACCTTCACAGGAGCTCCCAATGTGACACAAGGTAATCGATATGTAGCATAGGGTAGCCAGAAGATGTACGGCGAAGCGATCTCATGGAGCTGAGGTACCGGTCACGAAATGACCAAGCATGATCGGTGGTGGTAGCCGCACCGCAACCCGCAGGCCGCGCCCATGCCGAGCACCCCCGCCCCGATGATCACCGTGGTGTGGGTGCTCGGCCGTCATTCCCCGCCGTGACCGTGGGCGGCGTGCTCCAGCACCCGCGAGACGGGCCCACCTGGCTCCTGGTGGGTGGGAACGGCGCTGCCGTACGGCGACGCCGAGCCGGAGGAGCCGGCGCGCAGGGCGCGCCCGAGCCGCGCGCTCTGCAGTCCGGCTGACGTCAGGAGCTCGTGAGGATGACGAGTTGCTGGGTCGCCCGGGTCATGGCGACATAGCGGTCGACCGCTCCTTCGATGCCCTCGCCGAACGCCTCCGGGTCGATAAGGACGACCAGGTCGAACTCGAGCCCCTTCGCCAGCTCCGGAGTCAGCGACCGGACACGGGACGTCTCCCGGAACGTGGGATCGCCGATGACGCAGGCGATCCCGTCGGCGTGCGCGGCCAGCCAGCTGTCGAGGACCGAGCTCAGCTCCGCAACCGATCCGTGGACGACGGGGACGCCGCCGCTGCGGATGGAGGTCGGCACGTTCGCGTCCGGGAGCGCGGCCCGGATGACCGGCTCGGCCTCGGCCATGATCTCCTCCGGCGTCCGGTAGTTGACGCTCAGCGAGGCCAGGGTGATCCGGTCGAGCCCGATCCGCCCGAGCCGTTCCTGCCACGACTCGGTGAACCCGTGCCTGGCCTGGGCCCGATCCCCGACGATGGTGAAGCTCCGCGACGGGCAGCGCAGCAGCAACATCTGCCACTGCGCGTCGGTCAGCTCCTGCGCCTCGTCGACGACGATGTGCGCGAACGGGCCGGCCAGCACGTCCGGTTCGGCGCTGGGCAGTTCGGAATCGTCGACCAGATTGCGCTGGAGGTCGGCGCGGCGCAGCTGGGTCACGAGGCCTTCGCCGTCGTCATCGGCCGCGATCAGGTTGTCGACGACCTGGGCCATGCGCTCGCGCTGGACGGCCAGAGCGGCTTGCTGCCGGCGCTTGCGTCGCGACGCCTCAGGGTCGCCGAGCCGCTGCCGGGCCGCGTCCAGCAGCGGCAGGTCCGACACCGTCCAGGCCTGGGCGTCCTCGCGCTGCAGCTGCCGTACCTCATCTGGGGTGAGCCAGGGAGCGCACAGTCGCAGGTAGGCGGGCACCGTCCACAGGTCTCCCACGAGATCGGCCGCCTCGATCAGCGGCCACGCGCGGTTGAAAGTCGTCAGCAGCTCTCTGTTCTGCAGCAGCGACTTGCGGAGCAGGGCATCCGATGCCTCGCCGTCGTGCTTGTCCATCAGGATCGCGAGCAGCGCCTCCCAGATCTGGTCGCGCGCCTCGTTGTGCGGGGTACCGGGGTCCGGTGCCGCGAACGCCTCTGCCCAGTCGTCGGCGCTCAGCCGGATGTCCTCCCAGTGGGTCGTGACCGTCATCGCCTTGGTGGGCGGGTTTTCGTAGAACCTGACGGCCGGCTCGATCGCGCTCACCATGTTCGCGGTCGACTTCAGCCGGGCCACGTCCGGGTCGGCCTCGATCGCTGCGGCGGCTCCCTCGGGGAGGAGGTCGCGCAGGGTGCAGGTCTGCACGCCTTCCTCTCCGAGGCTGGGCAGGATGTCGGCGACATAGGCCAGGTACGGCTGGTGCGGACCGACGAACAGCACGCCGCCCCGGTGGTGACCGAGGCGGGGGTCGGCGTAGAGCAGGTAGGCGGAGCGGTGCAGCGCGACGACGGTCTTGCCGGTACCCGGGCCGCCGTCGACGACCAGAGCGCCGCGCGATCCCGCGCGGATGATGGCGTCCTGGTCGGCCTGGATGGTGCCGAGCACGTCTCGCATCCGCGGCGACCGGTTGCTGCCCAGGCTGGCGATGAAGGCGGACTGGTCGTCGAGCGCGGCGTGCCCGACCAACCCGTCCGGGGTGAACACCTCGTCCCAGTAGTCGCTGATCCGGCCGCGGGTCCAGCGGTAGCGGCGGCGGCTTGCCAGGCCCATCGGGTTGCCGTGGGTGGCTCCGAAGAACGGCTCGGCCGCGGGGGAGCGCCAGTCGAGCAGCAGCCGGCGGCCCGCGCTGTCGGTGAGGCCGAGTCGGCCGATGTACACGGGCTCGGGGTCGTCCGCGCTGACCATGTGTCCGAGGCACAGGTCCAACCCGAAGCGACGCAGCGCGCGCAGGCGGGCGCTCAGCCGGTGGATCTCCAGGTCCCGGTCCAACGCCTGCCGGCCCTTGCCGCCGGGCGCCTTGCGCTCGGCGTCGAGGCGGTCGGACAGTTCGGCGATCGACTGCTCAAGGCTGTCCGCGATGGCCGCGAAGTGCTGCTCGTCGGCGGCGATCAGTTTCGGGTCGGCTTTGGGAGAAAGGTGGTCGGGAAGGTCGAACGCGCTGGTAGTCAAGGGATTCAAAGTCATCAGCTCCGGTCTGGTGGCCGTTGTCGGTTCAGGCTTTTCTCAACTGATCGCATCGAGACTGATCGCATCGAGACTGATCGCATCGAGCAGCAGCTTCGCGGCCACCGCGAGCCCTACCAGCGGTTCGACGTCCCCGCGCGACCCATACGTCGACAGCAAACACCCGCACGTCGCATCCCCCGTTTCAGCAGGTTGTGGCCTCGGCGGACGATTGTGCGGCATGACCGGGGTCTTGTGGCAAGCCCCCCGGTCCGCTATACGTTGAGAGTGGAAAGGCGCGGGTACTCCCCTTTCCACTCCGGCCCCTGCCTGATCGTGGGAGAGCCTGCCAGGATGGGCCGATGCGCGAGAGGTATGGCCGGCTGTGCCGGGAGTTCGGGGACAGCTGGGTGGCGGAACGGCTGCGCGGCGGCAGCAAGAAGGGCGTCTACCGGCTCACCTTCGACGATGGCCGCACCGCCGTCGTCTACGACTGGGACGAGAGCGAAAACTACTGGCCGACGCCGCAGGAGTCCACAGGTCTGGCGCTGTTCCTGAACAACCACGCCCTGCTCGGCGCGCTCGGTGTGCGGGTGCCGAGGATCTACGCGACCGGCGCCGACCTCGCCCTGGTGGAGGACGTGCGCGGCGGCACGCTGGAAGCCCGCCTCGAGACGGACGGCGCGGCGACCACCCTGACCCGGCTCAGGGCCGCTTTGGAGAAGATGCGCGCGTACGGCGGACAGCGGCACGGCCGTCCGTGCGAGGACGTCGTCCTGGAGCACGCCCGGGCCGATCTCGCACATGCCGCCGAGAACGAGGAGCGTATCGGGCGGGCGTACGACGTGCTGGAACGCCGGTTGGCCGCGCTGCGCGAGAGCGTCGAGCCGCGCGAGCGGTACGCGCTGATCCACGGCGAGCTGGGCCCCGATCACGTCCTGGTCGACGACGACGGCGACCCGGTGCTCATCGACATCGAGGCGGCGAGGGTCTTCGACGTCGAGTGGGAGCACGTCTTCCTCGAGTTGCGCTTCGGCGACCACTATCCGGCGTTGCGGATCGACGGGCTCGACGGGCGGCGGATGGAGTTCTACCGGCTGGCGATGCACCTGTCGCTGGTGGCGGGCCCGCTGAGGCTGCTCGAGGGCGCGTTTCCCGAGCGCGAGCTGATGGTGGACATCGTGCGGCACAACACCGAGTGCGCGCTGAGACTGACAGGGGCCCTTGCGCGCGACGCCGTACCGAGTTAATCCTTAGGAAGGTTTCCTGTTAGTTAACCTCCCCGGGAGCTCCCGTGAACAAGAGAACCGCCGCCTTAGCCGCAGGAACAGCCGCCCTCGTCCTCCTCCCCGCCGGAGCCGCCAACGCGCACGGCACGATGTCCAACCCGCCGAGCCGCGTCTACGTCTGTAAGAACGAAGGCCCCGAAGCGCCCAAGTCGGCCGCCTGCAAGGCCGCCGTCGCCGCCGCCGGAACCCAGGCCTTCTACGACTGGAACGAGGTCTCCCTGCTCGAAGCGGGAGGCAGGCACCGCCAGATCATCCCCGACGGGAAGCTGTGCAGCGCGGGACGCGACAAGTACCGGGGCCTCGACCTGCAGCGCGCCGACTGGCCCGCCACCTCGGTACGGCCCGGCAGCTTCACGCTCACCTACCACGCCACCGCGCCGCACGCGAACAGCAACTTCGAGTTCTACATCACCCGTGACGGGTGGAACCCGACCATGCCCCTGAAGTGGTCGGACCTCGTCCACCTCAGGACGTTCAACAACCAGAACCCCACGACGTTCACGAACTGGACGATCAACCTGCCGCAGCGTTCGGGCCGGCACATCCTGTACTCGATCTGGCAGCGCGTCGTCGGCAGCAACGAGGCCTTCTACACCTGCTCGGACGTCGACTTCGGCGGAGGCGGCACGCCGACCCCCACGCCCACTCCCACTCCCACGCCGACCCCCACTCCGACGCCCACGCCGACCTCGACAGCCCCTGCGGGGACGTGGCAGGCTGGCAAGGCCTACAAGGGGGGTGACCGCGTGACCCACGCCGGTCTGTCCTACGAGTGCCTGCAGCCCCACACGGCCATCGCCGGCTGGGAGCCACCCAACGTCCCGGCGCTGTGGAAGCGCGTCTGATCGCAGCCCTCGCCGCGGCCCTGCTCCTCGCGGCGGGCTGCGGCGAGCCGCCGCAGGAGCAGGTCAACGCCGACGACGTGATGTTCCTGCAGATGATGATCCCGCACCACAAGCAGGGCATCGAGATCGTACGGCTGGCGGGCGGCAGGGCCACCACCGCCGAGATGAAGACGCTCGCGGCGGCGATCGAGCGCACGCAGTCGGCCGAGGTCGCCATGATGACCAGGTGGCTGACCGAATGGGACCAGCCGCTCACCGCGCCCTCCGACGCGCACGCGGGCCACGGCGGCTTGCCGGAAACCGACAGGGAGCGGGTCGCGGCGGTCAGGAACGAGCGGGATCTGGTGAACCTGCTGATCGCGCACCAGGACGACGCGATCCAGATGGCCAGGGTCGAGGTCTACAACGGGTTGAACCCGCAGGTGAAGGAGTGGGCGAGGCAGGTGGAGCGCTCGCGTGACGCCCAGATCGACCAGATGCTCACGTTCCTCGGCCCCCACCCCTCCCCGAGCGCCTGAAAGGCTGGACCCAGTCACCTGATAAGTGATCTAATCACTTTATGACGGTAGCCCGGCCTTCCCTCTCCGGCGTACTCACCGAGCAGGTGCTCGGCCTGATCACCGAGAGCGGGCTGCAGCCGGGCGACCGGCTCCCCTCCACACGCGAGCTCGCGCAGCGGTTCGCCGTGACCACCCCCACGCTGCGCGAAGCGCTGCGCCGCCTCGAGGCGACGGGCGCGATCGAGATGCGGCACGGCTCAGGCCTCTATGTCGGCGCGGACATCGAGCGGGTCGTGCTGCCCAACCCCAACATGCGCACCATGCCGGGCGGCCAGCTGCTCGACCTGCTCGACGCGCGCATCCTCGTCGAACCGCCGCTGGCAGGGATGGCGGCCGGGCGGCCGGGCGCGGAGGAGCTGCGGAAGGTGCTCGGCCAGGCGGCCCTGCACCTGCGTGGCGACGACGCCGAGCTGCACGAGGCGAACATGACCTTCCACCGGGTCGCGGCCAGGCTGGCGGGCAACAGCGTGCTCGGCGAGGTCGTCGACTCGCTGCTGCGCGTGCACGCCTCCGAGCAGCGGGAGATCCTGCGGCTGTTCGACGACCGCCGCCGCGACTACGACGAGCACCTGGCGATCCTCGAGGCCATCGAGGCAGGCGACGCCGTGGCGGCGGAGGAGCTCATGCGCGCCCACCTGCTTGACGTGAAAACGGTGATCCAGCACAGGCTCATGTAGAACAGGAGGCCGGTCATGATCCGGCGTACCCCCATCCTGCTGACCGCTTTAGTCCTTCTGGCCGCGTGCGGGAGCACTCCCGCCCGCCAGGCCAAGACAGAGCTGACCCTCTACAACGACAAGGGCGCGTGGAGCCCGTACTTCACCGAGATGGGCGCCCTGTCCAAGCAGCAGATCGGCCTCGACATGAAGCCGGTCGGCTACACCGACGAGCCGACCTACCAGGCGTTCATCAAGGCCTCGTTCCGCACCAACGTCAAGCCCGACCTGTTCACCTGGCAGACCGGGGGGCTGCTGAAGGAGATCGTCGGGCAGAAGCAGGTGGCCGACACCAGCGCCATCTGGCAGGAGGCGATCAAGAACGGTGACCTGTCCCAGGACGTGGCCACCTACTACACCGTGGACGGCAAGCAGTACTGCGTGCCGCTGAACGTCGCCTACTGGGGGATGTTCTACAACAAGAAGATCTTCGACGCGCACGGACTGAAGCCGCCCACCACCTGGGACGAGCTCATCACGGTGGCCGAGACGCTCAAGAAGGCCGACATCAAGGCCTTCTACCACACCTCCGTCCTGTTCTCCTTCGTCTGGTTCGAGCAGCTCCTGGCCGGAACCGACCCCGACCTGTACGACCGGCTCTCGACCGGCAAGGCGAAGTACACCGACCCCGGCGTGGTCCAGGTGATGGAGAAGTGGAAGTCGCTGATCGACGCCGGATACTTCAGCCACCCGGGCGACAAGACCGACCCCGCCGACGCGCTGAAGAACGAGAAGGTCGCCATGGTGTCGTTCGGCACCTGGTTCAACACCAGCATGACCCAGCGCAATCTGGACGCCGGGTTCTTCGTCATCCCCAACGTCAACCCCTCGCTGCCCAAGACCTCGATGATCTTCGAGAGCGGGCCGCTCTGCTCGCTAACCAAGGCGCCCGACCCCGAGGCGAGCATGAAGTACCTCAAGTGGTGGACCACCGTACCGGCGCAGGAGAAGTGGGCGACCGCCCGCGGCGACGTCAGCGCCAACCCGAAGGTGACCATCAAGAGCGAGGTGCTCGGGCAGGTCACCAAGGACGCGGGCAGCGGTAGGTACCGCCTGGTCAACCGCTACTTCGAGGCGACGCCGCCGCCGATCCTGACGGCCGCGCTCGACGGGTTCGGGCTGTTCGTGGCCAAGCCGGAGACCTACCGGCAGGTGCTGGAGGACATCCAGAAGAAGGCCGACGAGTACTGGAGCACGCACCAGTGAGTCAACGGTCCGCCCCGCTGCTCGGCAGGTTCCGCGCGGGCTACGTGTCCCCCGCGGTCCTGCTGGTGGCGGCCCTGCTGTACGCGCCCTTCGTCTGGACGGCCTACCTCAGCCTCACCCGCTACGACGGCCTGGCGCCGCCCGAGTTCGTGGGATTGGCGAACTTCGTCAAGCTGCTCGACGACCCCGCGCTGTTCACCGCGATCCGCAACACGCTGATCTGGGTCGTGGGCACGATGGTGCTGCCCGTCGGCCTCGGCCTGCTGGTGGCGGTGCTGTCGTACGACATCAGGGGCGGCGCGTGGTTCCGCGTGCCGTTCATGCTGCCGTACGCGCTCAGCGGGGCGGGGCTCGGCCTGGTGTGGAGCCCGATCCTGTCCCATGACGGCATCGCCAACCGGCTGCTCGGCGTCGACACCGCCTTCCTGCAGGACGCGCCGCAGAACACGATCGCCATGCTGCTGGTCTGGACGTGGCAGCAGCTCGGCGTCAACACGCTGCTGTTCGCGGTCGGGCTGCAGTCGATCCCCAAGGAGCCGATCGAGGCGGCGCGGCTCGACGGCGCGTCGGGGTGGCGGCTGTTCAGGCACGTCATCTGGCCGCTGCTGGCGCCGCTGACCGCCGTGGTCGTCGGGCTGGCGCTGGTGGCGAGCCTGAAGAGCTTCGACATCGTGTGGGTGATGACGCAGGGCGGACCCGGACGCAACTCGGAGACGCTGGCCGTGACCATGTACCGCGACACGTTCGTGGCCAGCGAATACGGGTACGGCTCAGCCGTCGCCGTCCTGCTGACGGTCGTCACCGGCCTCGCCTCTTACCTGTATCTGCGGAGGCGCGCATGATCAGGCGGTTGGTCCTCGTCGTGCTGGGGCTGATCTGGCTCGGCCCCACGTACCTGCTGATCGTCAACGCCGCGCGCCCCGCCGACACCTACGACCCGTCGCGGGCGTGGCTGCCCTCGCCGGACTTTTCGCTGGTCGAGAACTTCCTCCTGGCGTGGGAGCGGGCCGACCTGGCGCAGAGCCTGGCCAGCACCGCCGTCTACAGCGTCGTCTCCCCGGCGCTCGGCGTGCTGATCGGGGCGCTGGCGGGATACACGATCGTGGTGCTGCGGCTGCGCCACGGCTTCTTCTGGTTCATGGTCATCTTCGGTGGCACGATCTTCCCCTCGCAGATGCTGCTCGTGCCGCTCTTCGTCGGCTACAGCGACGCCGGGCTGTACGACACCCGCCTCGGCATGATCGTCGTGTACACGACGATCAGCGTGCCGCTGTCGGCGTTCGTGCTGCGCAACTTCTTCACCGGCGTGGCTTTCTCGATCTTCGAGGCGGCCAGGATGGACGGCGCGTCCACCCTGCGGATCTTCCTGCGCGTCTACCTGCCGCTGGCCACCAGCGCGCTGGCCGCGGTCTTCATCCTCAACTTCACCTTCATCTGGAACGACCTGCTGTTCGGGCTGACGCTGTCGCAGACCGCCGAGGTGCGCCCGGTGATGACCGCGCTGGCCGGGCTGCTGACCGACGTCTACGCGGGCACCCCCGTGCCCGTGGGCCTGGCGGCGGGGCTGGTCGTGTCACTGCCCACGGTGGTGCTGTTCGTGGCCACCCAGCGGATGTTCGCCCGTGGACTCGCCCTTGGAGGACTGTCATGACGAGTCGGCTGCTGCAGCCGAGCCTTGGTTCCCCCGACTATGACGGCATACGGCAGGCGTTGCGCGAGGACACCTCGACTCCGGTGATCTCCGTCAGGGGCCTGGAGGCGCGGGCCTCGGTGCTGCCCTTGATCACCCATGACGGCCGCCAGGCGGTCAGAGTGTCGGTGACCGGCCTGGTGCCCGCCCATCTCGAACACGTCCTGGTCGGCGTGGACAGGGCCGAAGGCGCCGACGTGACGCTGCTCGTGCCCGAGGTGTCACAGCCGCGGGACTTCACGCTGGAGCTGCGCGACGGTGAAGGGTTGATCGGCGAGGCGGTGATCACCGTCACGCCGCAGCGTCACTGGGACGTCTTCGTCGTCCACCACTCCCATCTCGACATCGGCTACACCGATCCGCAGGGCACCGTGCTGCGCCACCACCTCGACTATCTGGACGCGGCGCTGCGGCTGACGGAGGAGAGCGCCGACTGGCCCGACGACGCGAAGTTCCGCTGGACGGTGGAGTCGTCGATGCCCGCGCTGCGCTGGCTCGACCAACGGCCCCGCGACCTGGTGGAGGCGTTCAAGCAGCGGGTGAGCGAGGGGCTGATCGAGGTGACCGCGCTGCCGTTCCAGCTGCACACCGAGGCCTGCTCGACCGAGGAGCTGTACCGGCAGTTGCGCTTCACCGAGGAGTTCCCGGCCCGCTCGGCGATGCACACCGACGTGCCGGGCGCGGTCGTCGGGCTGATCGACGCGCTCAACTCGGTGGGCGTGCGCTACCTGGCGGCGGCGCACAACTGGGCGGGGCGCTCGGTGCCGTACCTGCATGGCGGCGACAAGTTGACCAGGCCGTTCAGGTGGCGGGCGCCGAGCGGCAACGAGCTGCTGGTGTGGTTCACCGACACGCCGCACGGCATGGCCTACATGGAGGGCAACACGGTCGGCCTGGCCGACTCCTTCGAGCTGGCCGACGACCTGCTGCCGCGCTACCTGTGCGCGCTGGCGGGCAGGGGCTATCCGTACGGCCCCGGCACGTTCGGCTGGCAGGGGCCCGACGCGGAGCGGGAGCCGTACGCGCTGGACGCGTTGCACCTGCGGGTGCAGGGGGCGCACGCCGACAACGCGGGGCCGTCGATCGTGCCCGCCTCGATCGTGCGCGAGTGGAACACGAAGTGGGCCTATCCCCGGCTGCGCTCGGCGATCAACAGCGACTTCTTCGCCCACGTCGAGGAGCGCTACCACGACCGCCTGGCCGTACACGAGGGTGACTGGACCGACTGGTGGGCAGACGGGCTCGGTTCCGGCGCGCGCCCGCTCGGCTACGTGCGCAGGGCGCAGAGCGCGCTGCGCGCCGCCGAGACGCTGCACACGCTGGCGGGCGCGGACGCGACCGAGCAGATCGACCTGGCCTACGACAAGGTGGCGCTGTTCAACGAGCACACCTGGGGCGCGGCCAACCCGTGGGAGGACGCCGAGGAGGCGGGCGACTCGGGCGGGCTGCAGTGGACGCGCAAGTCGGCGGGCGCCTACGACGCGCAGGACGACTCCGCCGACCTGCTGCAGGCGGGCATGCGCAGGTTCGGCAGGCGCTTCGGCGGCACCGGCTTCGTCGTCGTCAACCCCGGCACGCAGCGGCGCACGGACGTGGTGCGGGCCTTCCTGCCGCGCGACGTGGTGCCGCTGGACGAGCCGATCTCGCTGGTGGACGAGCGGACGGGCGAGCGGGTCGCGCACCACGAGGAGGTCGTGCACCCCGTCGACTGGCCGACGCGGCCGATCGGCCGCCACATCAGCGCCGTCGTCCGCGATCTTCCCGGGTACGGCTATGCGTTCGTGTCGATCAGGCCTGGCGAGCCCGGCACGACCATGGACATCGAGGAGACGATCGAGAACGAGTTCTACCGCGTCTCCTACGACGTCAAGGAGGGCTACATCCGCTCGATCTTCGACAAGGCGGCGGGCAGGGACCTGGTCAACGCCGACGCCGCCGCCGGGTTCGGGCAGTACGTCTACGACCGCTACGCCACCGCGCCCCACTTCAACCACATGTCGGGGCATGTCGGCGCGCACGACAGGACCCTGCTCGGCGACCGGGCGATCGGCCGCCACGCCGCGGTCGTCAAGGCCGAGCGCACCGCGATCGGCGAGAAGCTGGTCGTGGAGCTGCAGGCCAAGGGCGTCGACTGGGTGCGCACGACGATCGAGCTGTACGACGGGGTGCCGCGGGTCGACCTGACCTACCAGCTGGCCAAGCAGGGCACTCCGGCCAAGGAGGCGGTCTTCCTCGCCTTCCCGTTCGCGTGCGCGGGCCCGCCCACGTCGTGGGAGCTGACCGGCGGGGTGGGCGGCGGCCCCAGCGTGCCGGGCTCGGCCGCCTACATGCTGCCGATCAGGCACTGGATCGCCTTCGACGACCCTGAGCTGTCGGTGGCGTGGGCGACGCTCGAAGCGCCGCTGGTGCAGCTCGGCACCATCCACATGCCGTACGCGCCGTTCCCCGCCACGCTCGACGAGGAGCCCGGCACGATCTACTCCTGGGCGCTCAACAACATCTGGGACACGAACTTCCCCACCCAGCAGCAGGGGGAGACGACCTTCCGCTACGCCGTCACCTCCTCCTCGTCACTGAAGAGCAGGGTGCTCGGCCCCTTGGCCGCCGCCGGACTCACCGATCCCTTCCTCGGCATCCTCGCGACCGGGACGGGTACGGCACCCAGCAAGGAGGGCGTCTTCGCCGACGTGGACCATCCCGAGGTGCACATCACCTCGCTCGGCCGTACCGCCGACGGGGTCGTCGTGCGGCTCCAATCGATGGCCGCGACCGAGGTGGAGGTCGCGGTCGGGCTGCCGGGGCTGCGCTCGGCCACGGTCGGCGGCGCGCCGCTGGAGGTCCGCGACGAGCGGGTCAAGGTACGGCTGCCCGCCTGCGGGGTGGCCGCCGTCAGGGGGGTGCTGTGAAGATCGTCGACATCAGGGCCACCACGGTGGCCGTCCCGCTCGAAGCGCCGCTGCGCCACAGCAACGGCGCCCACTGGGGCAGGTTCGTCAGGACCATCGTCGAGGTCGAGACCGACAACGGCCTGGTCGGGCTCGGCGAGATGGGCGGCGGGGGAGAGAGCGCCGCCGCCGCCTTCCGCGGCATGCTCGACTACCTGGCCGGCCACGACCCGTTCCAGCTCGAAGCGCTTCACTTCAAGATCGCCAATCCGACGGCCTCGCTGTACAACAACCGCACCCAGCTGCTGGCCGCGCTGGAGTTCGCCTGCCTCGACCTGGTCGGCCAGCACCTCGGCGTGCCCGTGTACGACCTGCTCGGCGGAAAGATCAGGGAGTCGGTGCCGTTCGCCTCCTACCTGTTCTTCCGCTACCAGGGCGAAGCCGTGCCCGAGGTGCGCACGCCCGACCAGCTCGTCGAGCAGGCCAGGGCGCTGAAGAAGGCGCACGGCTTCACCGTCCACAAGCTCAAGGGCGGCGTGTTCCCACCCGACTACGAGCTGGAGTGCTACCGGGCGCTGGCCGCCGCCTTCCCCGGCGACCGGCTGCGCTACGACCCGAACGCGGTGCTGTCCATGGCCGAAGGGCTGCGCTTCGGCAAGGCGATCGAGGGCTTCGACAACGACTACCTGGAGGACCCCGTCCTCGGGCTCGAAGGGCTGCGGCTGATCCGCGAGAGGGTCAACGTGCCGCTCGCGACCAACACCGTCGTGGTGAACTTCGAGCAGCTGGCCGCCAACGTGCTGCGCAGGGGCGCCGACGTCGTGCTGCTCGACACCACCTTCTGGGGCGGCATCAGGCCGTGCGTCAAGGCGGCGGCGGTGTGCGAGACGTTCCAGCTCGGCGTGGCCGTCCATTCATCGGGCGAGCTGGGCATCCAGCTGGCGACGATGCTGCACCTGGGGGCGGTGTTGCCCAACCTCACCTACGCGGCCGACGCCCACTACCACCACCTCGTCGACGACATCATCCAGGGCGGGAAGCTGGCCTACCGGGACGGGCGCATCGCCGTGCCCGACGGGCCGGGGCTCGGGGTGCGGCTGGACAGGCAGCGGCTGGAGCGCTACGCCGAGCTCTACAGGGAGCTGGGCGGATACCCGTACGACAGGGACCCCGGCCGGCCGGGGTGGTACGCCCAGGTGCCCAACGAGCGCTTCGCCGACCCTGAGGCGGGGCCCTGACGGTTGGCGGCGCCTTGATCACAGCGGGCGGATCGTCTCACCGATCTGGTCGAACAGCTTCTGCTTGTCGTCCTGGTCGGTGCTGAGCGTGACCGTGCAGACCGTGTCCGAGGTCGGCACATGGAACTGCGTGCCCTTGATCTCGATGTTGCCGACAGGGAGCGTGTAGAGGATCCGTGCCGCCTCGCCGCCGGCGATCTGCACCTTGGTCGCCTCGGAGACCTTGGCGCCGAACTCCTCCAGACCCTTCGTGTTGGCGTCCATCAGCTGCTCGGCCGAGTCCTGGCCGGGCTGGCAGAAGGCGTTGAGATTGGTGATGAAGCCGGTGGGTGATGCCTTCGTCGACTGGCGATCGACCGCGAAGACGGCTTTGTTGGCCGCCAGTGTCTGCGTGTCCTGCTTGACCCTCTCCTTTTGCTCGTCCGACAGGTCGCTGCGCTCCAGGAGCTTCTCGATGTCGTCCTTGGTCAGGTCGATTGCGTCCCATTCATCGGGGACGGCGACGGTTACTCCGTTGGCGTCGCTGCCGATTCGTTCGAAGCCCTCGGGTGGGGAGGTGTGGTCGCCGAGTTGCCCCGTGGGGGCGCTCGCAACCGTGACGAGGCCGCCGACGACGGAGCCGCTGCTCCCGCATGGCGTGATCAGCGCCAGGCACAGCACACCCGTGGTCACGACGTTGTAGCGCTTGGACACCAGGCTGCCCTCCTCATGCACCTTGCGGAGGCGAGTACCGATATGGCCGTGGCCGGGCGAATCACAGCTTCCCGGCAGCATGTGGCGGAGCGGTCCACTCGTCCAACATCTATTCGAGCCATGGCGGGGCGCCTGGTCCATCCCTGCATATCAAAGGTCCCGATATTTTCCCTGGGCTCGCCGTACCGGAAAGATCAGCCGAGTAGCCGCCTGATCCCGTCCGCGTACGCCCGCGGATGGGTCAGGTTGCCGTTGTGGCCGCCGGGCAGCTCCTCCAGCTCGCCGCCCACCAGGGCGGCCAGCTCCACGGCGCACAGGTAGTCGAACACCCCCCGAGGCGTCGTACGGCCGGCCGCCGCCACGATCCGCGTCGGCGACCGCCGCACGGCGTCGGGGTCGAGCACGTCCTCCCTGACCGCGGTGAAGTCGTGGCGCAGGAAGAACTCGAAGTTGGCCACCCGCTGCGGCGTCATGGGGAAGGCGGTGAGGTCGGGCTCCCTGTCGTCGCTGTGGGGGTCGATGCCGAGGACCTCGGCCACCAGCTTGATCGTGGGCGCGAGCCCTTCGCGCTCGAAGACCTTCTGCAGCTCGGCCAGCTCCCGCACGTGGTGCTCCCTGACGGCGTCGGGCAGCAGCCACGGCGCGACGGGCTCGTGCGCGATGAGCGTGTGCAGTTGCCCGGGGTGCTTGGCGGCCAGGTGGAGCCCGAGCGCGGCGCCGAAGCTGCAGCCGAGCATGGCGGCGGGCGTGTCGGTCACCTCCGCGAGGAGCCGGTGGACGTCGTCGGCGTGAACGGCCATGGTGACCGCCGGGTCGTCGAGCGTGCTGCGCGAGAGCCCTCTGCGGTCGTAGCTGACGACGGTGAAGTCGGCGACCAGCCGGTCGACCAGGTCCTTGCCCCGGTCGGCGTCGCCCTCGCCGCTCTGCGAGAGCAGCAGCACCGGCCCTTCGCCCCTGACCTCGTAGTAGATCTCCGCGCCTGGCACCCGCATCGTGTGGTTCGTCATGCCCTTCACCGTAAAGCATCAAATCTGATGTATCAAGTCTGATGTAAGATGAATCCATGAACGGAGTCGAGCTGTTCCTGCTGGGCCGCACGCTGATGAAGATCGGCGAGGAGACCATGCCGACCGAAGGGATCGGCCCCCAGACCACGAGCGTGCGCACGGTGCTGATCGTCGTCAGCGACCTGCGCGCGCACCCCGAGACCACGGTCGGCGAGGTCGCGGCGCGCACCGGGCTGCCGCAGAGCGCGGTGTCGGCGGCAGTCGCCAGGCTGAAGGAGGCGGGCTCCATCGTGACCGCGCCCGATCCCACCGACCGGCGGCGCCAGGTGATCAAGCCCGCGCCCGAGCCGTCCGCCAGGGTGGCGGAGGTACGGTCCACGCCGATCGACGGCCCGCTCGCCGCAGCCCTCGGCACCAGCGATCCCGATGCCATCGGCGAGGTGGTCGGCCTCCTGGAGCGGCTGGCCCACCGGCTCACCCCGGACTCGGTGACCAGACTGCGGTGAGGTCAGTCGGGGAGGGCGGCGGGGTTGCGGGCCAGCAGGCCGCCGTCCACCCGGTGTTCGGCCCCGGTGATGAACGACGAGCGCGGCCCCGCGAGGAAGGCCACCAGCTCGGCCACCTCCTCCGGCCTGGCCACCCGGCCCAGCGGGTGTGCGCGGCCCCACTGCGCGACCTGCTCCTCCTGCGACAGCTCACCGCGCCACAGGTCGGCGGCCCAGCGCAGCATCGGCGTGTCGACCGAACCCGGGCAGACGACGTTCACCCTGATCCCGTCGGGAGCGTGGTCGAGCGCCATCGCCCTGGTCAGGCCGTTCAACGCGGCCTTGCTCGCGGTGTAGGCGGCCACCCGCGTCTGGGAGGCGAACGCCTGCACCGACGACATCACGACGATCGAGCCGCCGCCGCGCCTGCGCAGCGCGGGCACGGCCGCCTGGCACGTCAGGTACACGCCCTTGAGATTGATGTCGAGCACCTCGTCCCACACCTCGACCGGTGTGTCCTCCACGGTGCCGTAGCGCTGCACGCCCGCGCAGGTCGCCACGATGTCGAGCCCGCCGTACCTGGTCTCGGCCAGGTCCACCAGGTCGCGCAGCTGCCCGGCGTCGCGCACGTCGGCCACGACGCCCGTGACGCGCTCGCCCTCGAAGGGCGCCTCCAGCCCGCAGTAGACGACGGACGCGCCCGCCGAGGACAGCCGTTCGACGACCGCCTTCCCGATGCCCAGCGACCCGCCCGTCACCAGGGCCACCTTGCCGTCGAACTCGCTCATGTGATCACCTCTGCCCGCAACCGCGCGGTCCTCGACTCGCCGGGCCCGAGGAGCATCGCGGTCCCGTTGTCCACAGCTGTGGACAGGCCGTCGGTCGGCATGCTGGAGAACGGCTCCAGCCCGACCACGTACGCCCTGCCCCACCACGGCCAGTCCTTCGACGCGCCGACCTCCTGCCACAGCCACAGGTACGGCATGACGTCCGCGTCCCACTCCACGCGCACCCCGAGGTCGGCGTGCACCTCGTACCAGCCCTGGTCGAAGCCTGTCAGATAGACGATCTCGCTCGGGGCGCCCTCGGGCGGCACCGTGAACAGCTCCACCGCCCGCCGCCCGAGCGGGTCGATCGACGAGGCGTGCGGGATCACCGTCACCCCTTCGGGCACCCTGATCCGCGCGCCCGGCCGCAGGAACGGCCTGCCGTACACCAGGTGGTGGCCCCACATCGCGTGCATCGGAACTTCCGCCTCGTTCGTGACCCGCCCCTCGATCTCCATCGCGGCCGTCCCCGAGACGACCCTGAAGACCTTCTCCACCTGGTACGGCAGGCGCCGCGTGCGCACCGCCAGCCGTACCGCCACCTCCTCGGGCGAGTCGGACAGCACCTCGACCGACCACGGCAGGCCCGCGACCTCCCCGTGCTGGGCCAGCCGCGCGCCCCGGTAGACGCTGGGCGCGCCGCCGTTGGGAAAGACCTCCTGCCAGCCGCCCTCGTAGTGGTCGAGGAAGGCGCCCACGTCGTCGGCCGCCTGCTGCGGGAGCGGCCTGCGCAGCCCCTGCGGCGAGAGCCACACCAGGTCGGTGTCGGTCGGCTTGTGCAGGAACTCCACGATGTCGCCGCCCTTGTCGGCCAGCACGGTCACGCGCAGCCGCTCGTTCTCCAGAACGAGCGCGCGCATGCCCTCGATCGTGATCTCCCGCAGCCTGGCGGCCCAGTTACGCGTCACTCGAACGCCAGGTCCAGGAAACGCGGCCGGTAGATCGTCACGTCGCGGTAGTGGTCGGTGTTGACGAAGCTGTTGACGTTGTAGGACACCACGAGCCCCGGCCCGGCGATCCCCGGGTGCGCGTGGGCGTTGTAGGTGAAGATGTTCCCGCCGGTCTCCGGGGTGGTGTAGACGGTGGTCTTGTTCCCGAACGGCCCGTACGGCGTGCAACTGGTGTAGGCGACGATGCGCGAGGAGAGCACCTCGGTCGTGTCATGCGTGATCAGGACATATCCACCGTTGACGCGGCTGACGGAGTACTCGTTGGCCACGCCCTCCATCAGGCGGGCGGAGTCGGCCTCGTTCCGCGACCAGGTGCCGTCGGCCTTGAGGTACTCCCACCTGCCGAGCAGGCTGCTGCCCCTGACCCTGGCCAGGTGCATGTACTTGGGCGAGCCGAGGTCCTCCACGCCGTAGACGTAGGTGTGGCGGCCGTCCCTGTGGATGCCGGACGCCCACGCCACCTTCCGGCCCGAGGGCAGGTCGTGCACGCTGATCGGCCGGTCGAGCCGCCCGGGAGCGAACCTGGCGACCACGTTGCGGTGCCAGCGCCAGTCCCACGCGCCGGTGCCGAACCGCTCGTACTCCTGGTAGGTCACCTCCACGATTCCGCCGGCGACGGTGGCGTCGCCCGCCCAGTACCAGTGGTCCTTGTCGCGGGGCGGCATCACCGCCTTGGGATCCTCGGGGGTGCCGCCGTAGATGGTGGACAGCCTGCCGCGCTTCTCCACGGCGAAGGTGTTGTTGAGGAAGACGGTCGTGCCGCCCTCCTCCCTGACCGGCGGCCGCGAACCGTCGGGGTTGACCTGGCCGAGGAAGGTGTCGGAGAAGACCCACAGCTCCTTGCCGTCAGGGAGCCTGACGGAGTAGGTGCCGTCGGCGCCCGTCCAGTCGTCGAGCCGGCCGTTGTCGTTGCCGTACGCGGTGAAGAGGGAGGTCAGACGGGCGTTGGTGGCGGCCGAGCGGAACGTCGGCAGGTCGCAGGCCGGGCTTGTCGCGAGCGCCGCCGCCGGGGTGCTGGTCAGAGTGGTGAGGACGAGGACGAGAGAGAGCAGGAGTCGCCGCATCACGGGCCCCTATCGGCTGGGGGATGTGCTTAATAGTTCTAGTCATTAGATGACTTGTTGTCCAGGGGGCTGGCGCTGCCGATGCCCGCACCCCCCGGGACTGCGCCCTGTTTTAGACAAATCAGGAGATTTCTCCCTGTTTGATCGGAACGTGTTCAGAGAAGGATGCAAGAGGGGCGACGAGCCGAGAAAGGAAGCAGTTTTCGTGCCTGATGTTCGGGGGAATTCCATAGCGGAATTGAGGGTGGAGTCCAATCTGGACGGCATCAGCACCGCCGAGGAAGCCACCCATTCTTTCGCCGGCAGGTTCGGCCTGGATGAGGAAGGCCGTTACCGGCTCGGTTTGGCGGTTCGCGAGGCCGTGGCCAATGCCGTCGTCCACGGCAACCGATATTCCCCGGACAAGAGCATTCAGCTCCGATTCTCCTTCGCGCAAGGTCGCGTCACCGTAACGGTTCGCGACGAAGGAGAAGGGTTCGACCCCTGCGACGTTCCCGATCCCTTGGAGAGCGGGGCGCTGCGCGGGTCAGGCCGGGGCCTGCTGCTGATCAGAGAGCTCGTCGACGAACTGTCCGTGCGCCACCGTGACGACCCGCCGGGCACCGAGGTGCGCCTGACCGTTCACTGAACCACTTCACAAAAGGAAGGATCACGCAATGGCCGAACTGGTATTGAAGGAACGCCGACAGGGTGATGTCACCGTGCTCGACGCGACCGGGAAAATCACCATCGGAGAAGGGAGCGTTCAGCTAAGGGAAAGCGTGCGTAACCTGCTGGAAAATGGTAGGCAGAAAATCCTGCTCGACCTGGGTAACGTCTCCTACGTGGACAGCTCCGGAATTGGGGAACTCGTCTCCTCCTACACGACCACCAATAATCAGGGTGGCCAGCTGAAGCTCCTCAATCTCACCAAAAAGATTCAGGACCTGCTGATGATCACCAAGCTACTGACCGTCTTCGAGACGTACGACAACGAAGCCGAGGCGGTGGCGAGCTTCGGCTGAAGGGTCCGATACGGCGGTGCGTTCCGCGTGGGCCACGGCGAGGAAGGCCACCCCGCGACCTGAACAGCAACCCGTGGTGCCGCCCTTGATCGCTCGTGTCCGCTGATATCCGCTCCGGTCCTTCACCTGGACCGGCGGACACCGGCGGACACACTCAAGACGGTGCGGTCGAACGAGCGGAGTGACTGGCTGAGCGGCGGATCCAGTTTGGGCCGTGACGGCACCCAGGACGGCTGCCGGTGTGTTCCCGTCGGGTCTGTGTCGGCACCTGTGCTGGCGAGTGCGATGTGGCGCTCGGCTTGGGTGATCAAGGTGTCCGCGTGTTGCCGACTTGGCGGTACCCGTTCCAGTTGTCCCGACGACAGCATGGCGTCGATCTGGTCGCGTCCTTACATCCATCTCATGAGGTGGTCCGCTTCCGAATCAGGGGGTACAAGGGCTTGCTCCGCAAGGACGTCACGAAGGGGTCATCTGAATCGCCGGTCCAGAATGTGGATGGGATCTGGCTGATGTTCACCTCGCGGCCCAGGGCTCGTTCGGCGGTCCGTGCCGCGTCATAGATCTTGTCGGCGTCCGCGGATCCCACGATGAGGACATCGACGTCCCTGGGGGGCGGTCCGGCGTGGTTGGCGTATCTCGCGGCCCATGATCCGTAGACGTACGCCTCGTCGATTCCGGCGATCGAGGCGAGAAGAGGCGGCAGGACGGCTGCCGGGCCGTACGTCACCGCCAGGAGGTCCGTGAGTGGTTTGGCGACGATGGTGTCCATGTCGGCGCGGATGAGACGCAGGTTGCCATGCCGCCTCTCAACGGTCAGCCCGGCACTGAAAAGCCGATCCGCCTCGCGGCTCACTGTCGACTGCGACGCGCCCACGTGCGTGGCGAGATCGGTCGTGGAGTATTCGTTCTCCGGATGGAGGTACAGCCAGGCAAGCATCTCGCCAACGGTGTTGGATCGCAGCAGGGGTAGCAGCACCGGCGGGGTCGCCCTCATAGATGCATAATATCATGCAACATAAGCAATCTAACGTTCAGCGGTTTCGCCGCGCCTCCAGCGCGTCGAGGATCAGGTCCAGGCCATAGGCGAACTCACTCGTGTGGTCGTAGCCCGGCCGCAGGGCGTGCTCGACGATCAGCTCGGTCAGGTACGGCAGGCCCTCCTCTGGCAGGTGTTCGAGGATGCCGCCGGCCACGTCCTCGATCTCGTCCGGGGAGGATATGGGCAGGTTGGCCTCCTGCAGCACATAGCCGCCGACGTAGCTGTCGAGCAGTGAGACGGCGTGCGCGGCCATCGGCAGCGTGAACCCCGCCCTCCGCAGCACCCCGAGCACGGCGTCGTGATGCCGCAACGTCGCCGGGCCGGGGTCGCGGCGCGAGTCCATGAGCCCGAGCGCCCAGCTGTGCCTCGACAGGACGGCCCGCGCGGAGTTCGCCCGCACCCGGATGGCGGCCCGCCAGTCGCCGAGCGTGGCATCGGGCAGTTCGATCGCCGCGAACGCCATGTCGACGACCCCGTCGAGGATCGCGTCCTTGTTCGGCACGTGGTGATAGAGCGACATGGCCTCGACGCCCAGCTCCTGCGCGACCCGGCGCATGGTGATCGCCTCGACGCCGCCGCGATCGGCGACCCGGATGGCGGCTTCCAGCACGCGGCTGCGGCTGAGCGGTTGTGGCGGCACGAGTACCCCCTGCGGGTTGACTGCCTTACAAGTGTAAGTCACCCTTACGCATGTAAGTCGCCCTGCGAGAGAAAGAGACTCCGATGCCGATGCCGAAGTGGTGGGGGCAGGTGAACAAGCGGGTGTTCAACCCCCGCGCGATCGCGGGCGGGAAGTGGCCGGTGCTGATCCACGTCGGCCGCGTCTCCGGCGCGACCTACCGCACGCCCATGGACGCCTTCCCGGTAGACGGCGGTTACGTCTTCATCCTGGTGTACGGCTCCCGCTCGGACTGGGTGCGCAATGTGCTGGCCGCCCGGTCCGCCCGCCTGCGCATCGAAGGCCGCGAACTCCTCCTCACGGCCCCCCGCCTGATCGACACACTCCCCCCGGAGGTGCCCCGCCCGCCGAAGCTGATGCGCATCACCGAGTTCCTCAGGATGGACCTCGCCACGGAATAACCACCCACCTGTGGACATACGGGCAGTTATCCCTGGATGATCTCCCCCATGAAGATCAGGAAGATCATCCTCGCCCTCGCGGCGCCTGTCCTTGCCCTGTCCCTGACCAGCGCCCCCGCACAAGCGTCGGCCGCGATGGGTTACGTGGTCGCCGCCACCGTGGGCGGCGGAAGCGTGTACGGCGAGGCCCACCTCGGCCCGAGCGGCGGGCAGACGTACCTCAAGGTCCAGGACTTCACCGAACTCGGCAACTGGCGCATCAGGGGCAGTATCGAGAAGTACTACCGCGGCGAGTGGGTCCAGGTCATCGCGTGCACGGCGAAGGACACCTACTCGACGACCTGCTACGCGAGCATCCCCGTGGGCACGCTGGTCAGGTCCCATGTGTGGGCGTTCCTCAACAACACCGTCCGCTACCACGGCTACAGCCCCTCGACCCGCGTCTGACGAAACCCGATGCGGCCCCGCCCTCCCGGCGGGGCCGCGCATCAGGCGAAATGTCGCGCGCGGCGGCTAAAGGCAAGAGAGCCCCGGTAGTCCGGGGGCTCTCGCGCTATACGGGAATGATGCTGATGGAGTCTGCCGGATACATCTTGGGCAGCCATCGGCCGCCATGGGGGAGGGGGTGGATGAGTACCTGGGAGATGTACTTGCGGGCGATCAGGTTCCGGGCCTCGGCCTGTACCGGGTCGTCGGTGAGCCAGGTCTCGATGAGGTCATCCTTGCTCGTGTCGGCCCGGCGCTCGGTAGTCAGAATTCTGACCTCTTGGCGCTTGAGCTCGTCGATCTCGGCGCGAAGGTCGGCCATGATCGCGCCCGCGTCGGCCATCGGCATGTGTCCGGCCCGCGCTGCGGTTCTCGCCTCGGTGATGCGATCCTCCAGCATCCCGATCTGCTCTGAGATGCGATCCTTCTCCCCGGCGTCCGCCACATGGTCTGACGGGGTCTCGAACCCGATCTCGATGCGCTGGAGGACATAGGCGCTCACCATGTCCTCTATCCACTTCCGGTTCCGGCCGATCTTCCCGCATCCTCCCACTCCCTTGAGGCAGGAGTACTGATCTTGGCGCCTCGGTCCCGGGTGCCGGATTCGCAGGGCTGCCCCGCAGAGGCCGCACCTGATCAGCCCCGAGAGGTGGTACTTGCGGATTCTCTGGTCGGGCGTTGCTTCGGTCTTCCGGGCGAGGAGGACGCTCAACGCCTCCCACGTAGCCCTATCGATGATCGCGGGCCAGCCGCCCTCACCGATGATCGTTCCCTGGTGGGAAACCAGGCCAGCGCATTTGGGACGGAGGAGGATGCGGCGGATGTCGTCACGGAACGTCCAAGGCTTGCCGTTGGGGCGTGTGAGTCCCTCCTTGTTCCAGTAGTCCATGACGGCTGTGAGCCCTTGGCCTGCAATGATCATGTCGGCACCCTTACGGATGGCCTTGCAAGCGAAGTCGTCGAGGTGGGTCATGTAACCGATCCCCTTGTCGGGATCTGGGGGGAGGTATCCCAGGACCGGGGGGCCTCCGTGATGCAGACCGCTCGCGCGCCGCTCCTGATACTTACGGGACACTCGTTCGCCGAGTCGCTCGGCTTCGGCTGCGTCGGCCGCAGCCAGCATGCGGCCGATCATCCTGCCGTCCGCCGTTGTGAGATCGATGGATCCCGACGCCACGGATACCAGGCGTACCCGAGTGCGTTCCACGAGCGAGATGATCGTCTCGTACTCCATCGGTCGGCGGGTCAACCGGGAGTTGGAGTAATAGACGATCATCTGGATGCGGCCGGCCTCGACATCGCTGATCAGCTTCTCGAAGTCAGGGCGGCGCTTCTTGCTCCGCGTCGAGGCGCCTATGTCGTTGTCGGAGTAGCGCCTTACCTCGGTCGCGCCGCTGCGGATGGCCAGAGCGACCGTGTCTTCCTGGCGTTTGACGCCGAGCTCTCGCCCCTCGGTGTCGTCGGAGATGCGTAGGTAGATGGCCGCGGTCACTGGCGGGAATGTGGGTGCGGGCGCGTGTTTATCCAGTGGCCAGACTTTGATACCGCTATTTAAGCTGCTCAAATGTCCTCCTTCGACGGCCGCAACCATGTGGGTCATAGCATACAAGTGAGCCACCTCACCTACGTTCTGCCCGACGGGCGGCCGCTGCTCGATGATGTGTCCTTTCGCATCGGCGAGGGCGTCAAGGCCGCGCTCGTCGGGCCGAACGGCGCGGGCAAGACCACGCTGATGCGCCTGATCGCGGGCGATCTCCAGCCGGTCGAGGGCAGCGTGGCCAGCTCGGGAGGGCTGGGCGTGATGCGCCAGTTCATCGGCAGCATCCGCGACGGCAGCACGGTGCACGACCTGCTGCTCAGCGTCGCCCCTCCCGCGGTACGGCAGGCGGCCGAGCGGCTCGACCAGGCCGAGCTGGCGATGATGGAGCGCGACGACGAGAAGACCCAGATGCGCTACGCCCAGGCGATCACGGACTACACCGACGCCGGGGGCTACGAGATCGAGGTGCTCTGGGACACCTGCACGATCGCGGCGCTCGGCGTGCCGTACGACAGGGTGAAATATCGGGAGACGTCCACGCTGTCGGGCGGCGAGCAGAAGCGCCTGGTTCTCGAGGCGCTGCTGCGCGGGCCCGACCAGACGTTGCTGCTGGACGAGCCGGACAACTACCTCGACGTGCCCGGCAAGATCTGGCTGGAGCAGCAGCTCAAGGAGACGCCCAAGACCGTCCTGCTGGTCAGTCACGACCGGCAGTTGCTGGCGAACGCCGCCGACCGCATCGTCACCGTCGAGTCGGGCAACATCTGGATCCACGGTGGCGGGTTCGGCACCTACGCCGAGGCCCGCAGAGCCCGCAACGAGCGCCTCGACGAGTTGCGCAGGCGGTGGGACGAAGAGCACGCCAAGCTCAAGGCCCTGGTCAACATGCTCAAGAACAAGGCCAGGTACAACGACGGCATGGCGCCGGCCTATCACGCGGCGCAGACGCGGCTGCGCAGGTTCGAGGAGGCGGGGCCGCCCGAGTCGGCGCCGAACGACCAGAAGATCAACATGCGGTTGCGCGGCGGCCGCACCGGCAAGCGCGCGGTGATCTGCGAGAGCCTGGAGCTGACCGGGCTGATGAAGCCGTTCGATCTCGAGGTCTGGTACGGCGAGCGCGTCGCCGTCCTCGGCTCGAACGGGTCGGGAAAATCCCATTTCCTCCGCCTGCTCGCCGAGGACAACGTCAGGCACACGGGCGTGGCCAGGCTCGGCGCGCGGGTCGTCCCTGGCCATTTCGCGCAGACGCACGCCCGTCCCGACCTGCACCGCCGCACACCGTGCGAGATCGTCATGACCGAGCACGCCAGGCTCAAGAACGAGGCCATGAAGATCCTGGCCCGCTACGAGCTGGCCGGGCTCATCGCCGACCAGCGCTTCGAGACGCTGTCGGGAGGGCAGCAGGCGCGGCTGCAGATCCTGCTGCTGGAGCTGTCGGGCGCGACGCTGCTGCTGCTTGACGAGCCGACCGACAACCTCGACCTGGCCAGCGCGGAGGCCCTCCAGGAGGGGCTGAACGCCTTCGACGGCACGGTGGTCGCGGTCACGCACGACCGTTGGTTCGCCGATGATTTCGACAGGTTCCTGGTGTTCGGCTCCGATGGAAACGTCTACGAGTCGTCAGAGCCGGTGTGGGACGAGACTCGTGTAGTCCGGCAGAGATGAGTTATAGAGCCCAGGTGCGGGCACGTTATAGAGCCCAAGTGCGGGCACGTTAAAGAGTTGGTACGGCAGGCGCGTGTCAGCGCTTGCCGTACCCCTGAGACCGGTTATCACGGCAAAGTGATTCCGCGTATCCGTACCATCGCCGCCCTCGCCCTGGTTCTCGTGGCGGGTTGTTCCGCGGCGGAGAAGCCGCCAGTCCAGATGAAGCCGCTCGTCCTCAAGGAGCAGGCTTCGACGGTCGCCAAGAGCGCCGACGGGTACGTCGTGAACTTCGCCGGCGTGCTGTCCAACAGCAACCCGTGGCATTTCGGTGAGCAGGTCGTCGCCACGGTCGTCGGGCGCGACGCCAAGGGGGCCGAGGTGGTCCGCATGGACCAGCAGCTCGACGCGGTGCCGCCCGCGGGGACGCTGGCGTTCACCGGGCAGGCGAAGGCATCGGCCAAGCCGGTGAAGGTGACGATCGACTACCGCTCCACGCAGTGGCGGCAGGCGGCGCGGGTGCCGTCGTCGCTGCTGAAGTTCCCGGTCACCAGGGTGCAGACCTTCAAGCAGAAGAACGGCACCTACCTGGTCACCGGTCAGGTCGGCAACCCGTACGTGCTGCCCACGAGCGGCCTGCTCGTCACCGCGCTGCTGCGCGACAAGGCGGGCAAGCTGCTGGGCGGCGCGAACACGTTCGTCGACGACGTGCGGGCGGGCAAGTCCCCGCGGTTCATTCTCACCGTCGAGGGGCTGCCCAACTCGGCCAAGGTCGCCAGGACGGACGTGACGGCCGGGACGTGGGGATCGACCGGACGGCCGTACGAGGAGCTGGCGCTGGGCGGGGCGGTGCCCGTGCACACGGTCAAGCCGACCACCGCGCCGTTCGCGAAGGACAGGGGGCGGCAGGTGCTGACCGGCGAGAGCAAGCCATGAGCGCCCGCTGACTGACCCTTCCGACGATGGCCCGCGGAATCCGCGGGCCATATTTTTGTGCCCTCATTCGCGAAATTTCCGAATTGGTTTTCTTCGGCGGTCTGCTCGCCGATAAGCCGATAAATCGGTCAGGAGGGCGGGGTTTTCTTTGCGGACCCGAATGAAAGGGTAGAACTGCAAGTTACCAATCCATTACCTTCAGTCACACGTCGGCCCGTCTGGCTGAAGGGAGTCTGCCGGGCTCCCCATCCGCCGCAAGAGCGTCGAAAGGAGGGTGGCGCTTCCCCCTGCCCCCGCCAAGGGTGCGCGCCACACCGCAGATGAACGATCGCGTCCTGGTCGAGGCTCTCCGCGCCCGCGACCCGGGTGCCCTCGCAGCGCTCTACGACTCGCATGCCGAGAGCATCTACCAATATTGCTGGACCCTCCTCAACAGTCCGGACAGCGCCCAGGTCGCCCTGCGCGACACCCTCATCGCCGCCGACGCCCACGTCGGCGCGCTGGCCGAACCCGATCGGTTGCGCGGCTGGCTCTACGCGCTGGCCAGGCAGGAATGCCTGCGGCGGCGCACCAGCGCGGTCGAGGAGGCGACCGAGGCGATGGTCGCGATCCCGCCCATCGCCAACCCCGCCGACGCGGACCTGCGCGTCATGGCCTGGAACGCCGTCCGCGGTCTGACGGCCGACGAGGCCGAGCTGCTCGAACTGGCCACCAGGCACGGCCTTTCCACCTTCGACGTCGCGGCGGTTCTCGGGGTCACGCCGCGCCAGGTCGAGGTCGCCCACGAGAGCGCCCGCGTACGGCTCGGCGACGCGATCGCCGCCGAGGTCCTGGCGAGGAAGGGGCCCTACGACTGCGCGCAGCGGGCCGCCATCCTCACCGGCTTCTCCGGCGAGCTGACCGCGCGGATGCGCGAGGAGGTGATCGCCCACCTGGGCAGGTGCGAGACCTGCGCGCCGCACAGGTCCAGGCAGGTCGCGATCGCGAAGGTCTTCGAGCTGCTGCCGACCGTGGTGCTGCCGGAGACGCTCAGGGTCAGGGTGATGAGCTGCTTCGTCGACCCCGAGCTGCTGCCGTACCGGAGGTATGTGGCGCGCAGGTCTTCGCTGCTCGACGCGGCCGGATATCCCCAGGCAGGAGAGGGGAAAGGGCGTCGCTGGTCGCAGGCGCTGGCGGGCGCGCTCGCGGCGGTCGCCACCGTCGCCGCCATCGGGATGATCTTCAGCTACTTCGGCAAGGAGGGTGACGGGATCACGGGCATCGCCTCGGGGGCGTTTCCCGCGACCGGTCAGCCTCCGGGGATCAGGCTGCCGTGGCTGCCCGAGCCGCAGGAGACGCCGATCAGGGTGGAGCCGATCCTCGACAGCTCGGCGACCTACCCGATCGGCGCCATCCGGTCGACGGCACCGGTGACCGTGACGACGCCGGACGCCGTATGGGCGCCGCCCCGGGCCATCCCGGTGCCCACCCGGACGGGGCCCGCCCCGACCACCCCCCCGACGACGGGGCCGGGCGAGCCGCCGTCGACGCTGTCGCCAGGGACGCCGCCCTGGACGAGCCCGCCGCATGACCACCAGGGCAGGCCGACGAAGACGCCGTGTCCTGCGCACGGCCATCATGGCGGGCCACCGTCGCCGTGCCCGACGCGAACGCCCAGTCCGCAGCCGACAACACCGCCGACCACGCCGCCGACGACGCCCACGCCGACCGTCACGTCCACACCGACCACGACACCCACTCCGGCGCCCACGGCCACGCGGGTGCCGACCGAACCCCCCAAGCCCGACCCCACTCCCACGCCTGCCGATCCACCGCCGACCAAGAGCCCGCAGCAGGGCGGCGTGCCGGGCGGCCCCTCCGGATCCACCGGCTCCAGTGGTTCGGGGCCGGGCGGGTCTGGCGCCGGCTCGGGTAGTTCAGGGTCCGGCTCGGGCGGGTCTGGGGTCGGTGGTTCCGGTTCCGGGTCCGGCGGGTCTGCTTCCGGCAGTTCCGGGTCGGGTGGCTCGGGATCCGGCGGGTCCGGGTCCGGTGCGGGCGACGCAGGCGCGCCCGTCGTCACGACCGCCGAGCAGTCCCCGCAGGTCCTCCACGAGTCGTCCGCACAGCAGTCCCAGCAGTCGTCCGCGCAGTCGCCCGCGCAGGAGAAGCAGCAGTCGTCCGTGCAGGAGAAGCGGGAGAACACGTAAGCCCGGTGGAGCGCTTCACCGTCAAGGGGCATCGGGTCTGCCCGCTTCCCGTCCCAGGGGAACTGGCCGACCTGGTGCCCCGCATCCATGAGGTCGACTGGCCGACCTGGCTCGACCCTGGTCCCCGCATGCTGCGGGATGTGCTCGACCTGTCCCGCCTGCTCACCGCGCGCTCCCTGGCCACCCTCTCGTGGCTGGCCCTCGGCGACCAGCCCGCCGACCTCGACTGGCTGTGGACCAGGCGCAGGCTGACCGGCCCCCGCCAGGAGCGCATGTACGGCGCCGCCGCCGCCGTACCCGACCAGGTCCTCGCGCTCGTCGTCGCCGACTGGACCTGGGTGCTCGGAACCTCCTACGGCGGCAGGGTCACCGCCCCCTACCTCGCGGGCGCCGCCTATCCTCGCGTCGGCCACCAGGCCGCCCACGCCACAATGACCCTCTTGCAGACCTACGACCGGCATCCCGAGGCGCGTCCCGCGATAGCCGCCGCGTGGGCCGCCGCGCGCGTCACCGCCGACTGGTGCAAGGCCGCCGAACTTCACGCTGCGTATGGGAGCGAGGCCCCTGTCTTCGCCTATCCGCGAGGGGCGGTACCTGCCTCAACGGGCCTCCGCCCGTGGATAGAACGCCTGTTTCGCCTGCGATGATCACGGTACGTGAGCTTCATGTGTGCGGAGAGTGACTAGTGGGAATCGTGTGCATAGAGTGACGACGCATGCGCAAGGGAGTACCTTATGCACACCGTCAAGACACGGCTGGTGCTCGCCTGCTGTCTGGTGGTGGCGACGTGCCCACCGGCGGCAGCCGAACCCGCGCCATCCGCGGCAGAGGTCGCCAGGGCGCGCGCCGCCGTACAGGCGAGGGCGAAGGCGTTGGGCGCGGCCAGCGTACGGCTGGCCACCGCCAACACCCGCCTGGACGACCTGGCCGCCGGCGCGGGCCGTCTCGTGGAGGCCTACAACGGCCAGCAAGTACGGCTGGCCGAGAAGCGGCAGCGGCACGCCATCGCCATGGAACGGCTGGAGGCGGCCGAGGCCAAGGTGAACGAGACCAAGGCGGCCGTCTCGTTGCTGGCGGCCCAGTCCTACAGCGGCATGGATCTCAGCAACCCCATGGTCAGCCTGTTCAGCGGCGGCGCCGGGTTCGAGGGCTATCTGCACAGGACGGCGATGCTCGAATCCATCGGCCATGAGCAGACCGAGAAGCTGAAACAGGTGCGCGACACCCAACAGGTGGCGGCCGTGCTGCGAGCGCAGGCCGCCGATGCCTACAACGAGCAGGAACAGGCCGCGGCGCTGGCCGAGCAGGCCAAGGCGGCGGCCGAGGCCGCGGTGGACAGACAGCAGCGCGAGACCGAGCAGATCGAGGCCGAGAAGGCCGCGCTGGAAAAACGCGTCGACGCGGCCCGCACCCAGGCGCAACGGCTGGCCAGACAGCGGGCGGCGGCGCTGGAACGATCCAGGATGGGACGCGTCGGAGGGTCGGCGGCCAGATGGATGTCCTCAGGCGGCGCGGCCGGGGACATCGCCGCCAACTGGGCGCTCTCCCAGCTCGGCAAGCCGTACGTGTGGGCGGCCGACGGGCCGTCGAGCTACGACTGCTCGGGGCTGACGATGAGGGCCTGGGAGAAGGTGGGAGTGCGGATCGACCACTGGACCGGCACCCAGTGGACCTCTGGCCCGCACATCCCGCTGAACCAGCTTCAACGAGGTGACCTGCTGTTCTACGGCAGAGTCACCAGCAATCCCGGCGACATCCATCACGTGGGCATCTTCGTCGGGAAAGGCATGATGGTGCACGCTCCCCAGACGGGAGACGTGGTCCGCGTCGCCTCCATGTGGCGCAGGGACCTGGTCGGTGCGACCCGTCCCCGCTGAGGCTCGGAGAGCCGCGCAGACGAGAGGTTCCGTGAGACACGAAACCCCGCGCCCCGCGAGAGTGGCGATCAGTGAGCGGTGTGGCCCTGGTCCTTCAGCCGCTGGAACGAACGCTCGATCTCGGCCTCGGCCTCGACCCGGCCCACCCAGTTGGCGCCCTCGACCGACTTGCCCGGCTCGAGGTCCTTGTACACCTCGAAGAAGTGCTGGATCTCCAGGCGGTCGAACTCGGCGACGTGGTGGATGTCGCGAATGTGCTCCATCCGGGGGTCCGTGGACGGCACGCACAGAACCTTGTCGTCGCCGCCCTTCTCGTCGGTCATGCGGAACATGCCGACCGCGCGGCAGGTGATGTAGCAGCCGGGGAAGGTCGGCTCCTGCAACAGCACCAGGGCGTCGAGCGGGTCGCCGTCCTCACCGAGGGTGTTCTCGATGAAGCCGTAGTCGGCGGGGTACTGCGTGGAGGTGAACAGCAGCCGGTCAAGCCTGATCTTGCCGGTCTCGTGGTCCACTTCGTACTTGTTCCGTTGTCCCTTCGGAATTTCAACGACAACGTCGAACTCCACCGCGGTTCCTCCGCTCGAGCCCCCGGGTACCCCCGGTTGGGCGTTAATGTCTCGTAGGCGAACTGAGAGAGAGGTCGGCGACGTGGTGCGGCGCGAGCGGTGGGTGGCGTTGACCACTCTCGCCATGCTCCAGGCGGTGACGATCACCATCGGCGCTTACGCGATGACGAACGACTTCAGCCTGGGCGCGCTGACGAGGCCTGAGCCACTTCCGAGCGAGCCGGCAAAACCTTCGCCCGTCCCTGTGGTCACCTCGGGGCCGGTGCTGGCCACGGGTGGAGACGGACCTCTCCCCACCAAGGGTACTTTGGCGGCGAGACTCACCGACGCGCTGGGTGACGATGCGCTTGGCGACAGGGTCGGCGCGGTCGTCATCGACGCCGCGACAGGTCAGCAGATCTTCGCCGCGGACGCCGCCACCGGCATCACCCCCGCCTCCACCACCAAGGTGGTGACCTGCGCCGTCGCGCTCGCCTCCCTCGGCCCCGACGCCCGCCTGACGACCTCCGTCGTCCAGGGCCCGAAGCGCGGCACGATCATCCTCGTCGGCGGCGGCGACCCGACGCTGGCCGGGCCGTCGGCCAAGCCAGGCGCCTATCCCAAGCAGGCGTCGCTGGTCCAGCTCGCCTCCCGCACCGCCGCCGCGCTCAAGGCCTCGGGCGTCACCAAGGTGACGCTGTCCTACGACGCGTCCCTGTTCACCGGCGACACCTCCGCGCCCGGCTGGAAGACCAACTACATCCCCGACGGCGAGGTCGCCCCCGTCCGCGCGCTGGCGATCGACGCGGGTCGCCTGAACCCGGCGTCCTCCAGCCCGCGCGTCGGCGACCCGGCCGCCTTCGCGGCCTCCGCGTTCGCCAGAACCCTCGGCAAGTACGGCATCGGCGTCGGCAAGTCGGTCCGCCCCGCCAAGGCGACTCCCGGCGCCGCCCCGATCGCCTCGGTCGAATCGGCTCCCGTCTACGCGCTCGTCGAACGCACGCTGACGCGCAGCGACAACGACCTCGCCGAGGCGCTGGCCAGGCACGTGGCCATCAAGGAGGGCCTGCCGGGCTCCTTCGAGGGCGCCTCGCGCGCCGTACAGTCGGTGCTCAAGCGGCTGGGCGGCGACAAGGGCGTCATGGTCTCCGACGGGTCGGGGCTGTCCATCAAGAACCGGATCAGCGCCGACGCCATGGCCCGCCTGCTGGCCATCTCCGCCAAGGACCCGGCGCTGCGGCCCCTGCTGTCCGGCATGCCCATCGCCGGGTTCACCGGCACGCTCGGCCACCGCTTCACCAGCGCGGACAGCAAGGCCGAGGTCGGGCTGGTCCGCGGCAAGACCGGCACCCTCAACCACGTCAACACGCTCGCGGGCTTCGCCACCACCCGCGCGGGGCGGCTGGTCACCTTCGCCTTCATGGCCGACAAGGTCCCCTACACCGCCGAACCCGTCCTCGACCGCCTCGCCGCCATCGTCGCCCGCTCCTGACTCGACGGAAACCGAGGCCGCGGGTCAGTTCTTCGCAGCCACCGAGCGGACCACGTACGGTGGACGGTATGCAGGTGATCGACTGGGATCTGGCCGTCTCCACCGGAACGCGCCTGGTGCGCCCCGGACCACAGGTGAGTCGTGAGGAGGCCCGCCACGCCGTCACCGAACTGCGAACGCTCTCGCGAGAGGCTGAGGGCCACGTCCGCGAGTTCACCAAGATAGACGCGGCCACGCCGCCGCAGCCCGCCACCATCGTCGACAGGCCCGGCTGGATCAGGGCGAACGTCGAGGGCTTCCGTGTCGTGCTCGAACCGCTCACCGAGCGGATGGCCAACCGCGGCAACCCGCCGCCCGCCATCGTCAGCGCCGTGGGCTCCCGCATCACCGGCGTCGAGGTGGGCGCCGTGCTCGCCTTCCTCGCCTCGCGGGTGCTCGGGCAGTACGAGCTGTTCCTCCCGCCGGACCCGGCGGGACGCGAGCCCATCGGCCGCCTCACCCTCGTCGCGCCCAACATCGTCAACGCGGAGCGCGAGATGGGCGTCCACCCGCGCGACTTCCGCCTGTGGGTCTGCCTCCACGAGGAGACCCACCGGGTGCAGTTCACCGGGGTGCCGTGGCTGCGTGAGTACGTCAGGTCGCAGATGACCGACTTCCTGCTCGCCTCCGACCTCGACCTGACCACCCTGCTCGAACGGCTGCGCGCCGCCGCCGACACCGTGGCCGACGTGGTGCGCGGCACCGGCGACGGCAACCTCATCGACGTGATCCAGACGCCGGAGCAGAAGGAGATCCTCGACCGGATCACCGCGGTGATGACGCTGCTGGAGGGGCACGGCGACTTCGTGATGGACGCGGTCGGACCGAGTGTGGTGCCGTCCGTGGCCGACATCAGGGCGAAGTTCAGCCAGCGCCGCGAGGGGGTCTCGCGCCTGGACCGCACGGTGCGCAAGCTGCTGGGCCTCGAGATGAAGATGAAGCAGTACGCCGAGGGGTCGGCGTTCGTGCGTCACGTGGTCGGCAAGGTGGGGATGGACGGCTTCAACCGGGTGTGGACCTCGCCCGAGACGCTGCCGATGTCGGACGAGATCGCCGAGCCGGACCGCTGGATCGCCCGCGTCGTCCCGCGGACCCCGCCCTCCATCCCGGCCCAGGCCCCCGAACCCGAGGCCTGACCCGCCACGGCCCTCTCCCCGCGCCGACCGTCTCCGGCGGCGCGGGCGTTCGTCGATGGCCGGGGCGGGAGAATGGGGGGCATGGGTCCACACCCCGCCGTCGCGGACGTACGGCGAGCCGTACGGGAGACACTGGCCGACCTGAGCCCCGGCGACCTCGTCCTGGCGGCCTGCAGCGGCGGCGCGGACTCGCTGGCGCTGGCCGCCGCCCTGGCTTTCGTTGCGCCGAGGGCGAACATCCGTGCCGGCCTCCTCACCGTCGACCACCAGCTCCAGGACGGCTCGAAGGACAGGGCGGTCAAGGTCGCCGACACCGCGAAGGCGTGGGGCCTGGACCCCGTCGAGGTCCTCACCGTCGACGTCGGTACGGCAGGCGGCCCCGAGGCCGCCGCCCGCGACGCCCGCTACACCGCGCTCGCCGCGGCGGCCGACCGGCTGGGCGCCGGGGCCGTCCTGCTGGCCCACACCCGCGACGACCAGGCCGAGACCGTCCTGCTCGGCCTGGCGAGGGGCAGCGGCCCGAGGTCGCTGTCGGGAATGGCCGAACGCGCGGGTCGCTACCGCAGGCCGTTCCTCCACCTGGGCAGGGACACCACCGAGAACGCGTGCGCCGCGCTCGGCCTCGACGTCTGGGACGACCCGCACAACGCCGACGCCCGCTACACGAGGGTGAAGGTGCGCACGAGGGTCCTGCCCGTGCTGGAGAAGGAGCTCGGCCCCGGCGTCGCCCAGGCGCTCGCGAGGACCGCCGATCTGGCACGGGACGATTCCGACGCCCTTGACGAATGGGCCGCGAAGGCCTTCACCGATTGCGCTCTTAGCGATATCGGGGCAGCCGTGACGCTTGCCGTACCGGGGCTGGAAGGTCTTCCCGCCGCCGTGCGGCGGCGGGTGGTGCGGCGGGCGGCGATCGCCGCGGGCGCGCCCTCGGGAGCGCTGTCGGCGGGCCACGTGATGGCGGTGGACCGGCTGATCACGGCCTGGCGAGGGCAGGGGAGGGCGGACCTACCCGGGGGAGTTGGCGTGGTTCGACGGTATGGCACCCTTGTGTTCGCCCCCGCGCAAGACAACCCCGCGCAAGACAACCCCGCGCAAGACAACCCCGCGCAAGACAACCCCGCGCAAGACAACCCCGCGCAAGACAACCCCGCGCAAGACAACCAAGCGCCCGCGAACCAAGCGTAAGGACACCCAGGTGGACGCAGCCGACATGGGCAAGGACCTCGAGAAGGTCCTCATCTCCGAAGACGAGCTCCAGGCGAAGATCAAGGAGCTGGCGGCTCAGATCGACGAAGACTACTCAGGCAAGGACCTGCTGCTCGTCGGCGTGCTCAAGGGCGCGGTGATGGTGGTGGCCGACCTGGCCAGGGCGCTGCACCTGTCCGTGCAGACCGACTGGATGGCGGTCTCCTCCTACGGCGCGGGCACCAAGTCGTCGGGTGTCGTGCGGATCCTGAAGGACCTCGACACCGACATCATCAACCGCCACGTGCTGATCGTCGAGGACATCATCGACTCGGGCCTGACGCTGAGCTGGCTGCTCGACAACCTCAGGTCGCGCAACCCCGCCTCGCTGGAGATCTGCACGGCGCTGCGCAAGCCCGACGCCATCAAGGTGCCGATCGAGGTGAAGTACGTCGGTTTCGACATTCCCAACGAGTTCGTCATCGGCTACGGCCTCGACTACGCGGAGCGCTACCGCAACCTTCCGTTCATCGGGACACTGGCCCCACACGTCTACAACGGTTGACAGACGACGAACCGCAGGGAACATCGAGCCACCTGACGTACGTTGGTAGGGCAAGGCCGGAGGAGCGGGCAGTGACCCTGCGCCTCCCCCGGTGTACCTTCTGACACCGAGGGGGTGACCGCGTGTCGCCCTCGGGTAGTCAGTAGGAGCGGTGTCGGATGCCGCAGCCCCGGATGGTTCCGGGGTTCCAGGCCATGGTCAGGAAGGGACGGGCCCGCAGGGGTTCCGCATCGGATGGATCTCAAGCGATTTACACGTGGGCCACTGCTGTGGATCCTGGGCATCGTCGTGCTGCTCCTGCTTGTCACCACTATGTGGAGCGGTGACGGCAACTTCAAGACTGCCGACACGTCCACGGTGCTCAAGCAGATCCGCGACGGCAATGTTGCCAATGCGAAGGTCGTCGACAAGGACCAGCGCATCGAGCTCACTCTCAACAGCCCCGTCAAGGTGGGCGACGTCTCCACCAACCGCATCCAGTCGAGCTGGGTGGCGGGGCAGGGCGTTCAGCTCGTCGGCGAGCTGGAGAAGCAGGATCAGGCCGGCAAGCTCAAGAACGGTTTCAACGTCGAGGTGCCGCAGGAGAACTTCCTGCTCGGGCTCCTCGTCAGCTTCCTGCCGATCGTCTTCATCGTGCTGATCTTCCTGTTCATCATGAACCAGATGCAGGGCGGCGGCAGCCGGGTGATGAACTTCGGCAAGTCCAAGGCGAAGCTGATCACCAAGGACACCCCCAAGACGACGTTCGCCGACGTCGCAGGCGCGGACGAGGCCATCGAGGAACTGCAGGAGATCAAGGAGTTCCTGCAGGCTCCGGCCAAGTTCCAGGCGATCGGCGCCAAGATTCCCAAGGGCGTGCTGCTGTACGGCCCGCCCGGCACCGGCAAGACCCTGCTCGCCCGCGCGGTCGCGGGTGAGGCGGGCGTGCCGTTCTACTCCATCTCCGGCTCCGACTTCGTCGAGATGTTCGTGGGTGTGGGCGCCAGCCGCGTCCGCGACCTGTTCGAGCAGGCGAAGGCGAACGCCCCGGCGATCATCTTCATCGACGAGATCGACGCCGTCGGCCGGCACCGTGGCGCAGGCCTCGGCGGTGGCCACGACGAGCGCGAGCAGACGCTGAACCAGCTGCTCGTCGAGATGGACGGCTTCGACGTCAAGGGCGGCGTGATCCTCATCGCCGCGACGAACCGGCCCGACATCCTCGACCCCGCGCTGCTGCGCCCGGGTCGCTTCGACCGGCAGGTCACCGTCGACCGTCCCGACCTGGAGGGCCGTAAGGGCATCCTCAAGGTCCACGGCCGCGGCAAGCCGTTCGCGCCCGAGGTCGACCTCGACGTCATCGCCCGCCGTACGCCGGGCTTCACCGGCGCCGACCTGGCGAACGTGATCAACGAGGCGGCGCTGCTCACCGCGCGCGCCGACCAGAAGCTGATCTCGATGGACACCCTCGAGGAAGCGATCGACCGCGTCATGGCGGGCCCGGAGCGCAAGACCCGGGTCATGTCGGACAAGGAGAAGAAGATGATCGCCTACCACGAGGGCGGTCACGCGCTCGTGGCGCATGCGCTGCCCAACAGCGACCCCGTGCACAAGATCACGATTCTCTCCCGTGGCCGCGCGCTCGGCTACACCATGACCCTGCCGATGGAGGACAAGTTCCTCGCCACGCGGTCGGAGATGATGGACCAGCTCGCGATGCTGCTCGGCGGCCGCGCGGCGGAGGAGCTCGTCTTCCACGAGCCCACCACCGGCGCCTCCAACGACATCGAGAAGGCCACCGCCGTCGCCCGCCGCATGGTCACCGAGTACGGCATGAGCGAGCAGCTCGGCGCCCGCAAGTTCGGCAGCGGGCAGGCCGAGGTCTTCCTGGGCCGTGAGATGGGCCACGAGCGCGACTACTCCGAGAAGATCGCGTCCACGATCGACGAGGAGGTGCGCCGGATGATCGAGACGGCGCACGACCAGGCCTGGGACATCCTCGTGGAGTACCGCGAGGTCCTCGACAACCTGGTGCTCGAGCTCATGGAGAAGGAGACCCTCTCCCGCGACCAGGTGCTCGAGATCTTCGCTCCTGTCGTCGTCAAGGAGCACCGCCCGTCCTACGCGGGTTACGGCAAGCGGCTCCCCTCGGACCGCCCGCCGGTGCTGACGCCGAAGGAGCAGTCCGGCAACGGCGCGCTGACCGGTGGTCACGCCGAGCACGCTCTCCCCTCTGGCGAGGGTGCGTGAAGCCGCGCGACGTCGACCACGCTCGGATCGAGAAGGCCGTCCGAGAGATCCTCTACGCCATCGGCGAGGATCCCGACCGTGACGGCCTGCTCGACACCCCGGCCCGGGTGGCCCGCGCGTACGCCGAGCAGTTCTCGGGGCTGAACCAGAGCCCCGAGGACGTGCTGAACAAGGTGTTCGACGTCGACCACGATGAGATGATCCTGGTTCGCGACATCGAGGTCTATTCGACCTGCGAGCACCATCTCGTCCCGTTCTACGGGCTGGCCCACGTCGGCTACATCCCCAACGACAAGGGGCAGGTGACGGGGCTGTCGAAGCTGGCCCGGCTGGTCGACGTCTTCGCCAGACGGCCGCAGGTGCAGGAGCGGATGACCTCGCAGATCGCCGACTCGCTCATGCGGGTGCTGGAGCCGCGCGGCGTGATCGTGGTGCTGGAGTGCGAGCACCTGTGCATGACCATGCGCGGGGTCCGCAAGCCGGGCGCTAAGACCATGACGTCCGCGGTGCGCGGCGACTTCCGCACCAGCGACAAGACCCGCGCCGAGGCGATGGCCCTCATTCTGGGTCGCTGACCCTTTTTCTCCCCTGTACGGCAAGCCTGGACAGGCGCCGCCCACCGCACGTGGCCGGCGTCTGTCGAGGGATACGCGTCACCGAGCGCGCGTGGCCGGGGTGGGTGACGGACCAGATCGTTATCCACAAGGGGAGACCCGGCGGGGAGACGACACGAGTGATACACCTAGGCTTGGGGATATGAAGATGGGGCTGCCAGTTGAGGAGCGCTGCCTCGTCATGGGCGTGGTCAACGTGACGCCTGACTCCTTCTCCGACGGCGGCCTGTGGTTCGACGAGCGCGCCGCCGTCCACCACGGTCTCGAGCTGGTCGAGGAGGGCGCCGACCTGGTCGATGTCGGCGGCGAGTCCACCAGGCCGGGCGCCGCGCGGGTGTCGCAGGAGGAGGAGCTGGCCAGGGTCGTCCCGGTGATCCGCGCGCTGACCGCCGAGGGCGTCACGGTGAGCGTCGACACGATGCGCGCCGAGGTCGCGAAGGCGGCGGTCGAGGCGGGCGCCGCACTCGTCAACGACGTCAGCGGCGGCCTGGCCGACCCCGACATGCCGAGGGTGGTGGCCGCGACCGGCGTTCCTTACGTCGTGATGCACTGGCGGGGCCACAGCCACGACATGGAGCGCAGGGCGATCTACTCCGACGTCGTCGCCGAGGTGCGCGAGGAGCTGGCCAAGCGGGTCGCGCTGGTGCTGGCCGAGGGCGTCGCCGAGAGCCAGATCGTGCTGGATCCAGGGCTGGGTTTCGCCAAGAACGCCGAGCACAACTGGGCGCTGCTGGCCGGCATCGACAAGCTGGCCGAGCTGGGCTTCCCGCTGCTGATCGGGGCCTCGCGCAAACGGTTCCTCGGCAGGCTGCTGGCCGACGCCGACGGCGCCGCGCGCCCGTTCGGCCGCAGCGACCACGCCACCACCGCGGTGACGGCGCTGGCCGCGCAGGCGGGCGCGTGGTGCGTGCGGGTGCACGAGGTGGGTCCCAACGCCGACGCCGTCCGCGTGGCGGCCGCCTGGAAGCGAGGAGCCGGCCGATGAGTGTCGACACCGTGGCGATCGAGACGATCAACCAGGCGTTCTACACCGCGATCGAAGACGCCGACCTCGACAAGATGACCGAGATCTGGGCCGAAGACACACTCGAAGGCCGCGTCACGTGCGTGCACCCGGGCTGGTCGATGCTGGCGGGCAGGGCCGAGGTGCTGCGCTCGTGGGCGCTCATCATGGCCAACACGACCTACATCCAGTTCGTGCTCACCGATGTGCAGACGACCGTGCTGGGCGATCTGGCGATCCTGACCTGCGTGGAGAACATCCTGACCGCGGGCGAGGAGGGTGAGGCCAGCTTCGCCGCGGGCAAGGTCGTGGCCAGCAACGTCTATGTGCGGTCGGGCAAGGGCTGGCGGCTGTGGATGCACCATGGCTCGCCCGTGCTGCAGGTCGACGACGAGGACGAGGAGGAGGAAGCCGAACGTGACCGCTGACCGGATCACCCTCAAGGGGCTGCGCGCGCGGGGCCGCCACGGAGTGCTGCCCGCCGAACGCGAGCTCGGCCAGGAGTTCGTGATCGACGCGACGCTGTTCCTCGACACCAGGCCCGCGGCCGACGCCGACGACGTCACCCGCACCGTCCACTACGGCGAGCTGGCCCAGGACCTGACGAAGATCGTCGAAGGTGAGCCGGTCAACCTGATCGAGACCCTCGCCGAGCGGCTGGCCGAGCTCTGCCTGGCCAGCGAGATCGTGCGGGCGGCCGAGATCACGGTGCACAAGCCGTCGGCCCCGATCCCGTTGCCCTTCGACGACGTGGCCGTCACGATCCTGCGGAGCCGTGCATGAAAGTCGTCCTCGCACTCGGCAGCAACCTCGGAAGCCGGTTCCAGACCCTCCAGGATGCGATCGACTCGCTGTTCGACGCGCCGGGGCTGCGTTTCGTCGCGGTCTCGCCGGTCTACGAGACCGATCCCGTCGGCGGCCCCGACGACCAGAAGCCGTATCTCAACGCGGTCGTCATCGCCGAGTCCAAGCTGACCCCCGAAACCCTCCTCGACCGCGCGCAGAGCGTCGAGAACGCCTTCGGCAGGGTCCGCGCCGAACGCTGGGGCCCGCGCACGCTCGACGTCGACATCATCACCGCGGGCGACGTCGTCTCCGACGACCCCGACCTGACGCTGCCGCATCCCCGCTGCCACGAGCGCGCCTTCGTGCTGGTGCCGTGGTCGGAGGCCGACCCCTCGGCCGTGGTGCCTGGCCGCGGGCCCGTCGCCGACCTGCTGGCGGGCCTCGACCAGTCGGGCGTACGGCTGCGCGACGACCTCAAGCTGCAGGGGCCGGATTGACTCCGACCCGTCCCGCCGTCCTGGTAGGCGTGCTGGTCGTCGTCGCCCTGGCGTCCTGGCTGATCGTCAGGCAGTTCTACGCCGACCTGCCGCTGGTGCCGTGGACGGCGATCCCCACCGTGCTGCTGCTGGCGATCGGCGAGTTCTACAGCGGCTGGATGACGCGTGCGCGCATCGCCCGCAAGCCCGACACCAAGCCGGTCGAGCCGCTGGCCGTGGCACGGCTCGCGGCGCTGGGCAAGGCCTCGGCGTACGCGGGCGCGGTCTTCGCTGGCGTCTTCGCCGGGTTCTCGCTGACGACGGTCCAGCTGCTGACCAGGGAGACGCCGCGCGCGGAGTTCTTCGTCGCGACGGGGTCGTTCGTGGCGTGCGTGGTGCTGGTGGTGGCGGGGCTGTACCTGGAGAACTCCTGCCGCGTCCCCAAGGACCCCGAGGACGAGCTTCAGAGACCGAGGTAGAGCTCGACGGCTTCTTCGATCTCGGCCATCTCGTCTCGCCCGAGGTAGTAGACCGGCGCGCCGTGGATGAAGGCGGTGTCCACGCTCCGGATCTGGTCGACGAGGAAGCATGTCTGCGTCCCGCACAGGTCGATTCTGGGTCGAAACACGGCGGGCTGAGCTTTGGTGGAGGTGGGAATGATGGTGGCCACGCTCCAGTTGTCGGGGGCATGACTCATGACGAGCCCGTAGCGGCGGCCACGCTGTTCGTGTCCGCGCTTGGATTCGCCGAAGTCGACCCGGTAGACCGCGCCGCGTATCACCAGGCGTCCTCTTCGTTGGAGAGATCTTCGTCAGCCAGCCGTTCCATGTCGGCCCATGCCCGCTCGCGCCAGACCTCGCGCTCAAGGAGGCGGAGTGCGCGACGGATGACGTCGCTGGTCCGTTCACCCTCCCGCATGGCCGCCCTGATGATCTTTTCGTCGTCAGGGGTCGCCCTGAATCCGATGTTCGCCATCATGTTTCGATGCTAGCCCAGCGTTCAACATTTGTCATGCATTTGTTGTGCGGATCAGGAGGGCGTGGGGGCGGGGTCTGCTTTCTTCCTCCGGGAGAACAGGTAGATGACCGGGAGGGTGAACACCAGGGGGCCGATGATGGCGAGGGGCCGTTCCAGCCACCACATCAGATTCGGTCGCGGGTCGGCCGAAGGGAAGCCGAACAGCCCCCACCACACCCCCAGCGCGATCGCCATCCCCGTGGTGTGGAACAGGAACAACGGCAGCGCGAACCGGTTGACCGTCTCCTTGACCTGTTTCCACCGGGGCCGTTCCAGTACCCGCTCCATTGTCGGCCTGAGCACCTCCACCAGGCCGATCTGGAAGATGAGCAGCGCCACGATGACGAAGGTGGGCGGGGCCATGTTCGACAGCTTGTCGCCGGGCACGCCGACCATCGAGCCTGGGTACAGGCCCGAGTAGACCAGGCCGAACAGCCCGAACAGGCCGGTCCACAGGATGGCGTAGTCGTAGCGGCGGGGCAGGATGACGACCCTGTCGTAGAAGAAGCCCGCCTGGTGGGCCAGACCCCATACCAGGATCATGTTGAGCCAGCCGACCCACTCGACGTGGTAGCGCAGCCGGATGACGTCGACGACCAGGGCGGCGCCGCCGAGCCAGATGAGGGCGAGCACGTCGTAGCGCCGGTGCAGCCACAGCGCGACGGGCAGCAGCGCGACCAGCATGACGTACACGATGAGGAACCACAGCGGGCTGAGCACGAGCAGCACGACCCGCCACATCCACGGCACGTCGAACAGCGTGGTCACGGCCGCGCCGATGGCGAACCAGACGCCGGTCAGGGCGAGGCCGGGTACGGCCAGCGCCTTGATGCGCCGCCAGACGAACGCCCCGATGCCGGTGCCGCGCTCGCAGGCCCGGTGCCAGGACAGCAGGTGGACGTGCCCGCCGACGTAGAAGAACAGCGGCAGCACCTGAAACAGCCAGGTGAGGATCCACAGCCCCGAGGTGAAGCCGAGAGGGCTGGTCGGGGAGGGGCCCTCGGGCGTCCAGACGAGGATGGTGAAGGCCCAGTGCCAGACGACCACGGTGATGAGGCTGACCGCGCGCAGCCAGTCGACGTACTTGTCCCTCACTTGTCGATGTCACCCACCACGAAGAACATCGAGCCGAGGATCGCGACCATGTCGGCGACCAGGTGCCCTGGCAGTATCTCGCGCAGCACCTGGATGTTGTTGTAGGAGGCCGAGCGCAGCTTCATCCGCCACGGCGTCTTGTCGCCCTTGGAGACCAGGTAGTAGCCGTTGATGCCGAGCGGGTTCTCGGTCCAGGCGTAGGTGTGGCCCTCGGGCACCTTCAGCACCTTGGGCAGGCGCTGGTTGATGGGGCCCTGGGGGAGCGCGCGCAGCCGCTCGACGCAGGCGTCGGCCAGGTCGAGGGAGACCTTGAGCTGTTCGAGAAGGACCTCGAAGCGGGCGTGGCAGTCGCCTGCCGTACGGGTGACGACCTTGACGGGCAGTTCGCCGTAGGCGAGGTACGGCTGGTCGCGCCGCAGGTCGAAGTCGACGCCCGAGGCTCGGGCGATGGGGCCGCTCACGCCGTACTGCATGATCGTGTCGCGGTCGAGGACGCCGACGCCGCGGGTGCGGGCCAGGAAGATCTCGTTGCCGAGGATGAGGTCCTCGATGTCGGGCACCTTGGCGCGGGTGGCGGCGACGACCGCGGTGACGCGGTCGAGCCAGCCTGCGGGCAGCTCTTCCTTGAGCCCGCCGACGCGGTTGAACATGTAGTGCATCCGGCCGCCCGAGATCTCCTCCATGACGCCCTGGATGCGTTCGCGCTCGTTGAAGGCGTAGAAGATCGGGGTGATGGCGCCGAGTTCGAGCGGGTAGGAGCCGAGGAACATCAGGTGGGAGAGCACCCTGTTGAGCTCGGCCAGCAGGGTGCGGGTCCAGACGGCGCGGGCGGGGATCTCCATGCCGAGCATGCGTTCGGTGGCGATTACCACGCCGAGTTCGTTGGCGAAGGCCGACAGCCAGTCGTGCCTGTTGGCCAGCATGATGATCTGCCGGTAGTCGCGGACCTCGAACAGCTTCTCCGCGCCCCTGTGCATGTAGCCGATGATCGGCTCGGCCGTGGCGATGCGTTCGCCGTCGAGGGTGAGGCGCAGCCGCAGGACACCGTGCGTCGAGGGGTGTTGGGGGCCGATGTTGAGGATCATGTCCTCCGTGGCCAGCTCCTTGGCGCCAGCTCCGATGCCGACCACGCGTTCTTCCATACCGTCATGCTGCCACTGGCGCTGTTAGTGATCCAGTCAAGGAATGGTCTATTTGCGCATTTCGCCAGGTGGCGGCGGGGAGATAGGGCCCATGAAACAAGGAGCTTTCGATCTGGCTGCGCTGGTGGCGCGCGTGGTGATCGGGGTGATCTTCGTCGCCCACGGCTGGCAGAAGTGGCAGAGCGGGCTCGGCGCGGTCACGGGGATGTTCACCAAGATGGGGGTCCCGTTGCCGGAGCTGTCGGCGACGTTCGCCGCCGCGGCCGAGCTGGTGGGCGGCGCCTTCCTGATCATCGGCGCGCTGGTCCGGCTGGCGGCGCTCGCCCTGTTCGCCGACATGGTGGGCGCGCTGGTGTTCGTGCACGCCGGCAAGGGCGTCTTCGTGTCGGAGGGTGGCTGGGAGCTGGTCGGCGCGCTCGCCGCGGGCTGCCTGCTGCTGATGGCGCTCGGCGGGGGCCGCTTCGGCGTCGACGGCCTGTTCGTCCGCTCGTCCAGGAAGAAGGCCGAGCGGCGGGAGGCCGAGCGGGCCGACGAGCGAGCCCCCATGGACATCTTCGACGAGCCGCGGCGCGACGAAGACCTGCCGCGACGCGACGAAGACCTGCCGCAGCGAGGAGAAGACCTGCCGCGGCGCGACCAGGACCTGCCGCGGCGCGGCGACGACCTGCCGCCGGACGCGCCCACCCGCCCCCAGTGACGTGTCGTCCGGCCTCAGCGGCGGGCGATTCAGCCCTGGCGGCGGGCGGCCAGGTCGTGCAGGGCGATGATCAGCCGGTCGACGTGCTCCTCGGTCGTGCCGATGCCGATCGAGGCCCGGACGGCCGACGCCGTGCCGTCCTCACAGCCACCGTCAGATACATCGAGCAGGTGCCGCACGAACGGATGCGCGCAGAACTTGCCGTCGCGCACGCCGATGCCGTACTCGGTGGACAGCGCCTCGGCCACCTCCCTGGCGGTGTAGCCGTCGACGACGAACGACACGATGCCGACGCGGGGGTGCTCCGGCCCCCACAGCGACAGCTCGCGCACCCCCTCGACGGCGGCCAGCCCCTCACGCAGCCTGGCGATCAGCCGCTCCTCCTCGCGGACCAGCGGCGTCCATCCCGTCGCGGTCAGCGCGTCGCACGCGGCGGCCAGCGCGATCGCGCCCAGCACGTTCGGGGTGCCCGCCTCGTGCCGGGGCTCGGCGTCCTCGTGCCACTCGGTGGTCGCGTCGTCGAGCGTGCCCACCGACTTCACCGCGCCGCCGCCCTTGAGGTACGGCTCGCCGTCCGACAGCCAGTCACGCCGCCCGATCAGCACGCCCGCGCCGAACGGCGCGTACAGCTTGTGGCCGGAGAAGGCGACGTAGTCGAGGTCGAGCGCGGTCAGGTTGAGCTTGCGGTGGGGGACGAGCTGGGCGGCGTCGACGAGGATGCGGGCGCCGTGCCGGTGGGCGATGTGCGCGAGCGCGGCGATCGGCCACAGCTCGCCCGTCACGTTGGAGGCGGCGGTCACGACGAGCAGCTTGGGGCCCTCGATCGCGGCGAGCGCGTCGTCGGCCTGCCGTACGGCTTCGCCGGGGAAGGCGGGCGGCGCGAGGCGGACGACCCGCTGCCACGGCAGCAGCGACGCGTGGTGCTCGGTGTCGAAGACGACGGTCGTGGTGCCCTCGGGAAGGCACCTGGCCAGCAGGTTGGTGGCGTCGGTGGTGTTGCGGGTGAAGATGACCGCGTCGTCGGTGCGGGCGCCGACGAACGCGCGGACGGTGTGCCGGGCCTGCTCGTAGCGAGCGGTGGTCAGCTGGGAGGCGTAGCCCGCGCCGCGGTGGACGCTGGAGTAGGCCGGGAGCGCGGCGGCGACGGCGGCGCTGACCGGCTCCAGACAGGGCGCGCTGGCGGCGTAGTCGAGGTTGGCGTAGGAGACCAGGCGGCCACCCTTGACGGGCACCTCGAGGTCCTCGCCCAGCACCTTGACCTGCACGGGAATGGAGATCGTCGCAACGGACACGGCACAGCCCTTCCAGGGTTGTCGGACCCCTGGCCGTGGCGCATCGGAGCCCGCGCTTGCCCGCCACACCTCGTGACGGACCAGGTCTTCACCCGGGGCACCCCGCCGCGGACGCGAGGGTTGCCGGCCAGCAAGCCGGGGCTAAGCGCTGGCACTCATGACCTACGCCGGAACTATAACCGACACGGGGTGCCACTTCGCAAGCCGCGAACTTCTGGGGCGATCGACTCGTTGGGGTTGGGGACAGCGAACCAAGGAGGTACATGATGTTGGACTGGGTGGCAGACCCACAGATCTGGATCGGGTTCTTCACCCTGGTCGCCCTGGAGATCGTGCTGGGCATCGACAACATCATCTTCATCTCGATCCTGGCCGGTAAGCTCCCGCCCGAGCAGCGCGACAGGGCCAGGGTCCTCGGCCTGGCCGCCGCTCTCATCTCACGCCTGCTGCTGCTCCTGGGACTGTCCTGGGTGGTGCAGCTGATCGAGCCGCTCTTCACGGTCTTCGGGCACGAGATCTCGGGGCGCGACCTGATCCTCATCTTCGGCGGGCTTTTCCTGCTGGCCAAGAGCGTGCTGGAGATCGGCCACAGCATGGAGCTGAAGAGCACGGACGGCAAGGAGCGGAAGGTGACCTCGTTCACCTCGGTCATCCTGCAGATCATGGTGCTCGACATCGTGTTCTCGCTCGACTCGGTCATCACCGCGGTCGGCATGGTCAACGACCTGGGCGTCATGGTCGCGGCGGTCGTCGTCTCGGTGCTGGTGATGCTGTTCGCCTCGGGGCCGATCAGCAGGTTCGTCGACAGGCACCCGAGCATCAAGATGCTGGCGCTGTCGTTCCTGGTGCTGATCGGCGTCGTGCTCCTGGCCGAGGGCCTCGACCAGCACATCCCGAAGGGCTACATCTACTTCGCGATGGCGTTCTCGGTGATCGTCGAGATGCTCAACATCCGGATGCGGAGCAGGCACGCGAAAGCCGAATCTAATATGCAGTAGTGCGCTTTGATCCTTGGAATCCGGATTTTGTGGCCTCGCCGTACGCCGTCTATGACGAGCTGCGGCGCGAGGCGCCCGTCAGCTTCTTCGAGCCCACGGGGCAGTGGCTGATCGCCAGGCACGCGGACGTCAACGCGCTGCTCAGAGACCGCCGTCTCGGCCGGTCCTACCTGCATCTGGCCACGCACGAGGAGTTCGGGCGCGAGCCCGAGCCGGAGTTCCAGGAGCCGTTCTGGCGGGTGGTCAGGGCGGGCATGCTCGACGTCGAGCCGCCCGTCCACACCCGCCTGCGCCGCCTGGTGTCCAAGGCGTTCACGCCCCGCATGGTCGAGTCGATGCGGCCCAGGGTCCGCGCGATCGTCGAGGACCTGGTCGACGGCTTCGTCGAGAAGGGCGGCGGCGACCTCATCGCCGAGGTGGCCGAGCCGCTGCCGGTGACCGTCATCGCCGAGATGCTCGGCGTCCCCGACGCCGACCGGCACCTGCTGCGGCCGTGGTCGGCCGACATCTGCGGCATGTACGAGCTGAACCCCTCGCCCGAGGCCCAGCACACGGCGGTCAGGGCGGCGTCGGAGTTCTCCGACTACCTCAAGGAGCTCGCCCGCGCCCGCAAGGCCGACCCGGGCGAGGACCTGATCAGCGCGCTCGCCCAGATCGAGGAGCTGACCGAGGACGAGCTGGTCGGCACCTGCGTGCTGCTGCTCAACGCCGGTCACGAGGCGACCGTGAACGTCACCGGCAACGGCTGGTGGTCGCTGTTCCGCAACCCCTCCGAGCTGGTACGGCTGCGCGAGGACCTCTCGCTGCTGCCCACGGCGATCGAGGAGCTGATGCGCTACGACACCCCGCTGCAGATGTTCGAGCGCTGGGTGCTGGAGGACATCGAGGTCGGTGGCGTGGCCATCCCGAAGGGTGTGGAGGTGGCCCTGCTGTTCGGCTCGGCCAACCGCGACCCCGAGGTCTTCGCCGACCCCGACACGCTCGACGTCGGCAGGGCCGACAACCCGCACATCTCGTTCGGCGCGGGCATCCACTTCTGCCTGGGCGCGCCGCTGGCCAGGATCGAGCTGGTGGAGTCGTTCGGCGCCCTCCTGAGGAGGGCGCCGGCGATGGAGCTGACGAGCGAGCCCGTCTGGAACCCCGGCTACATCATTCGAGGGCTTCGGTCGCTCGACGTGTCCGTGTGAGTATCGGCTCCACCAGCTTTGCCGCCAGGGGGCCGAAGGCGGCCAGGATCAGCACGTAGGTGGCGGCGAGGGGGCCGAGGTCGGGATGGGCTCCGGCCGCCACCGCCAGTCCCGCGATGACGATGTTGAACTCGCCGCGCGGCACCAGCGCGATGCCCGCGCGCATCCGGCCCGCCTTGGCGATGCCCGCCCTGCGCGCGGCGTAGGCGCCGGTCAGCAGCTTGGTGACGATGCTGACCGCCGCGAGCAGCAGCGCGAGCAGCGCCACGGGCGGGATCTTCGTGGGATCGGTCTGCAGGCCGAAGAAGACGAAGAACACGGCCGCGAACAGGTCGCGCAGCGGCATCAGCAGCGCCCTGGCCTCGTGGGCGAGCTCGCCCGACAGCGCGATGCCGACGAGGAACGCGCCGACGGCCGCCGACACCTGCAGTTCCTGGGCGATGCCGGCCACCAGCAGGGCCAGGCCGAGCACCTTCAGCAGCAGCACCTCGTTGTTGGGGCTGGAGACGAAGGCCTCGATGAACCTGCCGAACCGCAGCGCGATCACCAGGACGACGGTCACCGTACCCAGGGCGATGGCCAGGGAGATCGCCCCCGTCATCAGCGAGACGCCGGCCAGCATGGCGGTCAGCAACGGCAGGTAGATGGCCATCGCCAGGTCCTCGAAGACCAGCAGCGACAGGACCACGGGTGTCTCGCGGTTGCCAATCCAGCCGAGGTCCGACAGGACTTTCGCGGTGATGCCGGAGGAGGTGGCGTAGGTGACGCCCGCCATGGCGACCGCGGCCACCGGGCCCCAGCCGAGCAGCAGCGCCGCGATCGCGCCGGGGGCCGCGTTGAGGACGATGTCGACCAGGCCCGCCCTGGCGTTGCCGCGCAGGCTGGAGACGAGCTCGCCCGCGTTGTACTCCAGGCCGAGCGTCAGCAACAGGAGCACGACGCCGATTTCGGCGCCGATGGCGATGAACTCCTCGCTGGTCGCGAGGGGGAGCATGCCGCCCTTGCCGAAGGCGAGGCCGGCGATGAGGTAGAGGGGGATGGCGGAGATCCCGGCGCGCATCGCGAGCGCGCCGAGCACGCCGAGACCGAGGATGATTCCGCCGAGTTCGAGGAAGACTATTGCGGTGTCGTGCACGTCAGATTGCCTCTGACGGAGGGGAGAGCAGGTCTCGCATCAGCCGTCCGTGAGGACGTCGGCGGCGGCATGGGTCGTCTCGGCGTCGCCGACGACGACCACGACGTCTCCCGCGGTGAACCTGAAGTCGGGCGTCGGGCTCGCGTTGACCTGCGGCCCCCGCACCACGGCCACCACGGAGGCGCCGGTGCGGGTGCGGATGCGCGCGTCGCCCAGCGTCCTTCCGTCGTACGGCGAGCCGGCGACGATCGTCAGCTGGAGGCTGACCAGGCCCTCGATCTCGCGGTGGAGCGCGTTGAGCCGTTGGACGATCCGGGGCGCCCCGAGCAGCTCGACCAGCGCGTCGGCCTCTTCGTCGTTGAGTTGTATGGCTTCGCACGCCCGATCGGGATCCGACCGGTCGTAGATGACCAGGTCGCGGCGTCCCGAGCGGTGTGAGACGACGGCGACGTGGCGACCTGATTGGGTGCTGAACTCGTGTTTGAGCCCGATGCCGGGAAGCGGGGTCTGTTCGATCTCCACGCGTCTAACGTATCTGGCTGAGCCACCCAAATCCCCCCAACCCTGTCGGGTCGACCAGCTCGGCCTCCCGCGAGGCGCGTGCCAGCGCTCTCAGGTACCCGGCTGGATCGGTCCGGGCGAGGTCGAGTGAGGGGCGGACGCCGGTCACTCCGAGAGTGCGCAGAATGTCGCGCTGTGTGGACAAGGTTGTGGATATCGCACCGGCTCGCCGGCCCGCGTCCGCGCACGCGTCGAGTGCGACGTGTGCGGTGATGTCGCAGGTCCCGTCGGGTATGGGCGTCACGGCCGAACCATCCCTGTATCCGGCGAGTGTGCCGCGGGACGGACGGTTATCCACAGGGTGTGCATAATCGACGGCGATCGCCTGACCCCTGTCGAGTCGTTCGACCACGGTGGCCCACGCCGCGCACCGCGACCTGCCGACCTCGGCTCGCTGGCCCACGCACCGCAGCGGCCACCACCGTTCGAGCCAGCGCAGATCGTCGTCGGCGGGCGGAGGGCCGAGCCGCTCCTCGCCGGTCTCGGTGTGGACGAGTACCAGGCGAGGGCCCGCCGCCGTCTGTTCCACGACGTCGAAGGGGATGTTGTCCAGCCATTCGTTGGCGATCGCCAGGCCGGTGATGCCCCGCGGGACGGTGTGGCTCCATGCGACCGCCTCGGGCAGGCCCGCTGGACGCGAGGAGAGGTCGACCGCCGTGACCCTCAGTCTGGCGCGCAGCTCCTGCGGGGCGGCCGCCGACGCGTGGGCGGCCAGCGCTCCGTCACCCGCGCCGATGTCGACGAGGTCGAGCCGGTCGGGCCGGCCGAGCTCGGCGTCGAGGCGCAGCAGCAGGGTCAGCACGGCCCCGGCGAAGACGGACGAGGCGCCGACCGAGGTGCGGAAGTGTCCCGAGGGTCGTTCGCGCAGGTAGAAGCCGCTCTCACCGTAAAGCGCCCGCTCCATCGCCGCCCGCCAGGTGAGCCACATGCCACGGATGATCTCATGGTCGTCCCGTGGCACGCTCGGTGATGTAATGACTACTCCCTGTCGCAGCTTTGCGCTACGGTTACCCGGTGTCATCGGACGATCGCTCCGAGCCTACCTGGGTGCGGCTCGATCGTCTGGTGCACGCACCCGTAACGCGGCCTCGTGCCGCGCAATGAGAGGACATCCCCCATGTTCAAGAAGTCTGCCGTCGTCGCGGGCGTGCTGGCCATGATGGCGTTCGGCGCCCCCGCCGCCCACGCCGACAACGTCACCAGCGGCAACAACGGCATCCTGTCGGGCAACCAGATCATCGCGCCGATCTCGATTCCGGTGAACGTGTGCGGCAACGCCGTGGCGCTCTTCGGCGTGGCCGTCGCCGGTTGCAAGGGCGGCGCCTCGGTGGTCAACCACTGGTGATGTGACAGCCGCGCGCTTGGCGCACCGGGAGGGCCGGCCCATCGGCGGAGGGTCGGCCCTCTCGTGCGCCCGCGTGCGCGGGCGGGCGCCGAGTCACCGCGGCTCGACGCCCGCCCTCTGGCGGGGGTGTCCTGTTTGTATGCCATTGTTGGGCATTGTCCCCGCCCAACATGCGGCAAAAGACCCATGACCGTGGCCGCTGAGAAGCGGCGGTTACCCTGGTCAGCAGTGTTGGATGGCAGGGGAGCGCGACGTCATGGACACAGGGGAACGCCCGGGACGGCTGGCCGTCGGCGTGCTCGGCGCGGGCAGGGTGGGCTCGGTGCTCGGCTCCGCGCTGGCCAGGGCCGGCCACAGGGTCGTGGCCGCGAGCGGCGTCTCCGACACCTCGCAGCGCTGGGCGGCCGAGCGGCTCGGTGCCCGCACCTTCAACCCCGAAGAGGTCGTCGCCAGGGCCGAGCTGATCCTGCTCACCGTCCCCGACGACGCGCTGCCCGGCCTGGTCGCCGGGCTGGCCGCCACGGGCGCCGACCTGCGCGGCAAGCTGCTCGTCCACACCAGCGGCGCGTACGGCCTGGCCGTACTCGATCCGGCCACCCAGGAGGGCGCGCTGCCGCTGGCCCTGCACCCCGTGATGACCTTCACCGGCAGGGACGACGACCTCAACAGGATCACCGGCATCTCCTTCGGCGTCACCTCGCCCGAGCCGCTGCGCCCGATCGCCGAGGCGCTGGTCATCGAGATGGGCGGCGAGCCCGTCTGGATCGCCGACGCCGACCGCGCCCTCTATCACGCGGCCCTCGCCAACGCCGCCAACCACATGGTGACGCTGATCGCCGAGTCGTCCGAGCTGCTGGGCAGGATCGGCGTCGAGCACCCAGGACGGATGCTGGGGCCGCTGCTCGGGGCCGCGCTCGACAACGTGCTCAGGCTCGGCATCTCGGGGCTGACGGGGCCCGTGGTGCGCGGCGACGCGGGCACCGTGCGCAAGCACGTCGACGCGCTCATCCTGGCGGCTCCTGAGGCTGCCGACGCATACGTGGCACTCGCTAGGCTCACGGCGGACCGGGCGCTCGCCGCCGGGTTGCTGAAGCCCGAGGCGGCCGAGCGACTGCTCGACGCGCTCGGGGGGAACATGTGGACCTGATCGGGCCGGGACGTTCCGCCTGGACCTGATCTGTCTAGGAGGACACCGTGGAACCGATCGTCGCGCACGACCGCGCCGACCTCGACAAAGCCCGCTCCTCGGGGCGTGTGGCGCTCGTCCCGACCATGGGAGCGCTGCACGAGGGTCACCGCTCGCTGATGCGGCTGGCCCGCACGCTGGCCGACCAGGTCGTGGTCAGCATCTTCGTCAATCCCCTGCAGTTCGGCCCCGGCGAGGACTTCTCCCGCTACCCCCGCACCTTCGGCGCCGACCTCGGCGTCTGCGCGCAGGAGGGGGTGGACGTGGTTTTCGCCCCCTCGGCCGACGACATGTACCGCCCCGACCGCCAGGTCGGCGTCTCGGCCGGCCAGATGGGCACGATCGTCGAGGGCGCGGTCCGCCCCGGGCACTTCGACGGCATGCTCACCGTGGTGCTCAAGCTGTTCAACCTGGTCCGGCCCGACGTCGCGGTGTTCGGCCAGAAGGACGCCCAGCAGCTCGCGCTCATCAGGCGCATGGTCGCCGACCTCGACGTGCCCGTGGAGATCGTGGGCGCCCCCACCGTGCGCGAGCCTGACGGCCTGGCCCTGTCCAGCCGCAACCGCTACCTCGCCCCCGACGACCGGCGGGCCGCGCTCGCGCTGTCGCGCGCCCTGCGCGCGGGAGCCGCCGAGAGCGCCCCCGCCGCCGTGCGCGCCGCGGCGACCGCGGAGCTGGCCGCGTCGGGGCTCGCGGTCGACTATCTCGTGCTCGTCGACCCCGCGACGTTCGCGGAGGTTCCCGACTCCTTCGCCGGTCAGGCGGTCCTGGCGGTGGCGGCTAGAGTCGGCACCACCCGCTTGATCGACAACGTCCTTGTGACGTTCTGAGGAGGCCCCCCGTGTTCAGGACCATGATGACGTCCAAGATCCATCGAGCCACGGTCACGCAGGCCGACCTGCACTACGTGGGCTCGCTCACCATCGACGAGGACCTGATGGAGGCGGCCGGCCTCCTGGAGGGCGAGCAGGTGCACGTCGTCGACATCGACAACGGCGCCCGCCTGGTGACCTACGCGATCACCGGACCGCGCGGGTCGGGGATCATCGGCATCAACGGCGCCGCCGCCCGGCTGGTCTCTCCCGGCGACCTGGTGATCATCATCGCGTACGGCCAGCTCGACGACGCCGAGGCGCGCGTCTTCACGCCTCGGGTGGTCCACGTCGACCGCGACAACCGCATCGTCGACCTGGGCTCCGACCTCGCGGCGGCCGTGGAGGGAGCCGTACGGGGAGACGAAGTCCACATCTGAAACCAGGGGGGCGGGAAGGGACCACGGGCCGCCGGGCGTTATCGTCATGTTGACGAAATATGAGGAGGTCCCCCATGAGCGCACCGGCGATCCCCATGAAGCTCACCGCCCCCGCGGCAGGCTGGACGGTCGACGCCGACCTCGTCGTGGTGGGTTCCGGAGTGGCCGGGCTGACCGTGGCCCTGCGCTACGCCGAGCTCGAACCCACCGCGAAGGTCCTGGTCGTCACCAAGGACGTGCTGTCGTCCGGCTCCACGAGGTGGGCGCAGGGCGGCATCGCCGCCGTGCTCGATCCCGCGGACTCGCCCGCCGAGCACCTGGACGACACGCTGGTCGCCGGCGTGGGCCTGTGCGACGAGCAGGCCGTCAGGACGCTGGTGACGGAGGGGCCTGGCGCGCTGCGCAACCTGATCGCCAGGGGCGCCAGGTTCGACACCGACGAGCGGGGCGAGCTCCAGCTCACCCGCGAGGGCGGCCACCACCGCAACCGCATCGTGCACGCCGGCGGCGACGCGACGGGCGCCGAGGTGCAGCGCACGCTCATCGAGGCGGTGCTCGCGCACGCCACGATCGAGGTGATCGAGCACGCGCTCGTCCTCGACCTGGTCAAGGACGCCCAGGGCCGGGCCAGGGGCGTCACGCTGCACGTCATGGACGAGGGCGCGCGCGACGGCGTGGGCCAGGTGCGGGCCAGGGCCGTGGTGCTGGCCACCGGCGGCATGGGCCAGGTCTACGCCTCCACCACCAACCCCGTGGTCTCCACGGGCGACGGCGTGGCGCTCGCGCTGCGCGCCGGAGCCGTCGTCAGGGATTTGGAGTTCGTCCAGTTCCACCCCACCGTGCTGTGGCTGGGGGAGGACTCGACCGGCCAGCAGCCGCTGATCTCCGAGGCCGTGCGCGGCGAGGGCGCCTACCTCGTCGACGCCGAGGGCCAGAGGTTCACCGACGAGCTCGCGCCGCGCGACGTGGTGGCCAAGGCCATCATGCGCCAGCCTGGCCAGGTCTACCTCGACGGCCGCCATTTCGGCCTCGACACGTGGAAGAGCCGCTTCCCGACCATCTACGGGATCTGCCTCGACCACGGTTTCGACCCCGCCACCGAGCTGATCCCCGTCATGCCCGCCGCCCACTACGCCAGCGGCGGCGTCAGAACCGACCTGCGCGGCCGTACCTCGATCGAGGGCCTGTACGCCTGCGGTGAGGTCGCCTGCACAGGTGTGCACGGCGCGAACCGGCTGGCCTCCAACTCGCTGCTGGAAGGGCTGGTCTTCGCCGAGCGCATCGCCGAGGACATCCACCAGGTACGGCCGGCCCCCGGCGAGCCCGTGACCGCCGCCCCCGAGGAGGGCCTGGTCGACCCCAGGGCCCGCGCGCGCATCCAGGCCCACATGAGCAGGGGCGCCGGAGTGCTGCGCAGCAGGTCCTCGGTCGCCGAGACCGGCATCGCGCTGCGCGACGCCAGGTGGACCCCGGTGGCCGTCCAGCCGTGCGTGGAGTCGTGGGAGACCACGAACCTGCTCACCGTGGCCTCGGTCCTGGTGGCCGCCGCCCACGCGCGCCTGGAGACCAGGGGCTCGCACTGGCGGGAGGACCACCCCGACCGCGACGACGAGAACTGGCTCGGACACCTGGACATCACGCTGACACCGGAAGGACTGGCCATGACCTACACGCCGCACGGGACAGCGCCGCGGCTGGCCGAGGAGCTGGCGGCGGCGGGGCTCGACCCGGCCGCCGTGGACGAGGTCGTCTCACGCGCGCTCGCCGAGGACCTGCAGGAGGCGGGGGACGTCACCTCCCTGGCCACCATCCTCGCGGGCCAGAGCGCGACCGCCGACGTGGTGGCTCGTGCCGACGGGGTGGTCGCGGGCCTGGCCGTCGCCGAGGTCGTCTTCCGCAGGCTCGGCGTCACCGCCGTCGAGCGCCGGGTCAAGGACGGCGAGCGGGTGCGCCGCGGCGACGTGCTCATGACCGTCGAGGGCGAGACGCGCGCCCTGCTCACCGCCGAGCGCACCGCGCTGAACCTGCTCACCCACCTGTCGGGCATCGCGACGCTCACCGCCCGCTGGGTCGCGGCGGTCGAGGGGACGGGCACCAGGGTGCGCGACAGCCGTAAGACGCTGCCGGGGCTGAGGGCGCTGGAGAAGTACGCCGTCAGGGCGGGCGGCGGCGTCAACCACCGCATGTCGCTGTCGGACGCGGCGCTCATCAAGGACAACCACGTGGTCGCCGCGGGGGGCGTCGCCGAGGCTTTCCGCAAGGTGAGAGATCTGTATCCGGACCTCCCGATCGAGGTGGAGGTGGACCGGATCGACCAGATCGCGCCCCTCCTCGCCGAGGGCGCCGAGGAGATCCTGCTGGACAACTTCACCGTGGAAGAGCTGGCCCGAGCGGTGAAGCTCGTCGACGGAAGGGCCCGGCTCGAATCAAGTGGCGGGCTGACCTTGGAATCGGCCCGTGATGTGGCCGAAACTGGCGTGGACTACGTTGCTGTGGGAGCGCTTACGCACTCGGCACCTGCGCTTGACATAGCCCTGGATCTACGGGGGAACTAAATGCTGCTCGCGATCGACGTCGGCAACACGCACACGGTTCTCGGCCTCTTCGAGGGCGAGGAGGTCATCGAGCACTGGCGGATCGCCACCGATGCCCGCCGTACCGCCGACGAGATCGCGGTCGTCCTGCAGGGGCTGCTGGGCCAGTCGCCCCTGCTGAAGGGTGCCGACGTGAGCGGCATCGCGATCTGCTCGACGGTGCCCTCGGTGCTCAACGAGATGCGCGAGATGTGCCGCCGCTACTACGGCGACGTCACCGCGGTCATCGTGGAGCCCGGCATCCGCACCGGCGTGCCGGTCAGGATGGACAACCCCAAGGAGGTCGGCAGCGACCGGATCGTCAACTCCCTGGCCGCCATCGACCAGTACGGCGGGCCCTGCATCATCGTCGACTTCGGCACCGCGACCTCCTTCGACGCGGTGTCGGCCAAGGGCGAGTACGTCGGCGCCGTCACCGCGCCAGGCATCGAGATCTCCGTCGACGCGCTGGCCGCCGCGGGAGCCCAGCTGCACAAGGTCGAGCTGATCAGGCCGCGCTCGGTCATCGCCAAGAACACCGTCGAGGCGCTGCAGTCCGGCATCATCTACGGCTTCGCCGGGCAGGTCGACGGCATCGTGGAGCGGATGGCGGCAGAGCTCGCCGACGACCCCGACGACGTCACCGTGGTGGCGACCGGCGGTCACGCCCCGCTCGTGGTCAGGGAGTCGCGCTCCATCGACGTGCACGAGCCGTGGCTCACGCTCATCGGGCTCAGGCTCATCTACAACCGCAACGCGACATGAGAAAGGGCCCCTTCGAGGAAGGGGCCCTGCGGCGGTGGTGATCACATCTCTTCGTAGTCGTAGAGGTCCTGCCACTTGCCGCACTTGCTGACCTTGTGGGTGAAGGGGTTGTACTGGCAGACCTTGGCCCGCAGGGCGTACACGTCGTCCTCGTGGAACTCGAACTTCTTGTAGCCCGGGTAGCCGCAGTAGTAGCGGGAGTAGACCTGGTACCAGTCGTACTCGTCGTCGGCCGCCTGGAACTTCACGTACGCGCACTTGCCACCCTGGCTGTAGGTCCTGTCGTCGAGGTCGTAGAGCCGGCCGGTGACGTGAACGGAGTTGCCGTCCTCGTAGTCGCCGTCGACGCCGATCCAGCCGCGCGCCTTGGCCAGGCCGTACTTGGAGTAGTACGAGCCCCAGTAGTCCTCGTAGTCGTAGGAGTTGGAGTTCGACGAGTTCGACGAGGAGGCGGTGGTGGTGGTGGTCGAGGCGTTCGCGGGGGCGGGGAGCGACAGGGCCAGTGTGCCGGTGGCGGCCACTGCGAGGAAGCCTGTCGCGAGCTTCTTCATCATGATCTTCTCCTTGAGCCCTACGGTTCCGGCTCCCTGCCGGATCCCCCCGGGCTCTTGAGTCAGTGGTAACCCCGCCTCCTTGCACGCCCTTTGCAAAGAGCTGACGAACTCTTGCATCCCGCCATATCGGTACCCTTTGGTGTTGTGAGCGACGAACTTCCCGAGCAGCTGCGCATCCGGAGGGAGAAGCTCGACCGCCTTCGCGCCGAGGGCGTCGACCCTTACCCGGTGACCTTTCCCCGCACGGCTACCAACGCCGAGATCAGGGAGAAATACCAGGGTCTCGACCCTGACACCGCGACCGGCGACAAGGTCGGCGTCGCGGGGCGCGTCATGCTCAACCGCATCGGCGGGAAGCTCTGCTTCGCCACCCTGCGCGACGGCGGCGGCGACCTGCAGGTCATGATCTCCCTCGACAAGGTCGGCGAGGAGTCGCTGGCCGCCTGGAAGCACGACGTCGACCTCGGCGACCACGTCGGCATCGAGGGCGAGGTCATCACCTCCCGCCGCGGCGAGCTGTCCATTCTGGCCGACAGCTGGCAGATCACCTCCAAGTGCCTGCGCCCGCTGCCGGAGAAGCACGTCGGCCTCACCGACCCCGAGGCCCGGGTACGGCAGCGCTACGTCGACCTCATCGTCAACGACGAGGCGCGCAGGATGGCCCACGTCCGCAGCGCCACGGTCAGGGCGGTGCGCGACTTCTGGCACGAGGAGGGCTACCTCGAGGTCGAGACGCCGATGCTGCAGCCGATCCACGGCGGCGCGGCGGCGCGTCCGTTCAAGACGCACATCAACGCCTACGACATGGAGCTCTACCTCCGCATCGCGATCGAGCTCTACCTGAAGCGGCTCGTGGTCGGTGGCATCGAGAAGGTCTTCGAGATCAACCGCAACTTCCGCAACGAGGGCGCGGACTCCACGCACAACCCCGAGTTCACGATGCTCGAGGCGTACGGCACCTACCTCGACTACAACGACATGGCCGACCTCACGCAGCGGATGTACCAGAAGGCGGTCGTGGCCGCCCTGGACACCACCGTGGTCGTCCACGACGGCGTCGAGATCGACCTCGGCCAGGCGCGGTGGCCGCGGATCTCGCTGTACGGCGCGGTCTCCTCCGCGCTCGGCGAGGAGGTCACCACCGAGACCTCGCTCGACCAGGTCAGGAAGTACGCCGACAAGCGCGACATCTACTGGGACCCGAAGTGGGGCCAGGGCAAGCTGGTCCAGGAGCTGTTCGAGGAGCTCGTCGAGCACACGCTGATCCAGCCGACGTTCGTCATGGACTACCCGCTGGAGACCTCGCCGCTCACCCGGCAGCACCGCGACAACCCGCTGCTCACCGAGAAGTGGGACCTGATCGGGTTCGGCACCGAGCTCGGCACCGCCTACTCCGAGCTGGTCGACCCGATCGAGCAGCGCCGCCGCCTGACCGAGCAGTCGATCCTGGCCGCCGGGGGCGACCTCGAGGCGATGCAGCTCGACGAGGACTTCCTGCAGGCGCTGGAGTACGCGATGCCGCCGACGGGTGGTGTCGGGGTGGGGATCGACCGGATGATCATGGCCTTCACCGGCAAGAACATCCGGGACACGATCCTGTTCCCGCTGGTGAAGCCCACCCACTGACCCTCGGGGTGCAGGCCCTCCTTGGATATCATTGGAGGAACACTTGATATCCAAGGTGGTGCATCATGGGCCGTACCGTGATCGACCTGGTCGCCGACGTCGCCAAGGCACTTGGAACCAGCACCAAGAAGGAGACTGTCAACACGGCTCTCCGTGAGGTGCTGGAGAATCGGCGGCGGGCTCTCGCGCTCACCAGACTCCGCGCCATCGCCGCCGAAGGCGGCTTCGACCTCGATCTCTTCGAGGACAAGAGCAACTACCGCCGATGAACGCGGCCCAGTTCCTCATCGACACCAGCGCCCTCGCCCGCTTCATACTCCCCGACGCCGACCAGTACGGCTGGGACCAGGCCGCTTCTGCAGGACTCATCGCCGTCTGCCCGATCACCGAGTTCGAGTTCTTCTACGGTGCTCGATCCATCGCGGACCGCGAGCAGGGCATCGAGGACATGCGCCTGCTGTTCGGCTGGACCCCCATCGACGACCGCGCCTACGACAGGGGCTGGAAAGTCCAAGAAGCCCTCACCAAACGAGGACATCACCGCATCGCAGGCCCTGTCGACCTCGTCCTCGCAGCCACAGCAGAACTCCAAGGTCTGACACTCCTCCACCGAGACCGCGACTTCGAATGCATCGCCCAGGTCACCGGCCAACCCCTCCAGTGGTACGGCCCCGACCCAGACAAGTAGCCGATGCCACTCGGAACGAGTCTGCTGCCGGTTGTCGCCGCGATCAAGGAATGGGCCGAGAACCACATCGAGGATGTCGAGCGCGCCCGCGAACGGTATGACGCCAATTCGGGATAAGGGCAGTTTCCTGTAAGGCGGTTGTGGACCGTTCTTCGCACCACAAGCCACGCGAGTTCTTCATATAGAAATGATCAAGTCAATAGCGGCCGTCAAGCGCCGCACGAAACGACCTTGACGACCTTTCCCGTATGCGTTTACCGTCTGCGAGACGAGCAGCTTGCTCGGGCCGAGACGTCGCCGAGTTGTGCTGTTGGGGGGAGGGCCCCGATGGATGTGCTCACCGACGACGGAGTCGTGCTGAGCCAGGATGACCTGGATCTCCTCGCGGAGCTGGCCAAGGGCGTCACGGTCGACCGCGTGGGCAGGACGCTGGAGATCAGCGGCCGCACGGTCCGTCGCCGCCTGCGCGTCATCTGCGACAGGATCGGCGTCGCCACGGCGATCGAGGCGGTGGCCTGGGCGGCACGCCGAAGACTCATCTGACCCGGCATCTCGTCGGCTCCAGCCGACTCTGGTCGGCTCTCACCGGCTGCTTCAGTCGGCGATCCGTACGGCTCCCGCGAACGGCCGGTTGGCGATGGAGGCGATCCGGACGACGTCGCCGGTGCGGGGCGCGTGCACCATCATGCCGCCGCCGATGTAGATGCCCACGTGGTGCAGGTCGCTGTAGAAGAAGATCAGATCGCCGGGGCGCATCTGCTCGCGCGTGATGTGGGTGCCAGACGTCCACTGGTCGCCCGTGTAGTGCGGCAGGCTGATGCCGACCCGCTGGTAGGCGGCCATGACCAGGCCGGAGCAGTCGTAGGAGCTCGGGCCCTCGGCGCCCCACACGTACGGCTTGAGCTGCTGCGTCAGCGCCCAGCGCGCGGCGGCTGCCGCCTTGCCGCTGCCGACGATCGGCAGGTTGACCTTGGTGGCGCGGGTGCCGGGCCGCCCGGCCTCGCCGAGCGCGCGCCTGAACAGGCTGCTCTCGACCTTGGCCACCATGGAGGAGATCTTGTCGCGCCTGCCGTCCAGGTCGTCGACGAGCTTCTGCACCTCGGCCAGGCGTGACTTGGCCGTCGCCCTGGCCTGCTCGGCGGCGGCGATGGACTCGGCGAGCTCCTTGACCTCCTGGCCCTGCTGCTGGCCGAGGGCGTAGGAGGTGGCGGCGGCGTCGAGGAAGGCGTCGGGGTCGGCGGAGCTGGCGAAGGCGAGGCCGTTGGAGAAGCCGCCGGTCATGTAGGTGCTCTCGGCGAGGATCGTGGCCCGCGCGCGTTTGGCGGCCAGGTCGGCCTCGCTGGTGGCCAGGATCTTCTTGGCCTTCTCCGCGGACTTCTTGACGCCCTTGAGCTTCTCGCGCTGGCCGTTGTACTGCTCGGTGAGCGTCTCGATGTCGTTGTGGAGCTTCTCGACCTGCTCGGCGAGCTCCTTGAGCGTGGGTTTGGGGTCGGCTGTGGCCGTACCGAGTGGCGTGGTGAGGGCCAGGACGGCCATCGCGGCGCCCACGATCGCGAACCGCATCCGGCGGGAACCGGGTTCGTGGGGGCGGGCGTGCTCGCCCGCGGACTTCCCCTCGCGGCTGCGCCTGCGCTTCACCAACCAGCTCCTCTCGTAGTCGCCGACCGGGTTAGCTGACGGGTTCGGGCCGGAGCAGCCCTACCGAGCGTGGCTCGGACTCACCCCTTGGCGACTGGCGGCCGCCGGCGGGTCCCCGGCTCCCCGTGTTGGGGGGATTAGGCGCGCCCCCACGCCTTGGCGCGCGGGGGACATCGTCGGTGGACACTAGTGCAAGCAAGGTTCGTGCTCAACCAGAACTGCCAATCCAGTAGAGGACGCGCATCCAAAGGATCACGGACAGATCACGCAAAAGCCCGATCGACCAGGGGATTGCAAAGCTTTTACCGAGATTCGCGAAGGTTTGTCGGGTTTGTCGTGCAGGGATGCGTAACGTGCTCGCCCAGCCACAGTGAGTCATGTGACGGTAGTTAAGGGTGGGCCGAAACGAGCTAGGTACGCTGAAGGGCCATGGAGCAGGTCGTCGAGCGCACAATGCAGGACACCGAGATCGTCGTACGGCGGGCCCGCACGCCGGACGTCAGGTCGATCAGACGCCTGGTCGACATCTACGCGGGAGCGGGCCGCAAGCTGCTGGAAAAGGCCACGGTCACGCTGTACGAGGACGTCCAGGAGTTCTGGGTCGCCGAGCGCGGCGGCCAGGTCGTCGGCTGCGGCGCGCTCCATGTGCTCTGGGAGGACCTCGCCGAGATTCGCACGGTCGCCGTGGACCCCGCCGTCAAAGGTTCAGGAATCGGTCACCGTATTGTTACCGCGCTCGTGGCAGCGGCCCGTGACCTGGGGCTTCGCAGGGTCTTCTGTCTGACGTTCGAGGTCGACTTCTTCGCCCGGCACGGCTTCGTGCCGATCCAGGGGACACCGGTGTCGCCCGAGGTCTACGCCGAGTTGCTGGCCTCCTACGACGAGGGTGTGGCCGAGTTTCTCGACCTCGAGCACGTCAAGCCCAACACCCTTGGCAACACCAGGATGTTGCTCCATCTGGACGCAGTTGACTATGGGGTTGACCAAGGGGAAAGGTGATTGTTGATACTCATGTCGATACGTTGGGCAACAGCAAGCATGTGTCCTGACATGTGCCACATGCGCCATCGAAGCGAGGTGACACGGTGAGCACTGGACAGCCGCCGTATCCGCAGGATCAACCTGATGACAATTCCGGATACGGTCAGCAGAACGCGGGACGCCCGGGCGAGCAGCCCGATCCTGACGTGACGGTCGTGGGCTACCGCCATGAGGGCGGCGGCTACGGCCAGCCGCCCCAGGGCCAGCCCGACTACGGCCAGCAGCAGGGCCAGCAGCAGGGCTACGGCCAGCAGCAGCAGGGATACGGCCAGCAGGGCTACGGTCAGGGTCAGCAGCCCGGCTACGGCCAGCCCTCTGGCCAGCAGCCCCCCTACGGCCAGCCCGGCTACGGGCAGCAGGCGGCCTCCTCTGGCCAGCAGCCCGGCTACGGCCAGCCCGACTACGGTCAGCAGCCCGGTTACGGCCAGCAGCAGGGCCAGCAGCCCGGCTACGGTCAGCAGCCTTCCTACGGCCAGCCTGAGTACGGCCAGCAGCAGGGCTACGGCCAGCAGGCCTCCTCGGGTCAGCAGCCCGGCGGCCAGCCCGACTACGGTCAGCAGCCCGGCTACGGCCAGCAGCAGGGCCAGCAGCCCGGCTACGGGCAGCCCGCGTCCGGCCAGCAGCCCGGTTACGGTCAGCCCTCGGGACAGCAGCCCGGGTACGGCCAGCAGCCCGGCTACGGGCAGCAGGGCCAGTCGCAGCCCGGCTACGGCCAGCCGTCGCCCTACGGGCAGCAGCAGCCCTACGGCCAGCCCGGCTACGGCCAGCAGCCCGCCTACGGGCAGCCCGCCTACGGTCAGCCCTACGGGGCGCCGGCCGGAGTGCAGCCGCCCGGCGCGCCCGCCCCGCTCGCCGAGTGGTGGCAGCGCCTGGTCGCCCGCATCGTCGACGGCGTGATCTTCGGAATCGTCTGGTTCGTGCTGGGCATCATCCTGGCCATCATCTTCGTGGCCACCTACGACCTCAGCACCGGCGCCACGAGCGGCCTGAGCACGATCGTGGTGTCGGCGATCGCAGCGGTCGTGGCGGCACTGGCCTACGTGGCCTACGAGTTCCTGCTGACCAAGTCCAAGGGCCAGACTCTCGGCAAGATGGTCATGGGCATCAAGATCGTCCCGGTCGGGGGCTCCGTGCCTCCGGGTGGCCTGTCCAGCGACGTCGCCCTCAAGCGGGCGGGCGTCACCTGGGGTGGCGTCATCCTGAATGCGGTGCCGGTGGTCGGCGGGCTTCTCGCTTTCGCCGCCGTGGGCGTCAACGGCGCTTCCCAGCTCTGGGACAAGCCGCTGCAGCAGACCTTCGCCGACAAGGTCGCGGGAACTGTGGTCGTGAAGATCAAGTAACCGTATACGCGGGAAAACGGGGGCCGGCTTGACGCCGGTCCCCGTTTTCGTGTCTTGGCCCTGTAATCGCCGTCGGCGCTCGTACAGAATGGGGCTTATGGTCGCGCCGCCGCCGGGCGTGCGGGCCGTACCGGCTGATTGGTGGGAACGGCTCGTCGCGCGAAGTATTGAGGGCCTCGTGGTCGGGGTCTTCTATTACATTCTGTTCATCGCGGCCTGGGCCTTGTGGCGGACTGTAGGGTTGCTGGCCGTCTATGGCGACTGGCTGCCCGGGTTCTCGGCCTGGCTCGTCGTCGGGCTGGCTTATGCGGGCTATGACTGCCTGGCTCATTACCGGCGGCGCCGTACCTTCGGGAAAGCGATCATGAAAATTAGGCTGGCGCCCGCGCCGGGGCGGCGGCTGTCGCTGGCGGATCTGTCGAAACGCGCGCTCCTCTATCCCGGGCCCTTGGTGCTGGTGGAGATTCCTGTCGTCAATCTCGTTGTGGGAATCCTCGTGTTCGCCGTGGGGCTGTCTATCTTGATCGACAAGCCCTTGCAGCGGGGGTTGCACGACAGGTGGGCGGGTTCCTTGATGATCAAAGACCCTCGCTGAAGTGTGCATCTACCCCCAGACGCCGATTTTTCAGGATTTTCCGGGCGATCGGGTAAGAACTCTGGAGAGACTGGCATTAGGCTAGGTCCCACACCCCGCCAGGTGGTCGCCGTCTTTGGGGCGCTATCGTCGGGGCGGAGAGTCGACAACAGCCGTGGCCCGTCCGCCAGCGGGCGGCTCGTGCATAAAGGGCGCGTCTCCCACAAACCCCATGAGGCGGAGTGGGGGCGGAATGCAGCCGTCGGGCGTCGTCCAAACAGGACGGCTCCGCGGGAACCAGATCTGACTCCTCGGTCAGGGAATCCGCGAAGCGCTGAATTGTCTCGTCGCCTTTTCGGGTATATGTTTGGCGTGACAATGAAACAATGCTCCGGGAAAGGATTCCGTAGATGGCCAAGCAGATCCAGGAGATTCTCATCGATGACCTCGATGGGGGCGAGGCCAATGAGACGGTCAGCTTCGCCATTGACGGAGCGTCCTATGAGATTGACCTCAGCGACGTTAACGCCAAGAAGCTGCGCGACGCGCTGACCCCTTTCGTGTCGTCCGCTCGCAAGTCGGGCGCCGTTGCCGCCCGTCGCCGGGTGCGCGGTGGTGCGCGTTCGATGAGCCGTGAGAAGAGCTCCGAGATTCGGCAGTGGGCCAAGGCCCACGGCCTCCAGGTCAGCGAGCGGGGCCGCATCTCCTCCGCGATCGTGGAGAAGTACGAAGCAGCCCACTGACATCATGCGCTTATGCCGATCGCCTTGAACCCCGGAGGTCGCCATAAGCGCATGATCCTGTTTGCCCGTGATAACCGGGCAGGTCGCGTGGGCGATGATCTGCGCGTCAAACGTCGTTCGCTTGCGGCGTATCGGGAACACAGCACCCCCAGTAGGTAGTTGGATGGAGGGTGAACGCCCTGCTCTCGGGGAACGTCTCTGCTATAGAGCGTGTCAGCGGCAAGAGGCATGGTTCGCCGAGCCAGGGCTAGCATGCGGGAGGACGGGACCGGATTTACCGGCCTGACTGACCGCTCTGTGAGGAGCGACGAGATGTTCGAGAGGTTCACCGACCGAGCGAGGCGGGTTGTCGTCCTGGCCCAAGAAGAGGCCAGGATGCTCAACCACAACTACATCGGCACTGAGCACATTCTTCTTGGCTTGATCCATGAAGGTGAGGGCGTAGCCGCCAAGGCTCTGGAGAGCCTCGGCATCAGCCTTGAGGGTGTGCGTCAGCAGGTCGAGGAGATCATCGGCCAGGGCCAATCGGCTCCGTCGGGGCACATTCCGTTCACCCCGCGGGCCAAGAAGGTTCTTGAGCTGTCGCTCCGTGAGGCTTTGCAGCTGGGTCATAACTACATCGGCACCGAGCACATCCTGCTCGGGCTCATCCGCGAGGGTGAAGGTGTGGCAGCCCAGGTGCTGGTCAAGCTTGGAGCCGATCTCAACCGTGTGCGGCAGCAGGTCATCCAGCTGCTCCACGGCTACCAGGGCAAGGAGCCGGCCGCCGCGGGTGGCCCGCAGGAGTCCGCGCCTTCCACTTCCCTGGTGCTCGACCAGTTCGGCCGCAACCTGACCCAGGCCGCCCGCGAGGGCAAGCTGGATCCGGTCATCGGCCGTGAGAAGGAGATCGAGCGGGTCATGCAGGTCCTCTCCAGGAGGACCAAGAACAACCCCGTTCTCATCGGCGAGCCCGGCGTCGGCAAGACCGCCGTCGTCGAGGGCCTGTCGCAGAAGATCGTCAAGGGCGAGGTCCCCGAGACGCTGAAGGACAAGCAGCTCTACACGCTTGACCTCGGCGCGCTCGTGGCGGGCTCCCGCTACCGCGGTGACTTCGAAGAGCGCCTGAAGAAGGTGCTCAAGGAGATCCGCACCCGCGGCGACATCATCCTGTTCATCGACGAGCTGCACACGCTCGTGGGTGCGGGTGCCGCGGAGGGCGCGATCGACGCCGCCAGCATCCTGAAGCCGATGCTGGCCCGCGGCGAGCTGCAGACCATCGGCGCCACCACTCTCGACGAGTACCGCAAGTACCTCGAGAAGGACGCCGCGCTGGAGCGCCGCTTCCAGCCGATCCAGGTGGCAGAGCCGTCGCTCAGCCACACGATCGAGATCCTCAAGGGTCTGCGCGACCGCTACGAGGCGCACCACCGCGTGTCCATCACTGACGACGCGCTGGTGGCCGCCGCGCAGCTGGCCGACCGCTACATCAGCGACCGCTACCTTCCCGACAAGGCCATCGACCTCATCGACGAGGCCGGTTCCCGGATGCGCATCCGCAGGATGACCGCTCCGCCGGACCTGCGCGAGTACGACGAGAAGATCGCCAACGTCCGCCGCGACAAGGAGTCCGCGATCGACGCGCAGGACTTCGAGAAGGCGGCTGCCCTCCGCGACCAGGAGAAGCAGCTCCAGCTCAAGCGTGAGCGCCGCGAGAAGGAGTGGAAGGCCGGCGACATGGACGTCGTGGCCGAGGTCACCCAGGAGCTCATCGCCGAGGTCCTGGCCACCGCCACCGGCATCCCGGTCTTCAAGCTGACCGAGGAGGAGTCCCAGCGCCTGCTCCGCATGGAGGACGAGCTCCACAAGCGGATCATCGGCCAGGACGACGCCATCAAGGGCCTGTCGCGGTCCATCCGGCGTACCCGCGCCGGTCTGAAGGACCCGCGCCGTCCCGGCGGCTCGTTCATCTTCGCCGGCCCCTCGGGCGTCGGTAAGACCGAGCTGTCCAAGGCTCTGGCGGAGTTCCTCTTCGGCGACGAAGACGCTCTGATCATGCTGGACATGTCGGAGTTCATGGAGAAGCACACCGTCTCCAGGCTGTTCGGCTCCCCGCCCGGCTACGTCGGGTACGAAGAGGGCGGCCAGCTGACCGAGAAGGTGCGGCGCAAGCCGTTCTCCGTGGTCCTGTTCGACGAGATCGAGAAGGCCCACCCCGACATCTTCAACTCGCTGCTGCAGATCCTGGAAGACGGTCGCCTGACCGACGCCCAGGGCCGGGTGGTCGACTTCAAGAACACGGTCATCATCATGACCACCAACCTCGGTACCAAGGACATCTCCAAGGGCATCGGGGTCGGGTTCGCGAAGTCCAACGACGCGGACTCCAACTACGACCGGATGAAGTCGAAGGTCCAGGAGGAGCTCAAGCAGCACTTCAGGCCCGAGTTCCTCAACCGTGTCGACGACATCGTGGTCTTCCACCAGCTCACCATGAACGAGATCATCAAGATCGTCGATCTGATGCTCGCCATGGTGGACGCGCGGCTGAAGGACCGCGACATGGGGCTCGACGTCTCGCCCGCCGCCAAGCAGCTGCTGGCCGACCGCGGCTACGACCCGGTGATGGGCGCCCGTCCGCTCCGCCGTACGATCCAGCGCGAGCTGGAGGACTCTCTGTCGGAGAAGATCCTGTACGGCGAGCTGCGTCCCGGCCAGGTGGTCAAGGTCGACATCGAGGGCGAGGGCGACAACGCCAAGTTCACCTTCACCGGAGAGACCGCCTCGCGCGTTCCCGACTCGGCCGCCGCCATCGCGGAGCCGATCCAGAACTAGCGCAGGGGTTTTCCGCCGGGCCCGCGTGGAACTTCCACGCGGGCCCGGCGTCTTTCTCCGTTCCGGGCCACACCGACTTCTGTTTCGGGATCCGCCGAGCCGCACTCACCATCCACTCCTCAGGACCGCTGCCCACCGTGATGGTGTCCCGCGTAATCCGCCGGCCGGGGTGCGGGGCCGAGGTGAGGAGCCGGGCCTGCGTCGCGTGCTGGTTGATCGCCTTGTGACGACATGCGGATTGATCACCTGGTGATATCCGCCAGTCTGTACGGCAAGCCGGTCTGGCGCCTCCGTCCGGCACGTGGTTCCGTCCGCCGAAGGCGCGCCGCCCAGCAGGACTTCGCCTCCCGCCGCAACGGCGCACGTGAGGCCCTACAGGACCTGGGTTCCCTCCCGCTACGGCTACGCGCGGTCGTACAGGGCTGCTGCTACCGGGACGGCGTATGCCGGGCCGTACAGGACTCGGCTTTCTCCCGCCACGGTGTACGCCGGGCCGCACAGGCCGCGCTCCCGCCGGGGTGGCGTGCGCCGGGCCGTACGATGTCGGCTTTCTCGAACGGGTCCCGGCGCCAGGCGGACGGCGGGCGCATCGGTTTGATGTCAGATTGGTGACTCCAGGTGGAGATCGGCTATACCGCCACCGGAAGTAGTACTACAATTCGTAGAGCAAAGCCTGCCAAGTCCCGCACAAGTGACCCACAAGAAGGCGTCCCTACGTTGGGGCTCATCCCTGAGGCGTAGTCAGGAATCAACTCAGGGCGGACGCGGAGGACCCCGTCGGGCGGGCAAGCTCGGCACGTCCGGGCGATGGACACAACCCCAGTGCAAGCCGTGGAGGAAGCCGATGCGCCTGCGTCACGACGACGGAACGCTCGTTCACTTGGCCTACAACGCCGGCGTGCACCCCGCGGAGGACCTCGAGAACCTGATCGCCCATCTGACCCGCTACGCCGTGCCGGTGCGCAAGCGCCTCGGCGTGGAGCGGATGGGCGTCGGGCTGTGGCTCTCACCCGCCGTGGCCGACCACCTGGTCGCCGACCGCATCGAGCTCGTACGGCTGCGCCGTTCCCTCGACGAGCGCGGTCTCGAAGTGGTCAGCCTGAACGGCACCGGCGGACGCAACCAGGAAGTCCCAGGTCCCGACTGGGCCAAGCCCGAGCGCTACCGCTACACGATGGCCCTCGCCAAGATTCTCGCGTTCCTGCTGCCGGAGGACGTGCGGTTCGGCAGCATCTCCACCATCCCGATCGGCTGGCGTCGCGACTGGCCCGCCGACCTGCACTCCATCGCCACCCGTCGGCTGGAGCGCCTGGCTCGCGAGCTGCGCGGCATCCACAGCGTCACGGGGAAGACGATCAGGGTGGGCTTCGAGCCGTGGCCCGGGTGCGTTCTCGAGACGACCGAGCAGGCCCTTGAGCGGGTGGGCGGCATCGACTCCGAGCACCTCGGCGTGTGTCTCGACGCCTGTCACCTCGCGTGTGGTGGCGGCGAGGAATCCGGCGCCGCGCTGCGTGGCCTGGCCGAGGTCGGTGCGCCCGTGGTCAAGCTGGGACACGTTCACAACCACACCGACACCGGCGCGGTCCTGCACGACACGCTGACGGCGATCCTGTCGGGCGCGGTGAACGGCACCGCGCACATCGAGGTCGAGACCCACAACCTGGCTGTGCCGGGACGCGCCAAGGGGCCGGGGGCGTTGGTGTCGCTGCTGGCCGAGGAGCTCGACTGGGCCCGCACCAACCTCACCTCCCTGGGTCTCCAACTGGCCGCCTGACCGGCGAACTGTCGACCGGGCGAGGGCCTGGGGCGAGGGTCGGTCAGGTGGGGAGGCGGTAGGTGCCGTCGGCCAGGACTTCGGCCAGGCCGTCGGTGATCAGCCCGTCGAGGGCGCGTTCCCGTTGGATCGGTTCGTCCCAGACCGCGTCGAGCGCCGTTTTCGGGACCGGGCCGTGGGCCGCGCGGAGTACCGCCAGGAGGCGTCCCCTGCACTGTCGGTCGGTGCCGTCGTACGTCTGTCCCTTGCGCGCTTGGCCGGGTGGTTTACCCGCGAGCCGCCACGCGCACTGCGCCTGGACGGGGCACCGCTCGCACTGGGGGCTGCGTGCCGTACAGACCAGGGCGCCGAGCTCCATCACCGCCACACCCCACACGGGCGCGCCCACGGCGGGCAGCAGGTCGTGGGCGAGGCGGCGTTCGGCGGCCGTGGTGGCGGTCGGCGGGTACTCCTCCGCGCGGACGGTTCGCCCCAGCACGCGCCGGACGTTCGTGTCGAGGACCGGGTGGCTGCCGCCGAAGGCGAAGCTGGCGACGGCGGCGGCGGTGTACTCGCCGATGCCGGGCAGGGCGAGCAGCGTGGCGTGGTCGGAAGGCACCTCGCCGCCGTGCTCGGCGGTGATCGCCTTGGCGCAGGCGTGCAGGCGCAGCGCCCTGCGCGGGTAGCCGAGGCGGCCCCAGTGGCGTACGGCCTCGCCGGGGGGTTCGGCGGCGAGGTCGGCGGGAGTGGGCCAGCGGTGCATCCACTGTTCCCACACCGGCAGGACGCGGACGACGGGGGTCTGCTGGAGCATGATCTCGCTGACCAGGATTCCCCAGGGGGCGGCGTCGTGGCGACGCCAGGGGAGATCGCGGGCATTGTCCGCGTACCAGTCGAGAATCGGCTCTCGTAGGAGGTTCGGGTCGGCCACCCGCTCAGACTAGTGGGTTACGGCGTGTCGTCACCCTCCGTGCGCGCGTCATCAGCATCCTGTGAGTATGGATCCGGATACCCTGCGTGGCGGCACTGGGGATGTCTACTGGCGTCGGCGGATGACCGTACTCGTCGCGGTGCTGGTCGTGGTGGCTTTCGTCGCGTGGGCGTGTTCGGCCACGGGTGGGCCGCAGCACGCCTCGAACGCCGAGAAGGCGGCGACGCCGTCGGCGGAGCCGGTGCTCGCGGGGTTGCCGTCCGTGACGATGACGCCGACGCCGAAGCCGTCGAAGGCGCGTGTCACGGCTTCGCCGTCGCCGTCCCCCTCGCCATCGCCGACGCAGACGCAGCGGGTGCGCAGGGCGGGGATGCCGTGCGAGGAGAAGGACCTGGTGCTCAACCTGGAGCAGCGGCAGGAGGTCTACTCGTCGCAGACGCAGCCGACCTTCATGCTCACCCTGGTCAACACCGGCCCGGTGATGTGCACGGCCGATGTGGGGCCGCGCGCGATGGAGATCCGGATCACGTCGGGCAGCGACCGCGTGTGGTCGACGTCCGACTGCGTGAGCGGCGACGGGGTCGAGATCCGCAAGCTGGAGCGGGGCATCCCATACGTTCGCAGCCTCGACTGGGATCGCCGCCGGTCGGGCGCGGACTGTTCGGGCGAGCGGGCCGCCGCGCTGCCGGGCACGTATGTCGCGGTGGTGCGGACGGGCGGCATGCGCAGCCGCAAGGCGGTCTTCCACCTCCGCTGACCCCAGTCTCTCGCCGGGGTTCGGTGGGTCTCCGGGCTCGTGGGGTCTCTGGGCTTGCCGGGGGACGGTCTCGTGGCGGTCTCGTGGGAGAAGGTGGTCGCTGGGCAAGCGTTTCCGGGGGCTCCGCAAGGCCGCCGTCTCTTGTGATGAGGGGGCGGTGTGGGTTCGAGACCATCCGGGCCACGCGGCACCACCGTGTTCCGGTGGGGAGTCAGGAAACGGCGCCGGGTCAGTGTGGCAGGGTCACACGTAGCGTTCGAGGATGCTGGACTCCGCCAGGCGGGACAGCCCCTCGCGCACGCTCCTGGCCCTGGACTCGCCGACTCCGCCCACCGCCTGGAGGTCGTCGACGCTGGCCGCCAGCAGCTTCTGCAGCCCGCCGAAGTGGTCCACCAGCCGATCGACGACCGCCGCGGGGAGCCGGGGCACCTTCGCCAGCAGCCGGAACCCGCGCGGGCTGACCGGGCTGTCGAGCGTCTCGTTCGCGCCGCGTCCGAGCACCTGCGCCACCGCCGACAGGTCGAGCAGCTCGCTGGCCGACAGCTTGTCGAAGTCGTGGAGGATGTCGCTCACCTTGCGCTTGGTACGCGCCGACGAGGCGGGAAGGTAGTCGCGCACGATCAGCTCACGGTCGGAGTCGACGCCCGCGACCAGCTCGTCGAGCTGCAGGGACAGCAGGCGGCCGTCGGTGCCGAGCTCGACGACGTAACCCTGGATCTCCTCGGAGATCCTGCGCACCATCTCGAGCCGCTGGGCGACGGCGGCCACGTCGCGGACCGTCACCAGGTCTTCGATCTCGAGGGCGGACAGGGTGCCGGAGACCTCGTCGAGGCGGTGCTTGTAGCGTTCGAGCGTGGCCAGGGCCTGGTTGGCCTTGGATAGGATGGCCGCCGACTCCTCCAGGACGTAGCGGATGCCGTCGAGGTAGAGGGCGATGATCCGCATGGACTTGCTGATCGCGATGATCGGGAAGCCGGTCTGCCTGGCGACGCGCTGCGCCGTACGGTGCCTGGTGCCCGATTCGTCGGTGGGGATGGAGGGGTCGGGCACGAGATGGACCGCCGCCCGCACGATCTTGTGATTGTCGTGGCGCACCACGATCGCGCCGTCCATCTTGGCAAGCTCGCGCAGCCGCGTCGCGGAGAACTCCACGTCGAGCTCGAACCCGCCGCTGCACAGCTCCTCGACTACGCTGTCGTAGCCGAGCACGATGAGCCCGCCCGTCTGGCCGCGCAGAATGCGCTCCAGACCGTCTCTCAGCGGAGTGCCGGGAGCAACCGAGGCGAGGGCTGTACGACGACGGTCGTCAAGACTCCTGTCGTTTGCCACCTGACCCCCGTGTCCTATTCAAATCCAGCTTACCGGCCAACCTGTGTGCCGCACCCGCAGTCTCACCAACCCCACCCTCATCGTGGAGCGGCCCTGCGCCGGGCATGCCTTTCCCGCAGGACAGACCGCGTTTCCCGCAGGACAACCTCGCCTCCGTCTCCCGGCGAACCGCGGCCAGTGCGACGGCCGCCGTCAGTGCGACGCCCGCAGTCAGTGCGACGCCCGCAGTCAGTGCGACGCCCGCAGTCAGCGCGACGCCCGCAGTCAGTGCGGCGCCCCGCTGGCGAGACGACCGACCCGGAGTCAGGCGACCGACCCGGAGTCAGGCGACCGACCCGGAGTCAGGCGATCGGCCCGCTGTCGGTGCGATCGAACCGCGGTCAGGGTGCGATCCGCTGTCACGGCGACGACCCTCCGCCGTCCGTACGGCAAGCCGACGATAGGCCACCGTGGTCCGCCGGTGCCGCGCCGTCCATCACGCTACTGCGGGCCCACGGGGCCGGCCGCCGTTACGTCGGATCCCATGGACCGCCCTCCTCCTGCCCCTTCCACGCGAATTCATCACCTCTCATGACGATGCGGAGCACGACGGGCGTCGCCCTGTCCGCGAAGTCGTTATCCAACCGTTGCCGTGATGAACCGGCAGGAGGCGGCCGGGGCAGACTACGCGCGCCCGCCCGTGGACCACGGTTGAAGGTTGTCGCGACGATCGACCGAGGGGGCTGGGTCAGGGTGGGTCAGGTGACGTGGGTGAGGGCGTCCCAGACGTTCTCCGCCTCCATCACCTCGAACCCCGGCGCGAACGCGACCGGCCCGACGGGGACGAGCGCGCGCTGCTCGCCGGGACGGCGGCGGCCGCCTTCCTCCAGCGAGCCGCGCGGGACGAGCGCCCGCTTGAATCCCAGCCGCGCGGCCTCCGACAACCGGCGGCGGACGTCGCGCACGGGCCTGAGCTCGCCCGCCAGCCCCACCTCGCCCAGCGCGATGAGCCCTTGGGGGAGCGGCTTGTCGCCCGCCGCGCTGGCCACGGCGAGCATGACCGACAGGTCGACGGCGGGATCGGCGAGCTTGATGCCGCCGACAGTGGCGGTGAAGACGTCGCATCCGCCGAGCCTGGCGTTGAGCCTGCGTTCGAGGACGGCCAGGATCATCTGCACCCGGTAGGGGTCGAGGCCCGAGGAGGTGCGGCGGGGCTGCTGGGCCTCGGTGCGCGCGACCAGCGCCTGGACCTCGGCGGGCAGCGGCCTGGTGCCCTCGACGGTGACGGTGACGCAGGTGCCCGGCACGGGCTCGCTGCGGCGGGAGACGAACAGGCCGCTCGGGTCGGTGATGCCCTCGATGCCGCGTTCGTGAAGGTCGAAGCAGCCGACCTCGTCGGTCGGACCGAACCTGTTCTTGATCGCGCGGACCATGCGCAGCCTGGAGTGGCGGTCGCCCTCGAAGCTGAGCACGACGTCGACGAGGTGCTCGAGCGTGCGCGGGCCCGCGATCGAGCCCTCCTTGGTGACGTGGCCGACCAGCACGGTGGCCATGTTGCGCTCCTTGGCCAGCCGTACGAGATTGGCGGCCACCTCCCGCACCTGCGTCACGCCGCCGGGAACGCCCGTGGCCTGGGCGGAGCCGACGGTCTGCACCGAGTCGACGATCAGGAGCTGGGGCTGGACCTTCTCCACGTGGGTCATCAGCGCCGACAGCTCGGTCTCGGCGGCGAGGTAGAGGTTGTCGCGGATCGCGCCGATGCGGTCGGCGCGCAGCCGGACCTGGGCGGCCGACTCCTCGCCCGTGAGATAGAGGACGGTGGCCCGCTCGGCGATGCGCGCCGCGGCCTCCAGCAGGAGGGTGGACTTGCCGATGCCCGGCTCGCCGGCCAGCAACAGGACCGCCCCGGGGACCAGGCCGCCGCCGAGGACCCGGTCGAGCTCGCTGACGCCGGTGGTGCGGGCGGCCGCGATCTCCGCCTTGACGTCACCGATGGGTACGGCGGGGCCGTTCGTGGCGCCGGGCTGCACCACGTTGACGCCCGCTCTGGCGCCCTCCTCGTCGACCGTGCCCCACGCCTGGCACTCGCCGCACCTGCCGACCCACTTCGTGGTGCGCCAACCGCACTCGGCGCAGCGGTATCCGGGCTTCTGTGCGGTCTTCGGTGCCATGCCGAGCAGGCTAGCGTCTCAGATCAGTTTAGGGATCCTATGTCAGACATAGTCTCTGACACGGGTTCTGCCCACCGTGGCGGGGTGGCGTGAGCGTGCAGGTGGAAGCCCGCGCCCAGTGCTACCCCGCGTGGCCGGTGTCGGGGGATGGGTGTGCTGATCGTTGTCACGCCCTGGTGCCGATGGGCTGCGCGGGGCAGCCGGATCCGGCCCGTTGGTGCGTGTCCCTCCGGACGCTGGCCCGCCGGACCCGAAGGTCCGATGGGGGAGGGTGCCCCGTGTCGCCTGGGCGCGGGGCGTGTTGGCTGGTGCCGGGTGGGGCCGGTCTTGGACCGGTCGCTCCGGCTGGTCTTCGTGGGGGTGATGACGGCGCGGGTTTCGAGCTCGTCCACCACCGTGCGGATGGACATGACATTGCTGGCGCGGTCGACGACGGTGGTGGCCTGGTGGGTGAGGCCGCGGGCGGCGATGCGTCGCCACGCGCCGTGGTCGCGGTCGCCCTGCCAGCCGCATGCGGGGTTGGGGCAGCTGGCCCATTTCCAGCCGGGTGTGGTGGGCCGGTCGGGGGCCTTGCGGTGTCGCAACACCTCCAGGCATTGCAGGCAGTGCTTGGAGGTGTCGCGCGCCGGGACGGTCACGACGGCGATACCTGTCTCGGCGGCCAGGTGCCGTATACGGTCGGCGATCTGCCCGCGCACCTGCTGGGACAGGCGGGTGTTGTGGGTGCGGCCCATACCCTTGGCTTCCATCGACCGCAGGTCCTCGACGTAGATGACGCTCGCCTTGGCGGCGATGGCCTGATCAACGGTCCAGCGGGCGGCGGCCCAGGCCAGAGCGTCGTTGAGGTTCGACCGGCGGTCGGAAACGTGCCGGATCTCCTCGGCCAGGACCGTGTGTGTGGCGGTCAGCGGGTGCTGTTCGTCTGCGCCGATGAGCCGCTGGTAGTGGTCGGCCTTGGCGTGCAGGCGCTCGGACAGGCGGCGCAGCCGGTGTTGTTTGGCCAGGATTCCCGCGGCGCGGAACTGAGCCCCGGCCCCGATGGTGGTGATACGACCGTCGTCGTGCAGGCGTGCCGCGCCCGCGCTGAGCAGGGTGTTCAAGCCCCAGTCCACGCCGAGCGCGATCGTGTGTCCGGTGCGGGCGGTCTGGGGGACGGCGTGGGTGTAGGCGAGATCGGCCCGCACCCGGCCGGCGTGGATGCGCAGGGTGGGCAGGTGCAGCACCGCCGAGGCCGGGATCGTCGGCGGTAGCGTGATCGGGCAGGCGACCCATGTCCAGTCCTGGTAGGAGCGCGGGTCCGGCCGGGTGGGCAGTTGGAGGCGCACCAGGGCGCGGCCGGATGTGTCGGCGCGTTCGATGGTGGCCTGCTGCCGGTCGCAGGCCGCCAGCAGCAGCATGCGTGCGACGCGGGGCGCGGCTTCGAGCTCGTACACATCGACCGGCAGCCGCCCGTCCTTGCGGGCGAAGGCGGACACCTGCCGGGTGCGGGACTTGATCACACTGGACGGCAGATGCTGCCCGCCGGGCACCGCCTGACGTACCCGGTCCCACTCCTCGGCGATGCGCTCGGCTGGGTCGGCGGGCCAGGTGGCCAGGACACCGGCGGTCAGGTCGGCCCGCCATTTCGCCGCCCGCAGAGCGCGCCCGGCCTGCTCCTGGGCCATGCGGACGATCCGGTCGTTGACCCGGATATCTTCCGCTGCGGTCACGGTCCAGCCCAGGCGGCGCAGCGCCATCCACGCGTTCGACGGCAGCTTCCTGCCGCCCGCGTCGATCCCGCAGGCCAGCATGTCAACGTCGCAGGTGTTCCAGTGCTCGACGGTCAGCGCGCTGACCATGCCGGACACCAGATCCATACACCAGCCCACACGTTCGGCCAGCGCAGTGGCAGACAGCAGTTCGCCGGTCTTCTCATCCACACCGGTACGCAGCAGAGCGGGTGCGCACGCGGTGCGGCAGGTCTCGCCATCGGCGAGCGGGAGTTTCCGGCTCACGCGCTATGACCGCTGTCGGGGTACTGGCCTGTCGCTGCGAGCAGCCGGTTGCGGGCCTGCGCGCTGCGCATCCCGTGCAGGCGGGCCGTGAGCGTCATCGGGTGAACACCCGGACACTTGGTGGCTTTGGACGTGCACAGCAACTCCATGAACAGAACGATACATAAGCAACACTAGGAGTAACCAGTAAAGTCGATGAGCCTGCACCGCCGACAATCCGCCGCACCCCGATGAGCACACCCCAGGCGGCACATCGGTCACACCTTGGACGTCACGGCGGTCAGCCCCCGGGGACCGCGGGCGGGCGTCTTCCCGGTCGAACGGCCCGGCTGGACGGCCTGGCGGGTGTCTTTGGTCGGGCGGCCCGGCCGCGCTCTCTCCGCCTCGGCGACCGGAGAGGGGCGTCGGGCGGGTCTGGGCCGGGAGTGCGGCCGGATGGGCTCAGGTGAGGCCGAGTTCGGCTTCCAGCAGGCGCTTGGGCTTGGCGCCGACGACCTGCTTGACCGGCTCGCCGTTCTCGAACAGCAGCAGGGTGGGGATGCCCATCACGCCGTACCGCGTCATGATCTCGGGGTTCTCGTCGGTGTTGAGCTTGCCGATGGTCAGCCCGTGCTCCGCCTCGATCTGGTCCAGGACGGGCGCCACCATCCTGCAGGGCCCGCACCACTCGGCCCAGAAGTCCACCAGGATCGGCTCGGAGCTCTTGAGCACGAGCTCCTCGAAGTTGTCAGTCGTCAGCTTGATCATGTTGCTCCTTCGCGAAACATCCCGGGCAGGCGGCGGTGAGCTGCCCCGCCACCTCAGCGCGCCTGGCCAGCAGGAGGCGGATCTCGTCGTCGATCTCGGCCAGCTTGCGCTGGTAGACCGCGACGGACTCCGCGCACGAGGCGCCCGTCGCGTGGCCCGCGCGCAGGCAGTCGACGAACGGCCGCGCGTCTTCGAGCGTGAACCCGACGGTGAGCAGCGAGCGGATCTCGCTGACCAGCTTCACGTCCTCGGCGCTGTACTCCCGGTAGCCGTTCGCTTCCCTGCGCGCGCTGAGCAGCCCGTGCTGCTCGTAGTAGCGCAGCGAACGGGCGCTCACGCCGGTTCGTTCGGCCAGCTCTCCGATCCGCATGCCCCCCACGCTAAACGTTGACGCCGGTGTCAAGGTCAAGCCGGGTCAGAAGTAGCGCCAGCGCAGGACGTTGGGGTAGGCGAGCTCCACCCCGCTCGTCTCCCTGATCGCCTCCTCGGCCACCTCGGGCGTGAACTCGATGCGCAGCACCGCCTCGAGGTCGGCTCTGCGCTCGAAGACCATCCGCAGGTCGAGTTCGTCGCGCTTCCAGCCCTGCCGCGACCAGAAGTTCTCCACGTCCTTCGGGGAGTAGGTGGGCACCGTCCGGTGGAACCACCTGCCGAACGATCCCCTGGAAGCGTCGAGGTCGATCACGAACGCCGCGCCGCCCCGCCGTACCACTCGGGAGAGCTCGCGCAGCCCCGGCTCGCAGCCTGGCCCGAAGAAGTACGCCCACCGGGCGACGGCCACGTCGACGCTCGAGTCGGGCAGCGGCAGCGCCTGTGCGGTGGCGGCGTGGACGGTCACGTTGGCCAGCGCGGAGCAGCGGCGGCGGGCCAGGCCGACCAGGTCGCCGTGGGGTTCGACGCCGATCACCGAGGCGGCGGAGGCGGCCAAGGAGGGCAGGTGGTAACCGCTGCCGCAGCCGATGTCGAGCACGGTCGCGCCGTCCCATGGGCGGATCGCGCGCATCGCCGCGTTCGCCGCGCCGTCGGGGTCGACCGCGCGGTTCTCCAGCTCGTAGATCGTGGGGGTGTTCCAGATGTTGGGGCTGGGGATGGCTCCGTGGGCGATGCGCGGCATGAACCCCACCGTACGGCCTCGCGCGTAGGCTGGCAGCGTGGCAGATGTCATCCGCGTGCCCAATGCGAAGATCGCATTGTCCACGGCTTCGGTATATCCGGAACGTACCCCTGATGCCTTCGAGCTGGCCGCGCGTCTCGGCTACGACGGTGTGGAGATCATGGTGGGGGCCGACCCCGTCAGCCAGGACATCGACGTGATCGAGCGGCTGTCGGACCACTACCAGGTGCCCGTGCTGGCGATCCACGCGCCCTGCCTGCTGGTGACCCAGCGCGTGTGGGGGCGCGACCCGTGGGCCAAGCTGCTCAAGGCGCAGAAGGCGGCCGAGCGGCTCGGCGCGCAGACGGTCGTGGTCCACCCGCCGTTCCGCTGGCAGCGCGACTACGCGCGCGACTTCGAGAACGGCCTGGCCAGGATGCGCGAGGAGACCGAGGTGGCCTTCGCGGTGGAGAACATGTTCCCGCTGAAGGCGCGGGGCAACGACGTCGTGCCGTACTCACCTGACTGGAACCCGATCGACTACGCCTTCCCACAGGTCACCCTCGACCTGTCGCACACGGCGGTGTCGGGCTCCGACGCGATGGAGATGGCGGTCAAGCTCGGCGACAGGCTGGCGCACCTGCACCTGGCCGACGGCCTCGGGGTGTCGAACAAGGACGAGCACCTGGTGCCCGGCAGGGGCAACCAGCCCTGCGCGCCGATCCTCGAACGGCTGGCGAACACCGGGTTCGACGGGCTGGTGGTGCTGGAGATCAACACGCGCAAGGCGGTCAGCCGTACCGAGAGGATCGACGACCTGGCCGAGGGGCTCGCCTTCGCCAGGCTGCATCTCGCGGCGTCCGGATGAGCGGCGTCCGGATGAGCGGCGTTCGGATGAGCAGGGTCCGGATGAGCGGTGTCGGGATGAGTCGGCGTCCAGATGGGCGGCGTCGCGTGAGCGGCGTCTAGATGGGCGCGGCGTGGGGCAAAGTGTTCTCATGAGTGTCACTGGCCCCTCCCGCGCGCTGGGCAGGGTGTTCGACCGGGTCGCCGACGCCTACGACGCGGCCCGTCCTGGCTACCCCGACGAGCTGTTCCGCGCCCTGGGTGAGATGTCGGGCGTGGAGCTGGCGGGCGCGACGGTGGTCGACGTCGGCGCGGGCACCGGCATCTCGGCGCGCGCCCTGCGGGAGCGCGGAGCCCGCGTGGTGGCCCTCGACCCCGGGCGCGAGATGCTGGCGCGGCTGGTGGCTCGCGACCTTCCGGTCAGTACGGCGGAGCCCCGCGCCGAGGACCTGCCGGGCGACGGTACGGCCCTGCCCCTGGCGCCGGAGAAGCTCCCGGGGGACGGCACGGCCCTGCCCCAGGCGCCGGAGGAACTCCCCGGCGATGGCGCCGCGATGCCGGTGGTCCACCAGGAGGGCGATGGCGCCACCATGCCGGAGGGCGGCCCCATGGTGGCCGCCGTACAAGGGGACGGCCCCAGGGTGGCCGCCGTCCAGGGAAGCGGCTCCAGGGTGGCAGCCGTCCAGGGGGACGGCAACGTGCTCCCGATCAGGGATGGCAGCGCCGACCTGGTGACCTACGCCCAGTCGTGGCACTGGCTCGACCCGGCGGTCTCGGTCGCGGAGGCGCGGCGGGTGCTGCGCGACGGCGGGGCGATCGCCGCCTGGTGGAACACGACCGACGCGGGCCAGGCGGACTGGCTGGCCGCCTACGAGGTCCGCCTGGCGGAGTCGTGCCCCACCTACTGGGGCCCGGCGCTGCCCGAGTGGGGCGTGCCGCGGATCGCCGCCGCGCTGCCGGTCGAGGAGCGCTGGCTGCACTGGACGCGCCTGGTGGCCGTCGACGACTTCCTGCTCGACCTGCGCTCCCACTCCTACATGGTGACGATGGCGGCCGAGGCCGCAGACGAGCTGGTCGCCATGCAGCGGGCCGAGCTGCTGCGGGTCTTCCCCGAGGGCGTGCTGACCGTTCCCATGCGCGTCTACCTGGCGGTCGGCCGATGACCGTCAAGCGCCGCACGGGACGCAGGCCGGGGGCCTCCGACACGCGGGGCGACATCCTCGACGCGGCCAGGCAGGTGTTCGCGGAGAAGGGGTTCGACAAGGCGACGATCCGCGGCATCGCCAGGGAGGCGGCCGTCGACCCCGCGCTCGTGCACCACTACTTCGAGACCAAGGAGGGCCTGTTCGTCGCGGCGATGCAGCTGCCGCTCGACCCGGTCGAGGTGCTGGGGCAGCTGCTGGACGGCCCGCGTGAGGAGGTCGGCGAGCGCCTCGTCAGGCTCATCCTCACCGTCACGGCCGACGAGCGGGCCAGGACGCCGGTGCTCGCGCTCATGCGTTCGGCGATGACGAACGAGCAGGTCGTGGGCATGATGCGGGAGTTCGTCACCAACGCGCTGCTCTACCGGGTGGCCGACGGTCTGGGGGTTTCGCACCTGCGGATCGAGGCGGCGTTCGCCCAGCTCATCGGGGTGGTGCTGGCCCGATACGTGCTCAGGCTCGAACCGCTGGCCTCGGCCGATCTTGAGGATCTGGTGGAGCTGCTCGGCCCGACCGTACAGCGCTATCTGGTGCCGTAGAGCATCGTTCTACTATGGTCGCGGCGGGCCGTACCGACCAAAAGTTACCCGTCGGTAAGATAAATGGGCAGCCAACGCCGTCAGTGGGAGGACACGTGCTCTGGGTAGCCATCATCGGGCTCGCGATGACCGTGGCCGCGGTCGCCGTCGCGGGTCGCCGGGCGCTGTTCCTGTTCAAGCTCGCCACGGTGGGCCCGCCCGCGCCCGAGCGCATCGAGTACGCCAAGGCGAACGCGGGCGCCGAGGTCAAGGCGCAGCTCGTCGAGGTCTTCGGGCAGAAGAAGCTGCTGAAGTGGACTCCCTCGGGCGTCGCGCACTTCTTCGTCATGTGGGCCTTCTTCATCCTCCTGACGGTCTATATCGAGGCCTACGGCGCGGTCATCCAGGGCGCGATCACCGGCAGGCCCGACTTCCACATCCCGCTCATCGGGCAGTGGTCGGTGCTGGGCTTCCTGCAGGACTTCATCGCGGTGGCCTGCCTGCTCGGCCTGGTCGCGTTCGCGGTGATCAGGGTCAAGAACTCGCCGAAGACGCTGGGCCGCAAGTCGCGCTTCTCCGGCTCGCACCTCGGCGGCGCGTGGCTCGTCCTGTTCATGATCTTCAACATCATCTGGACGCTGTTCCTGGCCCGCGGCGTGGCGGCGGCCAACGGCAACCTCCCCTACGACGGCGGCGCGTTCGTGTCGCTGGCGCTCGGGCAGGTGCTGCCGGCCAGCCACCTGCTGGAGCAGATCGCGCTGCTGCTGCACATCGGCTTCATGCTGGTGTTCCTCGTCATCGTGGTGAACTCCAAACACCTGCACATCTTCACCGCGCCGCTCAACGTGCTGTTCTCCCGCCGGCCCGACGGGCTCGGCGCCGCGCCCGAGATGCGCATCGACGGCAAGCCCGTCGACTTCGAGGACGAGGACCTCGATCCCGAACGGCTCGGCCGCGGCAAGATCGGCGACACGACGTGGAAGGGCTTCCTCGACTTCTACTCCTGCACCGAGTGCGGCCGCTGCCAGTCGCAGTGCCCGGCGTGGAACACCGACAAGCCGCTGTCGCCGAAGATGCTCATCCTCGACCAGCGCGACCACGCCTTCAAGGTCGCGCCGTACCTGCTGCAGGGCGACACCAGCCACGCCGACACCGACGTGCTCGCGCTGCTGGAGAAGCCGCTGGTCGGCGAGGAAGGCATCATTCACCCTGACGTGCTGTGGTCGTGCACCAACTGCGGCGCCTGCGTCGAGCAGTGCCCCGTCGACATCGAGCACATCGACCACATCCTCGACATGCGCCGCTACCAGGTGATGGTCGAGTCGTCGTTCCCGTCCGAGGCGGGAGTGATGGTGAAGAACCTGGAGAACAAGGGCAACCCGTGGGGGATGTCCGAGATGAAGCGGGCCGACTGGATCGAGGAGCTGGACTTCGAGGTCACGCTCATCGACGAGAAGATGCCCGAGGACACCGAGTACCTGTTCTGGGTGGGCTGCGCGGGCGCGCTGGAGGACCGGGCGAAGAAGACCACGAAGGCCGTCGCCGAACTGCTCCACATCGCCGGCGTGAAGTTCGCGGTGCTGGGGCCCGCCGAGGCGTGCACCGGTGACCCGGCCCGCCGTCTGGGCATGGAGTTCCTGTTCAACATGCTCGCCCAGCAGAACATCGAGACGCTGAACGAGGCGGGCGTCAAGAAGATCGTCGCGACCTGCCCCCACTGCTTCAACACCCTCGCCAACGAGTACCCGCAGCTCGGCGGCACCTACGAGGTCGTGCACCACACCCAGCTGCTGTCCAAGCTCGTGGACGAGGGCAAGCTCACCCCGATCACCCCGATCGAGGAGAAGATCACCTACCACGACCCGTGCTTCCTCGGCCGCCACAACAAGGTCTACAGCCAGCCGCGCGACATCATGTCGAAGGTGCCGGGCGTGCAGACCCAGGAGATGCACCGGCACAAGGACAGGGGCTTCTGCTGCGGCGCCGGTGGCGCCCGCATGTGGATGGAGGAGCGCATCGGCAAGCGCATCAACACCGAGCGGGTGGACGAGGCGCTGACCACCAATCCGGACACCGTCTCCACCGCGTGCCCGTTCTGCATGGTGATGCTCGGTGACGCGATCAACGAGAAGAAGAACAACGGCGAGGCGAAGGAATCCCTCGAAGTCGTCGACGTCGCCCAGTTGTTGATCAAGTCTGTCAAGGGCTGAGTCGGAAGTCCGCAACACCGCGTGTTGCGGACTTTCGCACGTCAGGCGGGCGAAGAGACCGAAAAGCTTTCTCCACATAACGGGAAAATCACGGTAACCTCAACGTCGCATGGCTTCATTCGACGGGGAGGGGGCTGCGGATGCGCGTCGTCGTGACCGACGCGGAAGTCACCCTGGCTGACGTGCTCTCCCTGCGACTGGCCATCGAAGGTCCGCTGCCACCCGGTACGAAGCTGGTGCTGCGCCATCGCGCGACGGGTGTGGAGCGGGAGGTCGCGCTCGGCACGTCGGGGGTGCGGCGCGACGCCACGCTCGCGGTGTGCCTGGCGCCGCTGACCCTCTCGGCCGGTCGCTGGGACGCCTACCTGTGCCAGGAGGAGGGCCGCACCCGCATCAGGAGCGTCGATCCCGGCTTCTCCCTCGACCACCTCGACACCTACGCGCTGTCGAAGCGGACCGTCGCCTACCGTGCCTACCGCACGAGGAACGGCTACCTGGCGCTGAAGGTCGCCGCCGCCGAGCCCGCGGCCGAGGTTCGGGCGATCTGGTTCAGGGAGGGCCGGTTCGAGGTCACCGGCCTGCTCGCCTACACCGGGCTCGACGACGACGACTCCAGGCACGAGGCCAGGCTGTCCCTTCAGCGCAGGCACACCCACGAAGGCGGCACGACCGTGGCCGCGGCCGCGACCGTGCAGGGCGTGCGCTTCCACGCCGCCGTCTCGCTGGTCGACGTGGTCTCCGCCGATCCCGAGGGCATGGGAACCTGGGAGCCGTCGCTGGAGGTGGAGGGCGTGCCTACGCCGCTGCGGCTGGCCTCCCGCCTCGACGACGTGGACGGCAAGCGGCGCCGCCTGCACTATCCGGCGCTACGCGTGGACGGCGTGCCGGTCCGTCCCTGCTACACCGCCGACGACGAGCTGCGGATCGAGGTGGGCGCGTGAAGGTCAGCCTCGTGCTCCCTTCCGCATACGGCATGCGCGGCGACGTCCGCTCGATCCTCAACCTCGCCTCCGACCTGGCCGAGCGGCACGAGGTCGAGGTGATCAGCGTCAGGCGGCAGAAGGAGAAGCCGTTCTTCGCCGTCAGCGGCGAGGTGCGGATGCGTTCGCTCATCGACGCCAGGCCGGGCGCCAGGCATCTGCTGCCCCGCGGGCAGATGCGCACGGAGGTGGCGCTGTGGCGGCTGCTGCGCACGCTCAGGAGTGACGTTCTCATCACCACCAGGCCCGCGATCAGTGTCCAGGCGGCCAGGTACGCGCCGAGGGAGCTGCTCAAGATCGCGCGGGAGTGGGGGCGGCCTGCCGTACCCGGTCCTGTGCGGCGGTACTACCCGCGGCTCGACGCGGTGGTGACGGCCACGGAGAGCGGGCGGGAGGACTGGGAGCGGCTGCTGGAGGGCGGGCCCGCCGTCCGCGCGGTGCCCGACGCGCTGCCCGGCGGCCTCTGGCCGCGCTCCAGGATGGACAACAGGATCGTGGCGACCGGCGGGCGCTGGGTCGCCACCCGCGCCTACGACCGGCTGATCAGGGCGTTCGCGATCGTGGCCGACAAGCGCCCCGACTGGCGGCTGCGACTGTACGGCGGCGGCCCCGAGGAGCGCAGGCTGCGTGACCTGGTGCGCGACCTGAACCTGCACAACCACGTCTACTTCATGGGCACGACGCCCGACCTTGCGGGAGAGTTCGCCAAGGCGTCCATCGTGGCGACCACCTCGCGCGCCGAGACGCTCGGCATGGCCGTCCTGGAGGCGATGGGATGCGGCGTGCCCGTCGTCGGATTCGACGGCGCGCGCGGTCCGGCCGAGTACATCGTCACCGGCTACAACGGCGTGCTCGTGCCCGAAGGGGAGATCGAGATGTACGCCGCGGCGCTGCTCGCGCTGATCGACGACGACCGCAGGCGCAGGTCGCTCGCGGCGGGAGCGCTCGACACGGCCTCCAGGCACGAGGCTTCCGAGGTCTCGGCGCTCTGGGAAGGACTGATCGCCGGGCTCCGTTGACTGGGTACCTTTGATGCATGCATGGGTACAGCGGAGAGAAGCAGGCCTATCTGACCCGTCTGCGGCGGATCGAGGGTCAGATCAGGGGTCTGCAGCGCATGGTGGAGGACGACGCCTACTGCATCGACATCCTCACCCAGGTCTCGGCGGCGACGCGGGCGCTTCAGGCGGTGGCGCTCGGGCTGCTGGAGGAGCACATTTCCCACTGCGTGACCGACGCGATCAGCACCGGCGGGCCCGAGGCCGAGGCGAAGGTCAAGGAGGCGTCGGCGGCGATCGCCCGGCTCGTACGGTCGTGACTAGTCATCCCGGGCTTCGGGGAGCTACGTGAAAAGCCGCGTCCCGGACCCCGCGGGAGTCCGGGACTAGGTCAATGTGATGGTCTTCAGCGTCCCGCTGAAGTCCGCAATCCGAGCGCGTCGTCGAGTTCGTCCAAGGTGAGCCGTCGCTCGCTGATGGCCACGGCGGTCAGCACCTCGGCGTAGAGCGCAATCTCGTCCAACGCGACACGGTCGTGGACCCGAGAGTCCAGATCGTCGTGCCCCACCGCGTCGTCCTTCCTTCCGCAGCCCACACCCTCTTCGAGGTTACGGCGGAGGCCGTTCCGGCGACATGGCCCATCGGGGTCATTCCTTGCGGCGCCATCCTGCCCCCACAAGGATCATTTCCCGTTTCCGAGATCACAATTCGGCGAATTCTCGTTCTAGAACGATATTTACCTAGTAAGGGTGAAATAACGAGATTAGTGGTTTAGGTGGGGATCGTCGCGCTCATGGATGAGCCTGTGCACGATCGCGGCGGCCCCAGGGAAACCCCGCTCGGGCGCGGGCGTGCGGGTGAGCCGACACCACGCCAGCCCCGCCGCGTAGGCGGCGCCCAGCACCGCGGCCGCCCCGTCCCTCGTCGGCGGTACGGCGTCGAGCCACCGCGGACCCACCTCGAACCCGTCGGGCTCGGTCTGCTCGCCCCTCGGCGCGGCGAGCTGGACGTGGAGCGCCTGGCGCAGCCGGTGATCCAGCCAGGCCGCGACGGTCGGCAGGCCCTCGGGCGCGTCGGCGTGGTCGGCGGCGAGCAGCGCGGCCGCCGTCCGGTGCGGGTCGGGGGAGAAGGCCACGGCCTCCAGGAGGTCACCGACGGTGTGGCGGAAGTGCTCTCCGGGGTTGGTCTCGGCGAGGACGGCCCGGGCGAGGCGATCGGGCACCCTGGCCAGCCACGTCCCGCGCAGGGCCCTGTCGGCGTCTCTGGCGGCCTTGTCATCGACTCCCTGGCCGGAGGCGGCCCTCCCCGAGGATCCGGAGGAGATCCTTCCTGAGGGGTCGCCTGGCGGCCTTCCCGGGGCGCCGGTGGAGGTTCTTCCGGAGGGGTCGCCCGGGTGCCTTCCCGGGGCGCCGGTGGAGGTTCTTCCGGAGGGGTCGCCCGGGGGCCTTCCCGAGTTGCTGGCGGAGGTCCATCCGGAGGGGTCGCCTGGAAGCCCTCCCGAGGAGTCACCCGGGGGCCAGCCCTGGGCGTCGCCTGGTGGCCACCCCGAGGCGTCGGTGGGCGGCCACGGCCCGGTGGCATGCGGGTCGCCGGGGACGGGTGCTCCGGGGTGCGCGCCCGTGGTGGTCTGCCAGGTGGCCGGATGCGGCCCGGTGAGGCCGGGGCCTGGCGGGGGCGGGAAGGGTCCGGTGGCCGCGAAAGGGGGCGGGAACGGCCCGGTGGCGGCGAGCGGAGGCGGGGGAGGGAACGGCCCGGTCGAGGCAGGGGCGGGCGGCGCGGCAGGAGCGAGGCGGGGCAGCGGGCCCGTGGCCGTCTGGTGGTCGAGGGACGGGTTGCGGAGCGCGGGCTCCAGCATCGTGATGAGCGCCTCGGCCCTCGGGCGGAAGCGCGCGTCGGCGGCCACGATCCCCGCCGTGTCGGCCATCAGGGCGGCTAGGCGCAACGCCGCGCGGGGAGCGCCCGAGCGGACGCGCTCGCCGTACAGGGTGACGAGGGTTTTCAGCGGCGGGGACGGCAGCCAGCGCACCCACTCGTCGCCCGGCAGCGGGCGGCCCAGGTATTCGCCGAACACCGACAGGAGTTGCTCGTTGCCGTCGAAGGCGGGCGCGTAGGCGCACCACATGATCGTCGCCCAGATCGCCGCCACCGTGCTCGGCACGTCGGCGGCGAAGACCTCGCCGAAGGAGGTCAGCGGGTAGGCGTCGACCGAGCGCCTGCCGTTCGCCCTGACCAGAGCGCGGATCTCCGAGGTGAGCGCCGACGGCACGTCGGGGCCGACGAACGCCTGGCTGGACCAGTGCCCGACGGCGAAGTCGGGGCCGCTGGGCACCAGGTGCGGCAGCAGGACCCCCGCGTAGTGCTCGACGCGGGCGGGACAGTTGCGTGGCGGCGCGGACAGGTGCCAGCGACCGTCGCCCGGATCCTGCAGGTACCAGCGGGCGTGCGCGCCGAAGACCCACCGGCCGCCGTCGGGGGTGGCCAGCACCCTGGCTGCGATGGCGTTGGCCCTGGTCGGGAGGGGAAGCGTCGCCCAGCGCGGGTCCGTGACCATGGCGCGGACGTCCGCCTCGATGGCCGTGAACCGCATGGCGGCATCGTAGCCCGCCCCTGTGACGCGGCAGAATGTCCCATTATGAGAGTCAAGATCACGGTGACGCTGCTCGCTGCCTGTGCCCTCGCGGGGTGCGGTACGGCCGAGCCGAGCCCGTCCGCCAAGCCCAGGGCGCTCACCGTGGCCGACGTCAGCGCCCCCGATCCGGGCGGCGAGGTGGGCTCCGCCTCCAGCGAGTTCGCCAGCGCCGCCGACCTGACGGTGTGGAGCAGGTTGAGCGACACCCAGGGCGACCACAAGAGGCTCGCCAAGATCGACGTCAACGCCACCGCCAAGGGTGCCCTCTACCTGGAACCCACCACCTCCACCTGGTTCGACGGCTTCCGCGGCCCCTTCGTCTACCAGGAGCTGGCGGGCGACATCGTGCTGCACACCAGGGTCAAGGTCGAGGGCAGGAAGAACGGCTCGCCGCGGCGCAAGTTCTCCCTGGGCGGCGCGATGCTGCGGGTGCCGCAGTCGAACGACAAACCGAACTGGGTCTCGGTCACCACCGGCACGGGCGACAACGCCGGGCGCGTCGAGCTGAAGGCGACGCTCAACGGCAGCTCCAAGCCGAAGGAGGTGCCGGTCGAGAGCGGCTGGATGGAGCTGATCCTGGCCAGGACGGGAACCGTGGTCACCGCCCTGTACAAGGAGGAGGCGGGCGCGTGGAAGGTCGGGCAGCGGTGGCTGCGCCCCGACCTGCCGAAGGTGCTGGAGTGGGGCGTGACCGGCTACACCGACTGGGACAGCTTCGGCGCGCTCAAGAAGGACGCCGCCAAGGCCAACGCCGCCAAGACGATCAAGGGGGTCCCCGACCTCAGGATGACCGTCGACTACGTGCGCTTCCTGCGCCCGGCCACCCCGGAGGGCGACCTCATGACGGTCCCCGACGCCGTGCTGGTCAAACTGCTGACGCCCGCCGGTGCCTGAGGGCCTTGGCCATGTACCGGTCGGGGGTCTCGGCGAAGCTCGCCCGGTCGTCATCGGTGAGCTCACGGACGATCTTGCCGGGCACGCCCGCCACGAGCACGCCTGAGGGGATCTTCTTGCCGGGGCCGACCAGCGCGCCCGCCGCGACCAGGGTGCCCGCCCCGATGCGCGCGCCGCCGAGCACGATCGCCCCAATGCCGATCAGCGCGCCGGTCTCGACGTGCGCTCCGTGGACCATGGCCTTGTGTCCGAGGCTCACCCTCGGCTCCAGTACGGCAGGCTCGCCCGGGTCGGCGTGCAGGCAGCACAGGTCCTGGACGTTGCACTCCTCGCCGATCTCGATGCGTTCGTCGTCGCCGCGCAGGACCGAGCCGTACCAGATGTTGGCTCCACGGTTTACTCTGACGTTCCCGACAACAACCGCGCCCGGTGCGATATAGGCGTCTGGGTGAATGTCAGGAATTGCACTGTCGTCCAGGGCTGCGATGTACATCTTGGACATCGTAGTTGTCGCACCTGGCGAGAATCGTGCCTGGCCAGCTCGGCGGCCGCTGAGCGGGCGTGCAGGGCGCGTTTCCCATCAGGATTCTCCGGGCAGGTATGGCGTTCGGGTTGCGGACTTGGGCAGATGGCAGGAAAGTCGTCTCCTGACACGTCGTTGTCGGACCCTCACAAACCGCAAGCTCCCCACCTAGGTACTCCTCATGACAAACCAGCACGAGAGCTTTCCCGACCTGATGCAGGAAGACTCCTTTGAAGTCGTCATGCGCGGCTACAGCCGTCGTCAGGTACACGACTACATGATCCGCTCCCGCAACCAGATCAGGGATCTGGAGGAGCGGCTGGCACGAGCGATCGACCAGGCGGAGCAGGGCCGAATCGAGCTCGCCGAGGCCAGACGCCGGATGGTCGAGGCGCCCCAGAGCTACGAGGACCTCAGCCCCCGGCTCGCGCAGATCCTCAAGCTGGGCGAGGAGGAGGCGGCCGCCAAGCGGGAGGACGCCCAGGCCGAGGCCAACAGGCTGCGCGAGTCGGCCAGTATGGAAGCCGAGCGGATGGTCTCCTCCGCCCGGGAGACCGCCGACAACATCCTCACCAGCGCCCAGGCCGAGGCCGAGCGCCGCGTGGGCGAGGCGACGGGCGCGGCCGAGCGCATGCTGGCCCAGGCCGGCGCCGACGCGGAGGAGACGCTCACCACCGCGCGGGCCGAGGCCGAGGAGACGGTACGGGCCGCCAGGAACGAGGCCGACAGGATGCTCACGTCGGCCAGGATGGAGGCCGAGCAGACCGTCGAGAGCGCTCGCGAGGAGGCCGAGTCCACCCTGGCGGCCGCGCGCGCCGAGGCGGAGACGACGGTGGCGAGCGCCCAGGCGCACGCGCAGTCGTCGCTGGCGGCGGCCGAGCAGCGGGTCAACGCGCTCGACGAGCACGCGGGCCGGCGGGTCACCTACCTCACCGACACCCACGGCGAGGTGGTCAGGCGGCTCAACGAGATCAGCTCGGTGCTCGGCGACCTCATGCGCAGGGAGAACACCGCAGGACCGCTGATCCCCGTCGTCGCCGAGCCCGCGGTCGAGGACGTGGTCGAGCCCCCGGCCATCGAGCCCCCGGCTGAGGAGCACGCGGTCGATGAGGTCACGGTCGAGGAGGTCGACGACGTGCGGATGATCGTCGAGGACGAGCCCGCCGAGGCGCTGGAGGAGCGGCGTCAGGTCTCCGACGACACCGACGTCAACCTGGGCACGCTGGCGCACAAGTAGACGAGAGGCCGACAAGCTAGGGCGGAAGCCCCCGCCCCCGATAGGGTCGGAGACTTCCGCGCCTGGGGGCCCGGTGCCGGAGCCGCCGAGACGCTGAACCCGGCACCGGGCTGCTCGTGGCCTCATGACGAGGCCGGGCGCGTGCCGTGGATCCCCCGCCTCGAACGATCCACAGCACGCGCGTCAAGGGGCGGGCCCGGCCCGCCTCTCCTGGTCCCTCAACTGTTCGCGAAGGCCCTCGGGGTCGTCGGCGTCAATGGTCATGGCACATCCCGCATCGCGCTGTTCGGCGCTCAGCGGGTGGTGCCGGGTGGCCCACCAGCGGCCAGCGTCGCTCCGCCAGATGGTCCAGTGGGGGTACTCCAGGGCGATCTCGGCGAGATGCCGGTCAAAGGACATCTGGTCACCCTTTCCGGGTCCCCCACGTGTGGTGCCTTCACTTAGAAGGTGCGGCACATCTCTAGAGAAATCAATGATCGCGGGGGACAGGTCAACCTATCGCTTGACAAATCGGCTTGACCTAAGCATCGAAGTCGTACTGGAGTACGTAGGACGCGGCGTCGAGAACCATCTCGTTGTACTCGACGGGCAGGCCGCCCGAGGTGTAGGCGGTACGGCAAATCGCGATCACCGGAGTGCCCGCGGGCAGCTCCAGCAGGCCCGCCTCCCCTGGCTGGGGCATGCGGGCGCGCACCTCCTCGGTGAAATGGGCGGGCGGCAGGCCGAGGTCCCGCAGCCGGGCGTAGACGCCGCCTGGCCCGGTGTCCGGCAGCGTGATCGCGCTGCCCTCCACCAGGTCGGCGGGAAAGTAGGACGTGGCCAGCTGGACCGGCCGGGCGTCGACCGAGTACCTGCGGCGCCTGATCCACACCTCCGCGCTGTCGAGGACGGCGGCGGTCGCCTCGCTCGCCCGCGCGCGTGCCACCTCCACCCCGTCCACGGTGAAGGGACGGCCGCGCGTGTCGGCGTCCCAGATCGCCTGCCCCTGACCCCAGTGCTCGCGGGACAGGCGTCGCGATCCGTGCCTGCGGATCGGCTTGAACTGTCGCACGTAAACCCCCGAACCTCTTTTCGGCACCGCCAGCCCTTCGTTGATCAGTACGGCCAGCGCCTGGCGGGCGGTGGCGCGTGCGATTGCGTGTTCGGCCATGAGCGCGTTCTCGCCCGGTAGTCGGTCCCCGTCGCGCAGTTCGCCGGACAGGATCCTGGCGCGCAGGCCGTCTGCGATGCGCCGATAGATCGGGGGCTCCTGAGGTACCGGGGATTCAGACACGTTTGATCACCCTCTGTCACCAACCAGGTTTGGCGTCTCCAGAGAACTTGCCCCGCCTTGTCCACGATCGCACAGATACGGAGGATGGTCCCGAGCTTCTTTTGAGTGGATCGTGCCCGTGTGGTGACCGTCGCGAGTTTTCTCGGGCCGTTACCGTGGAACGGTCCTGGCCACTATTGGGGGCGCCACCAGCGGCGAGTAATCAAAGCGGCAACGATCGCCCCAGCCGTGTTGATCAGGACGTCGTCGATCGAGGAGAAGCGGCCGAGGCGCAGGCCGTACTGCAGGAGTTCGACGGTCACCGAGGCGCCCGCCGCCACGGCCGCCACGCGGGCCAGGCCCGCGAAGCGCGCCGAACGGACCGGAAGCAGCGCGCCCAGGCTGGCGAAGACCAGCAGATTGCCGCCGACCTGCACGAACACCGTCGCGGGCGGCGAGGAGAAGACCCAGGTGAGGTCCCTGAACGGGACGAGATTGACGCCGCTCTGACCGCTCGCCGGGGTGAGGATCATCCAGATCCACGGGGCCGTGCCTGCGACGATGCCCACGTCGGCGATCGCCGTGCGGGTGGGCGCGGGGTGCCCGCGCCCACGCCGGGCGCGAGCCAGCGTCAGAGCCGCCAGTACGGCAAGCGGAATCCCCAGCAATCCCGCGACGATGACATGTCCCCACAAGTCCCACGTTCGGCCCACGGAGCCATCATGCAGTGGTACACAAAAGTGTCGCGAAGGAAAGCCGAATCGTCCGCGCGGAACCGCCACGGTCGGTGACCCGAGCCGGACCGAGATAGTCTGCCCGAAATGTCTGCTCTTGGAGGGTTTCCGTGGACTCCTCTGTGCCCTCGGAGTCGGCGCTGCGCGTGGCGCGGCTCGTGGCGGTGGTGGCGAGCTGCGGGTTCGCCTTCGGCGGGTTCGTCGGGATCGTCAATGGGGAGCCGGCCGAGCGGCCGGTGGCATCGGTCCTCCTGGTGGCATTGCTGGCGCTGCACTTGCGGAACTGCGTGCGCTGGTCGGCGGCGAAGCGGCCGGCGGGCTGGCCGTGGACGCTGGCCGCGCAGGTGGTGCTCACCGCTCTGGGCATGGTGTGGTACACCGACACCTGGTACGGCAATTCCGGCTTCACAGCCGCCGCGATCCTGCTGCTGATCAGGCGTCGCTGGCTTGCGTGGACGGGTTTCGCGCTCGTCCTGGCCGCCCAGGCCCTAGCCACGCTGCTGGACGGTTCCGGAGTGGCCGAGGCGCTGTATCTGGCGATCGGGCAGGCGGCGTTCGTCGGGCTCGCGCTCTTCGTGGTGGCGCGGCTCGCCGACCTGGTCACCGATCTTCAGCGGACGCGGGCGGGGCTCGCGGCAGCCGAGGTCACGCGCGAGCGGCTGGCTTTCGCCAGGCAGCTGAACGAGCGCGTGGGCGGGAGTCTGGAGGGGATCGTCGCCCGTGGCCAGGAGGTGCTCGAAGCCGAGCGACCGGCGGACGCACGTGAGCGGTTGGCATCGAGCCTGGACACTTCGAGGGCGGCGCTGAGCGAGACGCGTTCCGTCGCCCATGGGCATCGCCGGGAGGCCGCGCCGGAGTTCAGGCCGGTGGCCGATGACCTGACCACCATCGGGGTGACTGTCCTGGGCGTCGCGACGATCTGTCTCATGATCGTGCCTAATGAGGTACGGAGGATCTTCCGCGTCGACGTTCCGGTGCTGCACGATGTGATCTTCTGGGTCGCGCTGGCGGTGTTCGTGCTGCTGTTCCTGCGTGCATGTGTGCCCGGGCGGACGATCAGGCGGCCTGTCCTGATGCTGGTGGCGCTGGCCGTACCGGCTGCTGGACCTTTGTGGATCTTCGATTTGGCGCTGTGGCACCTGGTGTACTTCCTGCCGGGTGTCGGGCTCGTGCTGCTGTCCGGTTGGCTGCGCTGGGTCGTGGTGTCCGTGCTGACCGGCGGCGTGATGGGGCTGTGGGCCGTGCAGCTGGGTGACTCCACGGTGCTGAGCCCGGTCTACGAGCTGGTGTGGGTCGCCGAGCGCGCGCTCATCGTGTTCGGGTTGGTCGCGACGGGGAAGCTGGTGGTGGCGCTCAAGGTGGCGCGGGCCGACCTCGCGCGGACCGAGGTGGCGCGAGAACGGCTCCGCTTCGCGAGAGATCTGCACGATCTCCTCGGGCTCAGGCTTTCCGTGGTCGTGCTCAAGAGCGAGCTGGCCTTCCGGCTGTTCAACAAGGATGCGGGCCGTGCACGGGAAGAGCTGTCGGCGGCGATCGACGCGGCGCGGCAGGCGTTGACGGAGATGCGATCCGTCGCGGCGGGCCCGGGCGGGATCTCGCTGGCCGACGAGATCGAGACCGTGACGGGGGCGCTGACCGCTGCGGGTGTCGAGGTACGCAGCTCGGTGCCGCCGCTGTCCCTGGACGCCGCCGCTGATGCGGCGCTCGCGGCGGTGCTGAGGGAGGGGACGACCAACGTCGTACGGCACAGCGCGGCCGTACGGTCCGAGCTGGCCGTTGAGGTGACTGCCGGCACAGTGCGGCTGCGCCTGACCAACGACGGGGTCGGGCCGGACGCGGCTTCGCCACCAGGCATGGGGTTGGAAAGCCTGGCCAGGCGGGTGCGCGCGGTCGGCGGCGAGCTGTCCGCCGGGATGCGCGGAGACCGGTTCGTGCTGGAGGCGACCGTACCTCTACAGCCAGCCCTGGTCGGTAGCGATCTTGATGGCGTCGACCCGGTTGCGAGCGTTTAGTTTCATGATCGTGGACGATAGGTAGTTGCGCACCGTTCCCAGGCTCAGGAACAGCGTCTTCGCGATCTCGTCCGGCTCCGCGCCGGTGGCGGCGATCCGCAGGACCTCGGCCTCACGCACGGTCAACGGGCTCTCCGCCCGCTCGAGCTCGGCGAGCGCGAGCTGCGGGTCCACCACCCGCCGGCCGGCGACCACCTGACGGATCGCCTCGATCAGCTCGTCGGGCGGCGAGTGCTTGAGCAGGAAGCCCGCGACGCCCGCCTCCAGCGCCCTGCGCAGGTGACCCGGTTTGTTCAGCCCGGTGAGCACGACGGTACGGCAGTGCGGAAGCTTGTCACGGAGGACCGCTGCCGCCTCCAGCCCGTCCATCCCCGGCAGGTCGATGTCGAGCACGGCAACGTCCGGCCGCACCTCGAGAGCGGTCGGCTCGATCTCGTCGCCCCGCTCGACCGCGGCCACCACCGTGAGGTCGTCCTCGAGATCGAGGACGGCGGTCAGGGTCTCCCGCAGGATGCGAACGTCCTCGGCGACCATCACACGGATCATGTGAATCCTTCACACCCACCTGGTGAACCTGTGCACTACCAGCCAAAACAGCCGCTTGTGAGTATAGGTCCCACCGAGACAAGGGGACCTCATGCGAAAGATCATCGCTTCCACTCACGCCACGCTCGACGGCTTCATCGACAACCCGCACGAATGGTCGACGCAGCACTCCGACAAGGAGACCGAGTCGTACGCCATCACGATGACCATGGCCGCCGACGCCTTGCTCCTGGGCCGGGTCACCTACGAGGGCATGGCACAGGCCTGGCCGAACATGAGCGGGGACGCGTTCGCCGACCACGTCAACGCCATCACCAAATACGTCGTCGCCTCCCAGCCCGTCGACACCGACGTATGGAGCCCCACCGTCGTCATCCCGGGCGAGGACCTCCTCGCGCGGGTCGCCGAACTGAAGAACCAGCCCGGCGGCGACATCCTCATCTGGGGCAACGGGCGGCTGACCGACGCGCTCGCCAAGGCCGGACTGCTCGACGAGTACCAGATCTTGATCTACCCCGTGCTGAAGGGCGCGGGCGAGCCGCTGTTCCGCAAGGAGAGCGCCACCCCGGTCGAGCTCGTCGGCTCTACGACCTTCGCCACCGGCGCGATCCTGCTCACCTACCAGCCGACCCGCTGAAGGAGACCACCATGAGAAAACTGATCGAGTCCACGTTCATGAGCATCGACGGTGTCATCAGCTCCGCGGAAAAGTGGAGCGCGCCGTACTGGGATGAAGAATATTCGGCGTATGCGCGCGAGCTCCTGTTCGCCTCCGACGCGCTGCTGCTGGGGCGGGAGACCTACGAGGGATTCGCGCGGAGCTGGCCGAGACTGGAATCTGTCGAGGGTGACTACGCGGTCAGGATGAACACGCTGCCCAAGTACGTCGCCTCCCGCACCCTCACCGAGGCCACCTGGAACGCCACCATCATCAAGGGCGACGTGCCCGACGAGGTCGCCAAGCTCAAGCAGCAGCCCGGGCAGAACATCCTCAAGTTCGGCACCGGTGAGCTCGACACAACGCTGCTCGAGCACCGGCTCGTCGACGAATATCACCTGTGGATCTGCCCCGTCGTCGCCGGCAGCGGCGGTCGCCTTCTCGACGGTATCGACACCACCCACCTGAAGCTGGTGAAGACCACGACCTTCGCCTCGGGCGTCGTCGTTCTCACCTACACCCCCGGGGATGCGAGCCAGGGTCGATGAATTCACCCACCCCGGTTGGGGTCCGGCTCCGCCAGGTCTTCCTCAGCCGCGGCAGCCACTGCGCGCTCAGTGCGGCGGAAGAGATCGTCACCCTGCAGACCCTCCTGACCCGCATCGACACAGGAAAGTGGCCGGCCACGGACCCCGGCCGGATGAATGCCGCGGCCCGCGCCATCGGCCCGGAGTATCAGGCACCGCTGGACTTCCTGAGCGGAGCCGACAAGGCCATGCCCCCGGCGTTCACCCGGCACGACCCGCCCGCCACGCTCCGTCCGGCCCGCTAGGTGTATTGACCACGGTACTTGATCAACAAAGGGGCCTCCGGTGTGGTGTAGATGTCGAAATCTGCAGCACACACGGAGGCTTCGTGTCTCACCGTAACGCCCGGCTGACCGTTCATGGCCGCCCGCCCCGTCGCACATGTGGCCGCCGAGATGGGCATCTCCCGACCCGCGACTCACGAGTGGCTACGGTGCTGGCGGGGGCGCCTAGCGCAGCCACGACCGCTAGATCGATCTCGTCAGCGCCCTGGACACCCCCAGCGCGGCGGTCTTCACCGCGGGTGCCAGCCGGGTGGGGTGGAAGCGGGCCAGCGGCACCGACACCGACAGCGCGGCCACGACGGTGCCGCCGCTGAAGACGGGCGCGGCGATGCACGCACCGCCGAGCTGTGCCTCCTCCCGCTCGTAGGCCAGGCCCGCGGCCTGGACCTGCCCGATGGCCTCCTCCAGCCGTTTGGGGTCCACGATCGAGTGCGGGGTGAGCCTGCGCAGCGGCCGGGACAGCACCTCCTCGATGAACTCGGGGCCGGAGTAGGCCAGCAGCGCCTTGCCGACGCCGGTGCAGTTGAGCGGCAGCCGTCCGCCCACCCGTGAGGGCAGCGAGAACGACTCCTGGCCGCGGATCTTCTCGACGTAGACCACGTCGAGCCCGTCGCGGACGCCCAGGTGGATCGTCTCGCGGGTGGCCTCGTAGAGATCGTGCATGAACGGCAGGGCGGCGTGGCGCAGGTCGCGTTCGAGAGGGACGATGCTACCGAGCTCGAACAACCTTCGGCCGAGGTAGTAGCCGTTCTCCCGGCGCGCGACGGCGCCGATCTCGGTCAGCTCGGTGAGCAGCCGGAAGGCGGTGGTCTTGGGCAGATGGCAGTGCTGGGCGACGTCGATGAGCCGGAGCGGGCCGCCGGTCGGACGGAACGCGTCCAGAACCAGCCATGACTTCTCCAGCATCGACAGACGGTCGGTGTTCCGTGTCACGGAACGCATTCTTGTCCGAAACCGCCGGGAAGTTCTATACCCCTAGGTGGAGGAATGATGTCATTTGAGCAGGTAGCCCACTTCATCGGGGGCGCGTGGGTGGCCGAAGGCGAGCCGTTCCCGTCCTACGATCCCATGACCGGGCAGGTGAACAGGCAGGTCCATGAGGCGGACCAGGCCGTGGTCGACAGGGCGGTGCGCGCGGCGCGCGAGGCGGCGCCCGGCTGGGCCGCGCTGCCGGTGGCCGAGCGGGCCGCGTGGATGCGCCGTCTGGCCGAGGGGATCGAGGCGCGCTTCGACGACCTGGTGGCCGCCGAGATCGCCGACACGGGCAAGCCGCTGGAGCAGACCCGCACGCTCGACATCCCGCGCGGCGCGGCCAACTTCCGCGCCTTCGCCGAGATCGCCGCGCAGCGCCCGGCGGAGGCCTTCCACCTGCCGGACGTGCTCAGCTACACCGTGCGCAGGCCGCTCGGCGTGGTCGCGGTCGTCGTGCCGTGGAACCTGCCGTTCCTGCTGATGACGTGGAAGCTCGGCCCCGCGCTGGTCGCGGGCAACACCGTCGTGGTCAAACCGTCGGAGAACACGCCCGGCTCGGCCGCGCTCTTCGCCGAGATCTGCGCCTCCGTCGGCCTGCCGCCCGGTGTGGTCAACGTGATCCACGGGTACGGCAAGGCGGGCCAGCTCCTGGTCTCCCACGAAGGAGTCGACGGGGTGACGTTCACCGGCTCCACCCGCACCGGATCGACGATCATGAAGTCGGTGGCCGACCGGGTCAAGCCGATCTCCTTCGAGCTGGGCGGCAAGAACGCGGGCCTGGTCTTCGCCGACGCCGACCTCGAAAAGGCGGTCGAGGGCAGCGTCAGGTCGGTGTTCACCAACGGCGGCCAGGTGTGCCTGTGCACCGAGCGCCTCTACGTCGAGCGGCCGATCTTCGAGGAGTTCTGCGCGCTGCTGGCCGAGCGCGCCGCGTCGGTCACCCCGCAGCCGATGATCTCCGCGCAGCACAGGGAGAAGGTGCTGTCGTACTACGCGCTCGCCCGCGACGAGGGGGCGAAGTTCCTCACCGGCGGCGGCGCCCCCGACGGTCCCGGCTACTTCGTGGAACCGACCGTGGTGACCGGGCTGCCGGAGAGCTCCCGCTTCAACAGGGAAGAGATCTTCGGCCCGGTATGCCACGTGGCCCCGTTCGACACCGAGGCCGAGGCCGTCGCGCTGGCCAACGACTCCGACTACGGGCTGGCCGCCACCCTGTGGACGAGCAGCCTCGACCGGGCGCACAGGGTGGCCCAGCGACTGGAGGCGGGGCTCGTCTGGGTCAACACCTGGTACCTGCGCGACCTGCGCACCCCGTTCGGCGGCGTCAAGCTGTCGGGCATCGGCCGGGAGGGCGGCGTCCAGTCGCTCGACTTCTACTCCGAGCCGACGACGATCACGATCAAGCTGGAAGGTGGCGCATGAACGACGAGTGGTCAGAGGCGGTCGACGTCCGCACACAGGCGGCCGACCGGTTGCTCGAGGCCCAGCGCTCGGGCAAGCCGTGCGCGCCCGTCAGGGACCTCGTGAGCACGGCGGGCGAGGGCTACGCCGTACAGGAGATCAACACCCGCAGGGCGCTCGACGCGGGGCGCAGGCTGGTCGGGCGCAAGATCGGCCTGACGAACTTCGCGGTGCAGAAGCAGCTCGGGGTGGACCAGCCCGACTTCGGCATGCTGTTCGCCGACATGGCCTACCTCGACGGGCTGCCCGTGCCGTACGACAGGTTCCTGCAGCCGAGGGCCGAGGCGGAGATCGCGCTGGTGCTGGGCCAGGACCTGGTGGGCGGGCCGTTCACGGTCGCCGAGGTGATCAGGGCGGTCGACTTCCTGCTGCCCGCGATCGAGATCGTCGACTCGCGGGTCGCCGACTGGGACATCACGCTGGCCGACACCATCGCCGACAACGCCTCCAGCGGCGCGTTCGTGCTCGGCAACACGCCGGTCGGGCCGCGCGGGCTCGACCTGCGCCTGGCGGGGATGACGATGACCAGGCGCGGGCAGGAGGTGTCCACCGGCGCGGGCGCGGCCTGCATGGGGCACCCGCTCAACGCGGCCGTCTGGCTGGCCGACACGCTCGGCCGTACCGACTACCCGCTGCGCGCCGGTGACATCGTGCTGACCGGCGCGCTCGGCCCCGTCGTGCCGGTCGAGGAAGGCGACGCGTTCGAGGCGATCATCGACGGGCTCGGCTCGGTGCGGGCGGTGTTCGGGTGAGGATCGCGATCATCGGTTCCGGCAACATCGGGACCGACCTGATGTTCAAGGCCCTGCTGTCGAAGAAGGTCGAGGTCGTGGCGATGGCGGGGATCGACCCCGCCTCCGACGGGCTGGCCAGGGCGCGGCGCAGGGGTCTGGAGACGACCGCCTCGGGCGTCGAGGGGCTCGTATCGATGCCGTCCTTCGACGCGGTCGACGTGGTGCTCGACGCCACCTCGGCGGGCGCCCACGCGCACAACGCCGCCGTCGTCAGCTCGTACGGCAAGCGCGTCATCGACCTGACGCCCGCCGCGCTCGGCCCGTACGTGGTGCCGTCGGTCAACCTGGACGCCCACCTGGCGGCGCCCAACCTCAACATGGTGACGTGCGGCGGCCAGGCGACGATCCCGATCGTGGCCGCGGTGTCGAAGGTGGCCAGGGTGTCTTACGCGGAGATCGTGGCGTCCATCGCGTCGAAGTCGGCCGGACCTGGCACGCGGGCCAACATCGACGAGTTCACGGTGACGACCGCCAGGGCGTTGGAGCAGGTCGGCGGCGCGGCCCGAGGAAAGGCGATCATCGTGCTCAACCCGGCGGAGCCGCCGCTGATCATGCGCGACACCGTCTACTGCCTGGTCGAGTCGTGCGACGAGCAGGAGGTGGCCGCCTCGGTGGCGGCGATGGTGGCCTCGGTGCAGGAGTACGTGCCCGGCTACCGGCTCAAGCAGGAGGTGCAGTTCACGCCGGTGGCCGACGACGAGCCGGTGTGGACGCTGGCGCAGGGCGCGCGTGGAGGGACGAAGGTGAGCGTCTTCCTGGAGGTGGAGGGGGCGGCCCACTACCTGCCCGCCTACGCAGGAAACCTGGACATCATGACCTCGGCCGCGCTGCGCACCGCCGAACGCCTCGCCGAGACCTCCGCGCTGACCGTCGGAGCCGCACACGCCGACGAGGGAGGCCTGGCATGAGCGCGCGCATCTACGTGCAGGACGTGACCCTGCGGGACGGCATGCACGCCATCCGCCACCGCTACACCATCGACCAGGCGGTCGCCATCGCCAGGGCGCTCGACGCAGCGGGCGTGGCGGCGATCGAGGTCGCGCACGGCGACGGCCTGGCGGGCGGGAGCTTCAACTACGGCCCAGGCGCCCACACCGACGAGGAGTGGATCGAGGCCGTCGCGGGAGCCGTCCAGAACGCCAGGCTCACCACCCTGCTGCTGCCCGGCATCGGCACCATCGAGGACCTGAGGAAAGCCCACGCGCTCGGCGTCACGTCGGTCAGGATCGCCACCCACTGCACCGAGGCCGACATCTCCGCCCAGCACATCTCCACCGCCCGCGAGCTGGGCATGGACGTCGCGGGGTTCCTGATGATGGCGCACATGGCCCCGCCCGCCGTCCTGGCCGAGCAGGCCAGGCTGATGGAGTCGTACGGCGCGCACTGCGTCTACGTCACCGACTCGGGCGGCGGCCTGACCATGGACGCTGCCAGAGAGCGGATCAGGGCCTACCGCGACGCGCTCAGGCCCGAGACCGAGATCGGCATCCACGCCCACCACAACCTCAGCCTCGGCGTCGCCAACTCCGTGGTCGCGGTGGAGAACGGCTGCACCCGCGTGGACGCCTCGCTGGCCGGGATGGGCGCGGGCGCGGGCAACGCGCCGCTGGAGGTGTTCGTCGCCGTGGCCGACCTCATGGGGTGGGCGCACGGCTGCGACCTCTACGCGCTCATGGACGCGGCCGACGACCTGGTCAGGCCGCTGCAGGACCGCCCCGTGCGGGTCGACAGGGAGACGCTGACGCTCGGCTACGCGGGCGTCTACTCCAGCTTCCTGCGCCACGCCGAGGCCGCCGCCCAGCGCTACGGCGTCGACACCCGCGAGATCCTCGCCGAGGCGGGCCGCCGCAGGATGGTCGGCGGGCAGGAGGACATGATCGTCGATATCGCATTGGACCTGACGAAATGAAGCTGGCCCAGGCGCTGCACGAGGCCGCGCTCACCCGGATGCCCATTCCACAGCCTGTGGACGAGCTCGACGTCGCCACCGCCTACGAGGTCCAGGAGGAGGTCGTCAGGCTGCGCGGCGAGCCCCTGTCGGGGGTCAAGCTGGGCTTCACCAGCGAGGGCAAACGCCGCCAGATGGGCGTCAACGACCTCATCCTGGGGCGGCTCACCCCGTCGATGGCGGTCGTCGACCACGACAAGTACATCCATCCCAGGGTTGAGCCCGAGGTGGCCTACCTGGTCGGGCGCAGGATCGAGAGCGTCGAGGACGCCGCCAGGCCCGGCGCCGTCGTGGCCGTCGCGGCGGGCCTCGAAGTGATCGACTCGCGCTACGAGAACTTCAGGTTCTCGCTGGAGAGCGTCATCGCCGACAACACCTCGGCCGCGGGCTACACGATCGGGCCGTGGCGGCCCTACGACGTCGACGACTGGAACCTCGGCGTGGTCTTCACGATCGACGGCCGGACCGCGCACGTCGGGTCGACGGCGGCCATCCTTGGCGACCCGCGCAGGGCGATCGTCGAGGCGGCGCGGCTGGCCGTACAGGTGGGGCTGGTGATCGAGGAGGGCGCGATCCTGCTGGCGGGCGCGGCCACCCCGGCCGAGCCGCTACGGCCCGGCGCGCACGTCGAGGTGGAGATCCAGCGGCTCGGAAAGGTGGCGCTGTGATGCTGGTCGAGGGGAAGGCGACGCCGAGAGGGCGCTTCCCGCACGTCAGGCGGGCCGGAGACTTCCTCTACGTGTCGGGGACGAGCTCCAGGCGGCCGGACAACACGTTCGCGGGCGTGGCGGTCGACGCCATGGGCACTACGGACCTCGACATCCGAGTGCAGACCAGGGCGGTGATCGAGAACATCGGCGACATCCTGCGGGCCGCGGGGTCGAGCCTCGACGACCTGGTCCAGATCACCACGTATCTGGTCAGCATGAACGACTTCAAGGGCTACAACGAGGTCTACGCCGAGTTCTTCGACGAGACCGGACCCACCCGCACCACGGTGGCAGTCCACCAACTGCCGCACCCTCATCTACTGATCGAGATGCAGGCCGTCGCCTACTCGCCACTAACAGAGGAGTGAGCATGATTCCGCCCATCGACTTCAACCAGTGGATCGACGAGCACGCGCACCTGCTCAAGCCGCCGGTGGGCAACAAGGTGGTCTTCGAGCAGGCGGACGACTTCATCGTCATGGTCGTCGGCGGCCCCAACCAGCGCACCGACTTCCACGTCGACCCCTACGAGGAGCTGTTCTTCCAGATCAAGGGCAACATGCACCTCAACGTCATGACGCCCGAGGGCCCGGACACCGTCCACATCCGCGAAGGCCAGATGTGGCTGCTGCCCGGCAACCTGCCGCACTCCCCGCAGCGTGAGGCCGACTCGATCGGCCTGGTGATCGAGAGGATCCGCGAGGAGGGCACGCTGGAGAAGTTCCGGTGGTACTGCCAGGAGTGCGACGCCGTGGTCCACGAGGTGGAGCTGCAGGTGCGCGACATCGTCAAGGACCTGCCGCCGGTCTTCGAGGCGTTCTACACCGACGAGAAGGCGCGCACCTGCGACAACTGCGGGGCGCTGCACCCCGGCAAGGGCTGACGCGTGATCGTCGACGTCCACACGCACTACGTCGCCAAGGGCTGGCCCGACCTGGGCTGGCCCGGCGCGCCCCGGCTGCGGATCGAGTCGGAGCGCGAGGCGATGATCGTCGTCAACGACCGCGACTTCCGCAGGATCCAGGACGACTGCTGGGATCCCGAGGTCCGCCTGGCCACGATGGGCGTGGACCGGCAGGTCGTCTCGCCGACGCCGGTGTTCTTCGCCTACGAGCGCCCGGCGAAGGAGGCGGCGAACGTCGCCCGGATCTTCAACGACCTCGCGCTGGAGATCTGCGACGGCGGCAGGCTGATCCCGTTCTGCCAGGTGCCGCTGCAGGACCCCGACCTGGCCTGCGAGGAGCTCGACAGGTGCCTGGCGGCCGGCCACAGGGGAGTCGAGATCGGCAACCACGTCGGCGACAGGGACCTCGACGACGAGGGGATCGTGCAGTTCCTGCGGCACTGCGCCGACAGGAACGCGCCCGTGTTCGTCCACCCGTGGGACCTGCCCACGGGCCCGAGGCTCGACAGGTGGATGGCGCAGTGGCTGGTCGGCATGCCGGCCGAGACCCACCTGTCGATCCTGGCCATGATCCTCGGCGGCGTCTTCGACCGCGTGCCTGAGACGCTGCGGATCTGCTTCGCCCACGGCGGCGGCTCGTTCGCCTTCTGGCTGGGCCGCTTCGAGAACGCCTGGCATCGCAGGAACGACGTCATCGGCACCTCGGAGCACCCCCCTTCGCACTACCTCGACCGCTTCAGCGTCGACTCCGTGGTCTTCGACGAGCGGGCGCTGCGGCTGCTGGTCGACACCATGGGGGAGGACCGGGTGATGCTCGGCTCCGACTACCCCTACCCGCTCGGCGAGTCTCCCGTGGGGAAGCTGGTCAAGGGGGCGGGTTTCCTCTCCGACCGGGCCCGCGCCAGGATTCTGGGAGGCAATGCCGAGACCTTTCTTGGAGAAATACCGTGAATCGTGAAGACTGCCTGGCTCTTGACGCGGCCGACCCGCTGAGGGAGTTCAGGGACGAGTTCGTGCTGCCCGAGGGCGTCGTCTACCTCGTCGGCAACTCCCTTGGCGCGCTGCCCCGCCGTACCTCGGAAAGGGTGCGGAGGGCCGTGGAGGAGGAGTGGGGCCGCGAGCTGGTCGGCGGGTGGAACAGCGCGGGCTGGTACGCCCAGCCGCTCACCACGGGCGACCGGCTCGCCCCGCTGATCGGCGCGGGCCCCGGGACGGTCGTGGTGGGCAACACCACGTCGATCGCGGTGCACCAGGCGGTGGCGGCGGCGATGCGGCTGCGTCCGTCCAGGCCCGTGGTCGTCGCCGACGTGACCAACTTCCCCACCGACAACTACATCCTGGAAGGGCTCGGCTGCCAGATCCGCGACATCTCCGAGGGTGTCGGCGACGACGTGGCGGCCGTGCTGCTGTCGGAGGTCAACTACCGCACCGGCGAGCGGTACGACGTGCCGGAGGTGACCGCGCGCGTCCAGGAGGCGGGCGCGCTGATGATCTGGGACCTCTGCCACAGCGTGGGCGCGCTGCGGGTGGACGTCTCGCAGGCCGACTTCGCCATCGGCTGCACCTACAAGTACCTCAACGGCGGGCCAGGCGCGCCCGCGTTCCTCTACGTGAACCCGCGCCACCACGAGGCCGCCGAGAACGTCCTGTCCGGCTGGTACGGCCACGCCGAGCCGTTCGCCTTCGAGCCGCGCTTCCGCCCCGCCGACGGCATCAGGCGCTTCACCGTCAGCACCCCGCACGTGCTGTCGTTCGCCGCGCTTGAGGCCGCGCTCGACGTGTGGGAGCGCGTGGACATGGCCGAGGTCAGGGCCAAGAGCGTGCGGCTGACCTCGCTCTTCGTCGACCTGGTCGGCGACGCGCTGGAGCTGGCCTCCCCACGCGACCCGGAGCGCAGGGGCAGCCAGGTCAGCTTCTACCACCCCGACGGCTACCCGGTGATGCGGGCGCTGATCGACAGAGGCGTGCACGGCGACTTCAGGGCGCCCGACATCCTCCGCTTCGGGTTCGCGCCGCTGTACATCAGGCACGTCGACGTCTACGACGCCGCCCAGACCCTGCTGGAGGTGCTCGGCAAGGAGCTGTGGCGCGACGAGAAGTACACCCAGCGGCTCGCGGTCACCTGAGCCTGGATGCCTGGTTCCGTAACGCGGAACCAGGCATTGGGGAACGGGATGCACACCCACCACTCTGGTGTGCATCCCCCGAAAGGTCACAAGATGTTCAGAGCGACTCTCGCCACCACCGCCTGCCTGGCAAGCCTGCTGGTGGCCGCCCCCGCGCAGGCCGAGCCCGGCGACGACTTCCCCACCGTCTGCGGAGACCGCCGGCCCAGCGACCCCGCCCCCGGCGAGTACGGCATGCAGCTCGACGGCTCGTTCCGCCACCCAGCACTCACCCCCGCGGGCGAGGAGCGCTTCCGCTTCCCCGGCGGCGCGCAGGACCTCTTCCCCAAGACCAAGGGCTACGACCCGAAGAGCTACGTCGAGGGCCCGATCAAGCTCGAGGCCGCCTACCGCGGCCCCGACTTCACCCCCGACTACTTCCACACCTGGCAGAACGTCGTCGACTTCGACGGCCGCCGCTACCTGTTCCAGTACGACCGCACTGAGGCCCGCGTCTACGACGTCACCGACGTGCGCAAGGTGAAGATCGTCGAGAAGCTGACCGGCAAGGACTGGAAGAGCGCCGACTACTGGGGCGCCTCCACGATCCAGTGGCGTGACGGCCACTACGTGATGATCCAGTCCTTCGAGCAGAAGCGCCAGGTCGACCAGCTCGGCGACGCCCACGACCGCACCAAGTTCCACAACCCCAAGGGCGTGGAGGAGCTGCGCGGCGAGACCACCTTCAAGGGCTTCAAGGTCTACCGCCTCGACGGCCCGCGCCGTAAGGACTGGAAGCTGCTGTCCACCGTGACCACCGACCCCACGCTGACCGACCCGAAGCCGGGCGTGCAGCAGGGCTCTGGCTCGCTGGACGTGCCGTACTGGACCGGCGGCAAGTACATGTACATCGCCGTCGCCCCGCTCGACACCTGGCGCAACAACGAGGTGCCCACCTACCTCTACTCGCCCGGCTACCAGGCGTGGGACATGTCCGACCTGAAGCACCCGAAGAAGGTCGGCGAATGGCACCGCAAGGGCCAGGTGGCGGGCGAGGAGGCGGCCTACGCCAAGAACCCGCGCTGCGGCAACCAGACCTCGTGGATGGGCGCGCGCATGCCGTTCTTCGTCTCCGGCAAGTACGGCTTCGCCGCGATGGGCGGCTTCGGGCTGTCGATCCTCGACATCTCCAACCCCGCCAAGATGAAGGAGGTCGGCCACCTCGACCTGCCGATGTCCGTCGGCGGCACCGAGGCCGACAACGTGGACGTCTCCCAGTACGCCAAGACCGGCATGGTCTACGTCTCCGGCTACCCGCTCGGTGAGGACTGCCACGAGCCGTACAAGGACGTCTTCCAGGTCGACGCCCGCGACCCGCGCCACCCGCGCATCGTCGGCACGCTGCCCAGGCCCGAGCCGGTGGCGGACGCCAAGTTCGCCGACTACTGCCAGCGGGGCGGCAGCTTCGGGCCCAAGCGCTCCGGCTCCTACACCTCGCCGGGCGACCCCAAGCAGGGCCTGCTGACCTACGCCTTCTACAACGCGGGCGTGCAGTTCTTCGACACCTCCGACGTGCGGAAGCCGAAGCGGGTCGCGCAGTTCGTGCCCAGCGGGTTCAGCAAGAACGTCCCCGACTACGCGCTCGGCAACCAGACCCACGCCATCTACGTCGAGTGGGACCGCAAGATCGTCTGGGTGTTCACCAACGACGGAATCTACGCCGTCTCCTCGGCCAAGCTGCTGGGCGCCCCCACCCTGGGCAAGCCCGCGGCGCCGTACCGGAACTCGGACAAGTAACATCAAGGGCGCCCACAAGGCGCCCCATGTACGTCCGCGGTTCCGTGCGGCCTGCACACCCGCGGGTCTCCCGGAGCGCGCCCAGCTTCCGGGAGACCCCCGCCATGCTGCTGACCTTCGCGGTCACCGCCCTTGTCATGATCATGATCCCCGGGCCCGACGCGGCCCTGATCATGCGCAGTTCCCTCACGCACGGCCGGATCGCCGGACTGCTCACGATGGCAGGCGGCCTGCTGGGCCTCACGGTCCACGCCACCGCCGCCTCGCTCGGCCTGTCGGCGCTGCTGGCCGCCTCACCGACCGCATTCGCCGCGCTCAGGTGGATCGGCATCGCCTACCTGCTCTGGCTGGGTGTGCAGTCGTTTCGGGCCAGGCCGCAGGAGGCGCAGGCCGCGGGGCAGCGGCACATCCGCAACGGCTTCTTCTCCAACGTGCTCAACCCGAAGGTGCTGCTGTTCCAGGTGACGTTCCTGCCGCAGTTCATGAAGGGGCCCGACGACGCGCTGCTGCTGTCGGCCGTCTTCGCGGGGCTGTACTTCCTGTGGTTCCTCGTCTACGTGCTCGTGATCGACAGGCTGGGCGCGCTGCTGCGCACCCCCCGCGTACGGCGGCGCGTCGAACGGATCACCGGCGTGCTACTGGTCGGTTTCGCGCTGCGCCTGGCCGTCCAGTAGCTTGATCGCCCGTTTCGGGGCGATCGCCCGGTAGCTCTCCTCCACCCAGTCGAGCAGCACCTCGGTGTCCGGCAGCTCGCTCTCGAACGGGACCGTCACCCACCCCGCCTTGCCCAGCCCGTAGCCGCTGGGCTCGGCGCCCTCGACGGTCAGCGCGTGGCCGTGCGCCTCCGACAGCAGCTTCACCCCGAACGCCGGATTCCACTTGTCGGTCGGCTCGTCGATGCCGAGGAAGACGAACACCTTCTTGTTGACCTTGATGACGCTCTCGCCCCACGGGAAGTCTTCGTGGGTCTCGGGAAGGCTCAGCGCGAAGTTGTGGATGGCCTTCCGGGCGGCGTGCCAGTCGCTCATCCTTGATTTGTACCCCTGAGCTCCGACAGTTTGGCCTCGATCACCGGCCGGATGCGGTCGCGCGCCTCCATGCGGGGCACACCGTCCATCAGCATCCGGTCGTAGTCAGTGTCCAGATGGCGGACCGAGGCCACGACCGCGAGCGTGATCGCGTTCTCGTCCATGGCCTTGGCGGCCGCCGTACGGCCGACCCTGCCGCTGCCGCGCAGGGCGGCGTGGACGGCGATCGACTCGGCGCGCTCGGGCGGGCAGTTCGGGAACAGCCGCACGATCTCGGCCGCCATCCTGGCCTGGTAGTCGAGGTCCTGCTCGGCCCGGCGCTCGCGGTCGCGCACCCTGCGGGCCTCGCGCGCCTGCTCGTCGCCGAGGCACTGCTCCTCCGCGCGGGCCAGCGCGGCCTCCTCCACCAGCACGCCCTGGCGCTGGTAGACCTTGCGCCGCCGGTTGAACTGCACGACCACCGCCGACAGCACGCTCTCCTTCTTGGCCCTGCGGCTCAGCGCCGCGTTGCCCGAGGGGAGGAAGACGAGGTGGTCGAGGTCGGTGCAGGTCAGGCATAGTGGGTGGTCGTCCTCCATGATCAGGTACGGGCCGGTGTCGCCGCACGAGGCGCACTCCCACACCTGCAGCGGGGCGACCACGACCAGGTCGGGCGCCTTGCTCTGCCGTTCGGTGAGCTGCCTGACGCGCGCGTCGCTGAGGTCGGGGGAGATCCAGTGAACCCTGAACGCGCCCTGCTCGCCTTCGGTGGTGAAGCGCAGCTCGCGGCGGTCCCTGCCGCCCGACAGGTACGGCGTCTCCACCGGGCGCAGGCCCTTGGACCGCGCCCACACGCCGAGCGCCGCGGCGGCGTCGGCCAGGCGGGCGTCGTCGACTGCGGCCAGCTCGGCGAGTGTGGCGGCCCGGCCCTGGCGCCAGGTGTCGACGTGGCGGCTGTGCAGCCAGCGCAGGCCGGTCACGACGTCGAGGAAGGTGACGTACTTGCGGGTGGTGAGCGCGATCTCGGCCGCATCCGCGACCCTGCGCGCCAGGTTCGTCCGGCTCACAGCACTCCAGTGTGCCCGTGAGCCGACTCCCCTCGCGCCCATCTCCGGCCCTCGCCCTCCGAGCGCCCCAGCGCGGGTACAAGGCCCAGGACCACGGCTCAGCCGGTTTCCTTCGCGATCGCTTCGCGGACGGCTGGGACGATCTCTCGGGCCCAGCGGGCCAGGACGTCGAGGTCCGGACTGCCGTGACCGGCGGAGAAGAGCACGAAGCCCGACGCGCCGTGCTCCAGCACCGCTCCGGTCAGTTCCTCGACCCACTGGCCGACGGAGCCGCCGACCCACCGGCCGTCGCGGTCACGCGTGGCGGGCAGCGGCCGGTCGGTGATGCGCCCGGGGAAGTTGAAGACCGTGCGGATCTCCCGCGGATCGCGGCCCACGGTTGCCGCGGCTTCGTCGATGACCGGCCGCGACGCCCGGTATCGCTCGCTGAGCCAGTCCGCAGCGTGGCCGGGAATCCAGCCGTCGGCCACCCGGCCGGTGGCGGCCAGGGATTTCGGGCCGACCGATCCGGTCCACACGGGAGGCGCGGCGACGGGAGCGGGCTCGATCTGGCGCACCTGGTAGTGGTCGCCCTGGTAGGTGACCGCAGGGCCGCCACCCGACAGCGACTTGACCAGGGTGATCGCCTCCTCGAAGGCGTCCACGGCGTCGCCCGGCGACAGCCGCGGCACTCCCATGTCGGCGATGCGATCCCACAGCCCGCCCGCGCCCATGCCGAGCACGACGCGGCCTCCCGACAGCGCCGACAGCGACGTCACCGTCCTGGCCAGCATGGGAGCGGGCCTGGTCGGCAGGTTGGTGACGTTGGCGAAGCCGGAGATGCGCGCCGTCCGCCCCAGAACGAAGCCGAGGGCGGCGTAGGCGTCCAGGCGCCCGCCGAGATAGGGATGATCCGACAGCGAGAAGAGATCGAGCCCGTAGCGGTCGGCCTGCTCGGCCATGCGCAGCAGCTCCGGCACCTCGTCGATGCCGCTATGCGCGCCGAAACCGAAGACGACTTTCTGTCCGGACAATGTTCTTTCCTTCGTTTCAGGAGGCGCTTTCAGGCGGCCGCTTCCAGGAGGCCGCTTTTCAGGAGGCGCCGAACTGGTCGGTGAAGCGGGCGGTGAACAGGTCGGCGCCCTTGTACGCGACGACCGTCTCGGTCGGGACGACGGCCGGGCCGTCGGGGCTGGGCAGCTGGCCGACACCGCCCCGCGGTCCGAGCGGGAGCAGGATCATGGGATGGGGCAGGGGCTGGTAGGCAGCCGTGGGCCGCTCGCCGCGCAGCTGGGCGGTGATGTTCCGGGCCACCACCTCGGCGTGCTGCATCGCGTATCCGGCCATCTTGGCCTCGGCGACGTCGGTGATGTCGCCGATCGCGTAGACGTGGTCGTAGCCGTGAACGTTGAGGGTCTCGGTGACGGGCACCTGTCCCTGCGGGGTGCGGGTCGTGAGCCGGCCGTCGGCGAGGTAGTCGCTGTTGACGCGCACCCCGTGGGCGCGGAACCAGATGTCGGCGGTGATGTCCTCCCCGCCGGTGGTGGCGACGGTGAAGGCCCCGACCTGGCCGGGCTCGGTCGGCGGCGGTACGGCCAGGCCGGCGCCCAGCCGCAGCTGGATGCCCGACTCGTCGAGTTGGCGGTGCAAGTCCTGCCGCAGCTCCGGCTGGAAGGCGGGCAGGAGCCGCTCGGCCGGGTCGACGATGGTCACGTGCTTGTGCGGCCAGACCTCCTTGATCTCTCCGGCCAGCTCCAGGCCGACCGGCCCGGCGCCGAGGATCAGCACCCGCTCGGCGTCGGCCAGCTCCTTGTGGGTTCGGCGGAGGTCGTCGAGAACCTCGTCGGTCGAGTCGGCGACGGGTTTGGCCGGGTAGGCGTAGCTGGAGCCGGTGGCCAGGACCAGATAGTCGGCCTCGACCCGCCGTCCAGAGGCCAGGGTGACGCCGCCGGGGTCCGCCGAGACCGCCCGGTCGTGGATCACCGTGCCCCGCGTCAGCCACTCGTCGTAGGGGAAGAACATGTTGCCTGCCCAGTCGGGCTGGGTCAGCGCCCGCAGCGACCCCGCCGAGTTGATGAACGCGTCACGGGGATCGATGAGGACGACGTCGGCCTCGGGGTCCAGCGCCTTGGCGAGCGCCGATCCTCCGTAACCTCCGCCGATGATCGCAACCGTACGACTCATGATTTCACGCCTCCACAGACAAGGAGTTGCAGTTCGTGCTACGAACCATATTAGTTCGTGCTACGAACTGCAACTCCTCCGGCGGATCGGTGTTATTGCTTCCGGTCGACGGCGGCTCCTTCGTCGGGTTCCATGAAGACCACGGGAACCGCGTTGTCCTGCACGACGCGGCCGAGCAGACCGGCGAGCGCGTCTCGTTCGCCGGCGGCGAGCCCCGACGTCAGTTTCTCGATGCGCCGGCAGGTCTCGACATAGAACTCCTCGGCGAGCCTGCTGCCCCGCCGGGTGAGGGTGACCCGCACCGCACGCGAGTCCTGCGGGTCCGGTTTGCGGTCGACCAGGCCGTTGCGCTCGGTGCGGTCGACCAGGCCGGTCAGGCTCGACTTCGCCAGCCGCAGAACCGCGCCCAGTTCGCTCATGCCGTACGGCTGGGCCATCAGCACGCACAGCAGCTGGCCCTGCTGCGAGGTGATGCCGTACTCCCTGGCGGAATCGGCGTACACGGCATTCACCAGGAACGTCGACCGCACCAGCCCGGCCACCACCCCGATCTGGCCCTCGTTATCTCTAGCCACGTGACCATGGTACATTCCGGCGCCGCACAATTCGCGAGACGAACTACCTGTTTGCGCGGAGATGGAGGGCGGTCAGGAGTCGCTTGGGGCGATCGCGGCTACGTCATCACCGTGCGCCCGATCGTCCTGCTCTGCCTGCTGCTCGCCGTCTCCTGCGCCTCCACCGCCACGCCCACGGTGGTCGGCGCGTTCGGGGAGCGGCCCGTCATCGAGCTGCCCTCCCGCCCCGAACCCACCACCCCGACGGTGAGCGTCCTGTCGGAGGGGACGGGCCCGCGCACCAGGAGGGGCGAGGTGGTGCTGACCGAGGTGGAGATCCGCCGGTGGGACGGCGCCAAGCCGTACCTGACGACCTACGACACCAACCAGCCCACCACGGTCGTCCTCGACGGCAGGCACGTCTCGCCGGCGTGGGAGCGGGCGCTGCTCGACCGTCCCGTCGGCAGCAGGGTGATGCTGGTGACCCCCGCCCGCCTCGGGTACGGCCCGCACGGCGTGCCGGGGCACGCCGACGGCGACGAGACGTTGGTGCTGGTCTTCGACATCCTGGCCGGCTATCCGCCGGACGCGAGACTGGTCGGCCGGCGGCTGCCCGACCTGCCCCGCACCCTCCGCTCTGGCGTCCTGATCGACGGCTCGGGGCCCACGGTGGCGCCCGGCGACAGGGTGGTCGTGCGGTACGTCGGCGCCCGCTGGCCCAGCAGGAAGGTCTTCGACAGGGGCGGACCGAGCGCCGTCGTGCTGAAGGAAGGGGCGGTGCCGCCGGGCTGGGTGGAGGAGCTGACCGGCAGGCGGGTGGGCAGCAGGGTCGCGATCACCGCGCCCCCCGTCGCCAAGGCAGGCTTGACGACGGGCGGGATGCCGGTCCCCGGAGGGTCCAGGCTCGTCTACGTGGTCGACCTCATCGACACCGTGTGACGACATGGAACAGGACCCCCACCACGCTGTGGAGGTCCCGCCGAAGACGATCAGCCGCAGTGCTCGAAGGGGCTGTCGTAGGTGGAGGAGCCCGCCTTGCCGCCCCACTTCACGCACTTGTTCGCGGCGGAGGCGCGTACAGGTCCCGCGTAGTACCCGAAGTTGCCGGAGTCGGTGATTCTGCTACTGCCCTGCACTTCCAGGTAGGCGGTCGTCGCCGTGGGGGTGCCGAGGGAGGTGTGCTTGATGGTGGTGACGCAGTTGTAGCCGTTGCCGCTGTTGTAGAGCAGGTAGACCGTGCCGGAGGAGCCGAGCGCCGCCGAGTCGATCACGCTGTAGCCGGCGCCGCAGACTTCCTGCGGGGTGTAGGGGTTGGTGCTGCCGCCGCAGTTGCGTGAGGTGACCGTCTGGACGGGGTAGCCGAAGGTCGTGCCGTTGAAGACGGCCTTCTGGATGTTGGACGGGTAGCTGCTGCCGAGCCGTACCTCGTAGTGGAGGTGGGGGGAGATGTTGTTGCCCGGCTTGCTGGTGTTGCCGACGGTGCCGATCTTCTGGCCCTGGGAGACGGCCTGGCCCGCGCTGACCGAGCGGACGTTCAGGTGGGCGTAGTAGGTGGACCAGCCGCCACCGTGGTCGATCTTGACGAGGTTGCCGTAGCCGTTGGTCGAGCCCTGGTGGGCGGAGATGACCACGGTGCCCGACGCGGCGGCCAGCACGGGGTCGCCGAGGTCGGCGTCGGGCGTGCTGCCCCTGTTGAAGTCGATCTCCCAGGACTGGTGGGCGCTGCTCGCGCTGGAGTTGCCGGTCCACGCCTGCCCGCACGGGAAGGGCAGCTGGAAGTTGGTGGCCATGACGCTCACCTCGGCCGTGACCTCGTTGGGCGGGTCGCCGCCCTCCGTTCCAGGGTCGGCGGCGGCGACGCTGAAGAACAGGGCTAAGCCCGCGATGGCGACTGCTGTGAGTTTCACTGGGACCCCTTCCACACCGGACATGGCTTGTCAGGGCCCAGGGTGGGAATAATGCGCACAAAAAACGTACAGAGGGCTGCCATGGTGTCCTTCCATGTGCTCGGCCCGCTGGAGGTGTGGGCCGGAGGGCGGCCACTGCGCATCTCCGGCAGGAAGCCGCGCATGCTGCTGGCCACACTGCTTCTCGACTCCAACCACCTCGTCAGCGCCGACCTGCTGGTCGAGGTGCTGTGGGACCGCCCGCCCCGCTCGGCCCAGGCGAACCTGCGCACCTACACCAGCGCCCTGCGCTCCTCTCTCGGCGCGCGCATCCGCGCGGAAGGGTCCGGCTACCTGATCGAGGTCGCCCCCCAGGATCTCGATCTGCTCCGGTTCGAGCGGCTGGTCGCCGGCCGCGACCCCGACTCGCTGGCCGCCGCGCTCGCGTTGTGGCGCGGCGCGCCGCTGGCCGACCTGCCCGACCACCCGATGTGGGCGCGCAGGCTCGCCCCCCTCCATGAAGTACGGTTGGCCGCCGCCCGCGAGCTGATCGCCGCCCTCCTGGAGCAGGGCGCGTACGGCGAGGCGGTCGCCCTGCTGCGTCCCCTGTGCGCCGAGCATCCCTTCCGCGAGGACCTGTGGGGGCAGCTCATGCTCGCCCTGCACTGGAGCGGGCGGCAGGCGGAGGCGCTGGCCTGCTACACCGCGATCAGGCGGCAACTGGTCGCCGAGCTGGGCGTCGAGCCGGGAGCGGGGCTGCGCCAGGTGCAGGCCAGGGTGCTGGAGGGAGAGCCGCCGCCCGGCGCGGCCACCGGCACTGTCAGGGTGGCCGAGGTGGTCGCGCCCGTCCCGCGCCAGCTTCCTCCTGACGTTCCCGACTTCGTGGGCCGGGTGAGCGAGTCGGTGGCGCTGGCGGCACCCGTGCCCCTCGCGGTGATCTCGGGGCCGCCGGGATCAGGCAAGAGCGCGCTGGCCGTCCATGCCGCCCACGCCCTCACCGACCGGTTCCCCGCGGGACAGCTGTTCCTCAGCATGGCCACCACCGACCCCGCCGAGCTGCTGGCCCAGGCGCTCAGGGCGCTGGGCGCGACCTCGGTTCCCGACGGCGCCGCCGAGCGCTCGGCCCTCTACCGCTCGATCCTGGCCGACCGTCCGATGCTTGTGGTCCTCGACGACGCCATGGACGCCTCGCAGGTGCGCCCGCTGCTGCCCGGCCACGGGTCCTCGGTGATCGTGACGAGCAGGTCGAAGCTCACCTCGCTGCCCGGCGCGCTCCAGGTCCACCTCGAGCCGCTGTCGCGGCCGGAGGCCGAGGACCTGCTGCGCAGGATCGTCGGCCAGGCGCGGACGGCGCGGGAGCCTGAGGCGGCCACGGCGATCGTGCGGGCGTGCGGGTACGTGCCGCTGGCCGTACGGATCGCCGGGGCCAGGCTGGCGGCGCGCCCCGGCTGGTCGCTCGCGCTGTTCCAGAACCGGCTCATGGACGAGAACCGCAGGATAGGAGAGCTGCGCATCGGCGACCTCGACGTGCGCACCGGCCTCGACCACAGCTACCGGGGCCTGCCGATGGAGGCCGCCCGCGCCCTCCACACGCTCGGCAGGCTGGGCGGCGCCGCGATACCCGGCTGGGTGGTCGACGCCGTCCTCGACCGGCACCTCGCCGACGACGTCAGCGACGCCCTCGTGGACGCCGACCTGTTACGGCTGGTCGGCACCGACCGGCTCGGCCAGCCGCGCTTCCAGCTTCCCGACCTGGTCCGGTGTCACGCCCTCGAACAGCGCCCCGACCCCGCGGCGCTCGCCAGGGTCGTCGCCGGATGGACCGCGACCGCCGAGCTGGCCATCGCCAAGCTGCCGCCCACGGTGTTCACACTCAGCTCGGCCGCCGCGCAGCGCTGGTGGCAGCCGCCTGGCGCCCTCGACATGCTCACCGCCGACCCGCTGGCCTGGTTCGAGGTCGAGCACGGGGCGCTGGAGGACGCCGTGGGCCTGGCCGCGTCCGCGGGCCTGGCCGAACAGGCGTGGGGGCTGGCCGCCGCGATGGTCCCCTACCTCGACCTGCGCTGCCACTTCGACACCTGGCAGCGCACCCACCGCACCGCGCTGGCCGCCGCCAGGGTCGCGGGCGACAGGTACGGCGAGGCCGCCATGCTGCGCGGCCTCGCCCAGGTCTGCCTCTACCAGGACCGCTACGCCGAGTCGGAGGAGATGTTCGCCCGCGCCCGCCAGGCCTTCCGCGAGCTCGGCGACATGAGGGCCGAGGCCACCTCCGTGTGCGGGCTCGGCGCCGTCGCGCAGTTCCGCGGGCGGCACCCCACCGCGCTGTCGCACTTCCGCCGCGCCCTGGCGATGTTCGACTCGATGAGCGACCTGCCCGGCGCGGCCTACACCCGCCAGGCCATCGGCAGGGTCTGGCTGAAGTCGGGCGACCAGGCCCAGGCCGCGCACTGGCTGGGCCAGGCGTTGCGCCTGGCCCAGGAGCTCGGCGACGTCCACCGGGAAGGGTGCGTGTCGGTCCAGCTCGGCGGCCACCACGTCGAACGCGCGCTGGAGATCTTCGAGAGCCTGGGCGACCTGCACTGCGGCGCCTACGCGCTGCAACGCCTGGCGGGACTGCAGGCCGCGCGCGGCGAGCTGGTCCACGCCTCGACGGGGCTCGAACGCGCGCTGGCGGTCTTCAGGCGGCTCGGCGACCGCAGCGGGCAGGCCTCCTCGGCCGAACTCCTCGGCGAGCTGTACCGCTCGGCGGGCCGGGTGGAGCTGGCCAGCGGCTATCTGAGCGAGGCCGTCGCGCTCAGGGGATCACTCGCCGCAGAAGGCGTCTGATCCGCCCCTGCCTGGCTGCCACGGGGGCGCCGTCGAGCACGGCGAGCGCCTCGGCCGCGCTCGGCCGCTTGCCTGGATCGGGGTGCAGCATCTCCGACAGCAGGCCGTCGGCGTCGCCGGGCAGCAGCTGGTGGGCGATCACGCCGGCCGCGTAGACGTCGGACGCCTCGGTCATGAGGTCGGGCCGGTCATGGCACTCGGGGGCGACGTACTGGGCGTCGAGGACGTTGCTCAGCTCGTTGGCCACGGTGTAGGCCCTGGGCGCGCCCTTGGCGTAGTCGAACCCGGTGAGCATCGCCTGCCCCTCCTCGGTGACCAGCACGGAGGCGGGGGTCAGCGCCCGGTGGACCACGCCGTGGGCGTGCACGTGCGCCAGGCCGGACAGCATGCCCCGCAGTGCCCCCTTGATCAGCTCGCTCCTGCGCTCCTGGAGCTTCAGATGGAGCGCCCTGCCGTGGACGTCGTCCAGCACGAGCACGAACCTGCTCTCGTCGTCGATGGCGAAGAAGTCGCGCGACCTGACGACGGCGGGATGGGCGGGGATCCGCGTCAACGACTCGTAGGCGTTGGCGATGCGCTGCCGCTCGGCCGCCCGCTGCTCCTGGTCGGCCATGGGGTCGGCCTGGTAGACGCGCAGCAGCACGGTCTCGCTGCCCGGCACCGTGGCGTTGAAGGCGCGGTATTCGGTCACCTTGCTGTCGCCGCCGAGCCGTTCGGCGACCTCCCAGTTGCCGAACCTGGGCGGGGCGGTGCTGCGCCGTACGGTGGCGTTGAGCGCGTCGAGGATCTTCGGCAGGTACGGCTTGGCGTCGTGGGTGCCGCCCCGCCGTACCCTGCCGGGGTCGGCCAGCGTGGCGACGAGGGAATGCAGGTAGGCGACGTTGGCCAGCTCGCGCCCCCCTGGATCGACCAGCTCGGCGTCGGGAGAGGACAGCACGACCAGGCTGTCGACGTAGACCCGCTCCAGCTCGCGGTGCTTGTCGACGAGCAGGCCCTTCAGCGCCCTGGCGGTGCCGCGCAGCTTGGCCACGGGCGAGCCGAACGCCTCCCTGCGCGGCGGGAACCAGCGCTGGCCCGACACCTCGATGCGGCCTCTGGTGCCCTTGACGTCGATGACCACGAGGGAGTGGCCGGTCAGCACGATGAGGTCGACCTCGAACAGATCGCCGCGGCGTGGGATCTCGATGTTGTGCAGCAGGAACCAGTCGTCGGGCGCGTGGTCGCGCAGATGGGCGATCACGCGCCGTTCGGCGTCGTTGACCGGGTGTCCGCCGCCGACGATCTCTGCCATAGGGTCCATCCTCGCAGATTTTCGATTGACAACATGTTGTCGATATGACAAGCTATTGCCATGAAGCGAATCGTTCACCTCGCCGTTTACAACACCCTCGCCGACTGGGAGACCGGATACGCCACCGCGCACGTGCGCGGCGAGCACTACGACATCGTCACCGTGGCCGAGACGACCGACCCGGTCACCACGATGGGCGGCACGCGGATCCTGCCCGACATCACGCTCGACCAGCTCTCTCCGGCCGACAGCGCGATGCTGATCCTGCCCGGCGCCGACCTCTGGGACGAGGGCGGCAACGGCGCGTTCGCCAAGAAGGCCGCCGAGTTCCTCGCCGCGGGCGTGCCGGTCGCGGCCATCTGCGGCGCGGTGCCCGGCCTGGCCAGGGAGGGGCTGCTCGACGATCGCGACCACACCAGCGCCTTCCCCGGCTACGTGCAGGTCGACGGCTACAACGGCGCCGACCACTACGTCGAGGCCGACGCGGTCACCGACGGCGACCTGATCACGGCGGGGCCGACCGAGCCCGTGGCCTTCGCCAGGGAGGTCCTGGCCAGGCTCGACGTCTTCCCGCCGCACAAGCTCGACGCGTGGTTCAGGCTGTTCAAGCACAGCGACGCGTCGGCGATCGAGGTGCTGATGGCGCCGTGAGCGACCCGGGAGAGCTGTTGTCGACGACCGCGGTGACGGCCTTCCGGCTCAACGGGCAGTTCATGGCCGTGGCGGAGGGGCTGGCCAGACCGGCCGGCCTCACCGCCTCCTGGTGGCAGGTGCTGGGCGCGGTGCTGAAGCAGCCGCTGCCGGTGGCGGGCATCGCCAGGGAGATGGGGATGACCCGCCAGGGCGTGCAGCGCATCGCCGACCTGCTGGTGGAGAAGGAGCTGGCGGAATACCTCCCCAACCCGGCCCACCGCAGGGCCAAACTGCTGCGGCCGACTCCCGAGGGGCTGGCCGCCGTCAGCAGGATCGATCCCGGGCACCAGGAGCTGGCCGAACGGCTGGCCGCCGAGCTGGGCGAGGCCGAGTGGAGCGCCGCCCTCCAGGCGCTGACCAGGCTGTCGGCCGCCCTCGACGCGATCTCCTAGCCGGGCGGTGGCAGGGTCAGGGCAGGCGGCCGACGGAGGCGAGCGCCTGCTTCAGCAGTACGCCCTGCCCGCCGATCATCTCCTGCTGCACCATCGGCGAGGCCGCCTCCTCGGGCGTGAACCAGACCAGGTCGAGCGCGTCCTGGCGGGGCCTGCAGTCACCGACCACGGGAACGATGTAGGCGAGCGACACCGCGTGCTGGCGCGGGTCGTGGTACGGCGTGACGCCGGGCGTCGGGAAGTACTCCGCCACCGTGAACGGCTGGGGCGAGGCCGGGATGTGCGGCAGCGCCACGGGCCCGAGGTCCTTCTCCAGGTGGCGCAGCAGCGCGTCGCGGATCCGTTCGTGGTGCAGGACCCGCCCGGAGACCAGCGCCCTGCTGACCGTGCCGTCGGCCGAGATGCGCAGCAGCAGCCCGACGTGGGTGACCACGCCGGTGTCGTCGACCCGCACGGGGACGGCGTCGACGTAGAGGATCGGCATCCGCCCGCGCATCGACTCCAGCTCGTCTGGAGCAAGCCACCCTGGCACGGTTTCGGTATTTTCGATCATTCGCTGATGGTACTTCCCCCTGATGGTCCCGTAGTGGAGGGACGCGTCTCTTTCGAGTGGAACGGAATGCTTTACTCTGCTATTATTGGAACAGAACAAGCTGTTCCGTTCAGAGGAGAAGCCCATGTCCGAGATCCGCCCCTTCCGCGTCGAGATCCCGCAGGCCGACCTGGACGACCTTCAGGCGCGGCTCGCGCTGACCCGCTTCACCGACCAGATCCCCGGCACCGACTCCGAGTACGGCGTGAGCGTCGAGTGGGTCAAGGAGATGGTCGCGTACTGGCGCGACGGCTACGACTGGCGCGCCTGGGAGGCGAAGCTGAACGCCCACCCGCAGTTCACCACCGAGATCGACGGACAGAACATCCACTTCATCCACGTCCGCTCGGCCAAGCAGGACGCGTTCCCGCTGATCCTCACGCACGGCTGGCCCGGCACGGTCGTGGAGTACCTCGACGTGATCGAGGACCTCTCGCGCGACTTCCACCTGGTCATCCCCTCCCTGCCCGGCTTCGGGTTCTCGGGGCCGACGAGCGAGAAGGGCTGGAACAGGTACAGGACCGCCCAGGCGTGGGCCGAGCTGATGGCCTGCCTGGGCTACGAGCGGTACGGCGCGGTCGGCAACGACGGCGGCTCCTTGGTCTCGCCCGAGCTCGGCAGGATCGCCCCCGGCAACGTCGTCGGCCTGCACGTCACGCAGATCTTCTCCTTCCCCTCCGGCGACCCCGCCGAGCTGCAGGACCTCACCGAGCAGGAGCAGGCGGCGATGCGGCACCTGCAGTGGTTCTGGGAGAACATGGGCGCCTTCAACCAGCTCCAGTCGCAGTCGCCGCAGACCCTGGCCCACGCGATCGCCGACTCCCCTGCGGGGCTGCTCGGCTGGATGGGGCAGCTCATCGGCGGGCACCTGGACCGCGACTTCACGCTGACCAACATCGCGATCCACTGGTTCTACGGCACCGCGGGCTCGTCGATCCGGTTCTACTACGAGGACGCCAAGTCCGAGCACCCCACCGAGCCGACCACGGTCCCGATCGGCCTGGCGGGCTTCGCCAACGACTTCCAGTCGATCCGCCGCTTCGCCGAGCGCGACCACAAGAACATCGAGCAGTGGAACACCTACGAGGTGGGCGGCCACTACGCCGCGCACGAGGTACCCGAGGTGCTGGCCGCCGACGTCAGGGCCTTCTTCACCGGCCGCGGCTGACCCGGCCGTAGCCGACCTTCGGTGGAGGGGGCCGTGGCATCCCACGGCCCCCTCCACCGTTGGCGGCTCCGGCCGGTCAGGCGTCTCTGGTCCGCCACACCGCCAGCGAGGTCAGGACCGTGAGCAGCGCGCCGAACCACAGGACGCCGGTGACGGTGACCGCGTCGACGAAGAGGCCACCCAGCAGCGCTCCCAGCGCGATGGCCAGGTTGAACACCGAGGTGTTCAGCGCGGTGGCCGCCTCCGCCGCGTCGGGCGCGCCCTTGAAGATCCACGTCTGTACGGCCACCGGCACCCCGCCGAAGGCCAGGCCCCACAGGATCAGCAGCGCCGACCCGGTGAGCGGGCTGCCACCGAGCAGGGGAAACAGCGCCATGATCGCCGCGAGCGCGACGCCGAGCGTGATGATGGTCTTCCTGACGTCGCGTGAAGCTCCCGCGCTCGCGACGAAGGTGCCGACCACACCGGCGACGCCGAAAGCGAGCAGCAGTGGGCCGATCATGCTCTCGCTGACGCCCGAGATGCCCTGCAGGATCGGGCTCACGAAGGTGAAGGCGGCGAAGTGACCGCTCACCAGGAGGAACGTCGAGAGGACCGCGGTCCTGACGACGGGGTTGCGGAACTGCCGGGGCAGCGCGCGCAGCCGTACCGGCTCGGTGGCGGGCAGTCGCGGCAGCAGCAGCCACAGGCCCGCGACCACGAGCAGGCCGAGCACGCCCACGGCGGCGAACGCCACCCGCCAGTCGGTGAGCCCGCCGATCAGCGTGCCCGCGGGGACGCCGAGCACGTTGGCCGCCGTCGCCCCTCCGAAGGTCAGCGAGGTGGCGCGGGGAACGTGCCTGTCAGGCACCAGCCGTACGGCGATGCCGGCCGCCAGCGCCCAGAACCCGCCGATGCTCACCCCGACGAGGAAGCGTGAAGCCAGCAGGACGGCGAAGTTCGGCGCGAAGGCCGACATCGCATTGGCCAGGACCATGAGGCCGAGCAGGCCGATGAGCACCACACGCCGGTCGAGGCGGCGGATGGCCACGGGGAGGAGGGGCGCGGCAGCCGAGGCCACCAGACCCGGCACGGTGACCATGAGGCCGGCCGTACCCTCCGTGATGTCGAGGTCGCCGCCGATGGAGGTGAGCAGGCCCACGGGCAACTGCTCGACGGTCACGACCGAGAAGGTGCCGACCGCCACGGCGGCGACGGCCAGCCAGGTCTTCAACGGGACCCGGTCGGTGGACAAGACGGTGGTGGTCATGCTGACTTCCTGCTCAGGGTCTGGCCGGCGACGAGCGCGCCGAGCGCGATGGCGAATCCGGCGATCTGCCAGCCGGTGAGGGTCTGCCCGAGCACCACCAGGCCGCCGAGGGTGGCGACCAGCGGGTTGGTGAGGCCGAGCAACGAGACGGAGGTGGGCGCGAGGCGGTCGATGCCGCGGAACCACAGCGCGTAGGCGAGGGCGGTGCCGATGATGCCCAGGTAGGCGAAGCCGAGGAGGTTCTGGACGGTGAAGGCCGAGGGCAGACCCTCGACCGCCAGCGTGAACGGTGCCAGGACGAGCCCGCCGATGGTGAGCTGCCAGCCGGTCATGACCAGCGGCGACTCCGGCTGACCCCACTTCTTGGTGAGGACGATGGCGCCCCCCATCAGCGAGGTGGCCAGCAGCATGGCGGCGATGCCGAGCGGATCGAGGCGGGCCTGCGCGGTCAGTGTCAGCAGGGCCACGCCGCCGGTGCCCGCGACGGCGGCGTACAGCACGGCGCGGGCCGGTGTCGACCGCAGGATCAGCATCGACAGCAGCGCAACGACCAGCGGCTGGACCGAGCCGATCGTGGCCGCGACGCCGCCGGGCAACCGGTAGGCGGCGAAGAACAACAGGGGGAAGAAAGCGCCGAAGTTCAGCATGCCGAGCACCGTGGCCTTCCACCACCACGAACCGCGTGGCAGGCGACGGGTCATGGCCAGTAGCACCAGTCCGGCGGGCAACGCTCGCAAGGTCGCGGCGAGCAGCGGCCGGTCGGGCGGCAACAGCGTCGCGGTGACGACGTAGGTGGTTCCCCAGCTCACCGGCGCCAGGGCGGTCAGGGCCAGGTCGCTCGTCGTGTAACGCGTGCGTTCGATCGGTGGGGCTTCGATCGTGGCCACGTCCATCACCTCTCATTGATAATCTCAACGTTGAGATAACATCATCATGCTCGTGTGAACGTCAAGTCTGTGAACGTTGAGATTATTTCCGTTGAGAGGACAGGCTATGAGCGACGCGGTGGACGCGGTGATCGCACAGTGGAACAGGGAGCGGCCCGACCTCGACGTCTGGCCCATGGGCGTCGTCGGACGGCTCTCGCGGCTGACCCGGCTCGTCGAGCAGGCGCTCAAGCGGTTCTTCGCCGAGCACGGACTCGAGAGCTTCGAGTTCGACGTGCTGGCCACGCTGCGGCGATCGGGCCCGCCGTACGAGCTGACGGCGGGCTCGCTGCTCAAGGCGGCGATGGTGACCTCGGGAGCGATCACCAACAGGATCGACAGGATGGAGGCCAAGGGGCTGGTCGAGCGCATCCGCGACAGCGAGGACCGCAGGTCCGTGCGGATCAGGCTGACCCCCGAAGGGCTGCGGCTCATCGACGAGCTGGTCGGGCTGCACGTCGAGAACGAAAGCAGGCTGCTGGCCGTCCTCGGCCCCGCCGAACGTGATCAGCTCTCGGGGCTGCTGCGCCTGGTGCTCGAGTCGATGGGCGACACCTCGCTCGACTGACCTACGGCGTGCGTGCTCGCCAGACCAACGCCTGGGCGACGATGACGTTCTCACCGTTGAAGGTGATGGCGGGGCCTTCGTGGAGTTCGTAGCCAAGACCGATCGCTTCGCTCACACGTTGGCAGAACGCGGCGTCGTCCGGGCCGGTCAGGACTCGGTAGATGGGCAATCCGTCTGGTGGTGTGCTCATGAGCAGAAGGATCTCAGCTGGTGCGCGAGCTGAGCCTGGCGGGTTCCTCGGCGGGAACCGGTAGACCGCCCACCCGAACGCGTCGGCCTCGGCTATTCAGCCGGTATTTCACTCTGAAGATCGATAACTGAAGAAGGTGCCTCCGACCTGCGATGATCTGACTGCTTAGATCACGAACATC